>CACHEF010000004.1 GCA_902578775.1 uncultured Pelagibacteraceae bacterium
CTGGTAACCAAAAAGAATTGGACAGAATTAGCAAAATTGTAAATGAAATAAACCATTTAGAAGAAAAAATTGTATTATTATCAAATGAAGATTTCCCAAAGAAAACCCAAGAATTAAAAAATAGAATTAAAAATGGAGAGTCATTAAATAAAATTTTGCCAATTGCTTACGCTTTGGTAAGAGAAGCTTCTAAAAGATCTAGGAATGAAAGACATTATGATGTTCAATTAATTGGCGGAATAGTTTTGCATGAAAATAAAATAGCAGAAATGAGAACCGGTGAGGGCAAAACTTTAACTATTGTATTATCAGCTTATTTAAATGCCCTTGAGGAGAAAGGTGTCCATGTTGTAACTGTTAATGATTATTTAGCAAAAAGAGACTCTCAAGAGATGGGTCAAATTTACAATTTTTTAGGTTTAACATCTGGATTTATTAATAATGATCAAAACGATCTTGACAGAAAGAAAAATTATAATTGTGACATTACATATGCCACTAATAGTGAATTGGGCTTTGATTATTTAAGAGATAACATGAAATATTCAAAAGATGAGAAAGTTCAAAGAGGTCATTACTATTCGATTGTAGATGAAATAGACTCTTGTTTAATTGATGAAGCAAGAACACCTTTGGTAATTTCAGGCGCTGCCGAAGATAAAACTAATCAATATTTAGTAATTGATCAATTGGTAAAAAAACTAAAAAAAGATGATTATGAAATTGATGAAAAAGATAAAAATATCTTACTAACAAACAACGGCATTAATAATGTTGAAAAAATATTTTCAAATGCTGGAATTTTAAAAAATAATAATTTTTATGACCCAGAAAATTTAGCTCTAGTTCACCATGTAAACCAAGGATTAAGAGCAAATCACTTATTTGAAAAAGGTAAAGATTATATTGTGCAAGACAAAAGTTTAAAAATTATTGATGAATTAACTGGTAGAATTCTTGAAGGAAGGAGATTTGGAGATGGTCTTCATCAAGCTTTAGAGGCTAAAGAAAAATTAGAAATCCAATCTGAAAATCAAACCCTAGCATCTATTACTTATCAAAATTATTTCAAACTTTATAAAAAAATATCAGGTTGTACAGGCACGGCAGCTACAGAGGCTGAAGAATTTTACGAAATTTATAATTTACCTGTAGTCGTAATTCCAACTAATAACCCGATGATAAGAAAAGATTATAATGATCAAATTTTCAGAACAGAAGAAGAAAAAAATAAAGCAATTATAAAAAAGATAAAAGAATGTAACGAAACTGGCCAACCATTATTAGTTTTTACCTCAAGCATTAATAAATCTGAAATTTATTCAAAATTACTTTTTAAAGAAAATATTAAGCACGTTGTTCTTAATGCTAAAAATCATGAAAATGAGGCGGAAATCATAGCTAATGCAGGTAAAGAAAATTCAGTAATTATTACAACAAGTATTTCTGGTCGTGGAGTTGATATTCAACTAGGTGGAAAAAAAGGATCAATTCCGGAAGATCAATTAAAGAAGGAGAAAGATAAAATTAAATCTTGCGGTGGTTTATTTGTAATTGGTACTGAAAGAATGGAGTCAAGAAGAGTTGATAATCAAGCTAGAGGAAGATCAGGACGACAGGGTGATGAAGGAAGTTCAATATTCTATGTTAGTCTAGAGGACGATTTAATGAGAATTTTTGGTTCAGAATCGATGAATAATATTCTTCAAAAACTTGGACTAAAAGACGGAGAAAGTATTGATCATCCATGGATTAATAAAGCTTTAGAGAGAGCACAACAAAAAGTAGAGGCTAGAAACTTTGATATTCGAAAAACATTAATTAAATTTGATAATGTTCTAAATGACCAAAGACATGTAATTTTCTCTCAAAGAAATGATGCGATGAATAGTGATCAAATATTTTCATATTCTGAGGAATTTTTAAAAGAAATAATTGACGATTTGTTAAAATTAAAAATACAAAAAATAGCAAACCCAAAAAGTAATGAATTTAATAATAAATTAAAATTGCTAATGGGAAAGAGCTTAGAAGAAAAAGATTTCTCAAAACTTGTCACATTGAAAGATATTGAGTTAAAAGAAAAAATTTTTGACTATTTTAATAACAATAGAGTTGAAAGAACAAGGTTATTGGGTGAAAATCAGTCCAAAGAAATAGAAAAAAGAGTTTTATTACAATCGATTGATATAAATTGGAAGTCACATATACAATATTTAGAACAATTAAGACAAGTTGTTGGACTTAGATCCTATGGGCAAAGAGATCCTTTAGTCGAATATAAAAAAGAAGCATTCAATTTATTTTCAGCGCTCTTGGAAAAATTAAAAATTGATTATGTAACAATTTTAATGAATTTAAAAGTTGTTGAGGCCCCAAGAGAAACTAAGCAAAATATTGAACCTTCAAAAATTGATCCAAAATATCTAGGAAAAAAAATGAGTAGAAATGAACCTTGTTTTTGTGGATCAGGAAAAAAATTTAAAAAATGTTGTGGGGCTCTATAAAAATATTACTAAAAAAGATAATAAAATTATAAATACTACAGCTAAAAATACATTTTTCTTATTTTTAATAAAAAATTGATCTAAACTGTTTTTTTTATTATCTAGAGAGCTTAAATTTTCCAGATTATTAATAAAACCTTTGCTTCTTCCAATTTTTAAAAATTTATTTTTTCTTTGTTCTAAAATCTCTTCAGCTTTCATTTCATTGAATGAGTTTAAATTTTTTGAAATTGACTCTCTAACATTGCTCAAGATCAAATTTCTATCTCGATGAGCACCACCAAGGGGTTCTGGGATTATCTCGTCGATAATCTTCAAATCATAAAGGTCTTTTGCAGATAACTTCATAGCCTTTGCTGCATCAAGCATCTTTTTTGGATCTCTCCATAAAATTGTTGCACATCCTTCTGGAGATATAACTGAATAGATTGCATTTTCTAACATTATGACTTTACTCGATGAAGCAAGTGCTATCGCACCACCGGAACCACCCTCTCCAATTATGATTGCTAAAGTAGGAACTTTTAATTTCATACAACATTCTATTGATTTAGCAATTGCTTCTGCTTGACCTCTCTCTTCTGCTCCTACGCCAGGATATGCCCCAGGGGTATCAATGAAAGATATTATTGGAATATTAAATTTATCAGCTAGCTTCATGAGACGTATAGTTTTTCTATAACCCTCTGGTCTCATCATTCCAAAGTTTCTTTCAATTCTAGTATCTAAATTTTCACCTTTTTCTTGTCCTATAACTAAAACTGATTGACCATTATATTTTGCAAATCCAGTGATTACTGATTTGTCCTCTCCATAATATCTGTCACCAGCAAAAGAAACAAAATCCTCAAATAAATTATCTATAAAAAATTTTGACTTAGGCCTATCTTCATGTCTTGCAACCATTGTGGTTTGCCAAGGATCTAGAGATGAATAAACTTCTTTTAATTTTTTATCAAGCTCTTCTTGGGTTTTCGAAATTTTATCTGTGTCAACCTCAGTGAGACCGCCTTGATTATAAGGGTCCTTCAATTCATTGAGCTCATTCTCTAATTTTTTTATATCAGTTTCAAAATTTAGATAATTTTTCATAAGAAACAATTATGTCATAAAATCTAAAAGTGACAACAAAATGTCAATGCTTCTATTAATAGTTTGACTTAATTTTACTTGAGTTTTAAAAATTGTAAAATGACTGTATTTTACAAAAAAGTACACAACTTAAAAGTTGCTGAAGATTTATTATCTTTTGTAAACAACGAACTATTTAAAGATACTGATATCTCGCCAGAAAAATTTTGGTTAGGTTTCGACAAAATAACCCACGAGCTATCTCCTAAAAACAAAAAATTAATACAAACAAGAGAAAATTTACAAAAAAAAATTGACTTGTGGCATATAAAAAATAAAGGCAAAAAAATTGAAATTGAAAAGTATAAAGAGTTTCTATTTAAAATTGGCTATCTAAAAAAAGAAGGCCCAGATTTTAATATTGAAACAAAAAATATAGATGAGGAGATATCTAATATAGCGGGACCACAATTAGTAGTCCCAGTTATGAATGCTCGATATACTCTTAATGCTGCTAATGCAAGATGGGTAAGTTTATATGATAGTTTATATGGAACAAATATTATTGAGTCAGAGGAAGGCGGCAGTGAAAGATATGATCCTAGTAGGGGGCAACAGGTTATAAAATATGTAAGAGAAATTTTTGATAAGTATGTGCCAATAGATGGCACAAGTTGGAAAAATATTGCCGGTTTAAAAGTAAAAGATAAAAATCTAATCATTTTAAAAGATGATTATGAATACTTTTTAAAAAATAAAGATAAATTTGTAGGACATAGAGGTGACGCTAATAAACCTTCAACAATTATTATTAAAAATAATAATCTCCATTTTGAAATAATAATAAATCCAAAAGCTTTTAGTGCCGCGCATGACATTGCTGGTATCAGTGATGTTATAGCTGAGTCTGCGATTTCAACAATATGTGATAATGAGGATAGTGTTGCTGCTGTGGACTCAGAAGATAAGATAATTTGTTATAAAAATTGGCTAGGTTTAATGAAAGGAGATTTGAAAATTCAATTTGAAAAAAATGGTAAGAACTTAGAAAGAAAACTTAATCCAGATAGAAGCTATATATCAAGGGACGGCAAAGGTTTAAAGCTTCATGGAAGAAGTTTGCTTTTGATAAGAAACGTAGGTCACCTTATGACTAATCCATCTATCATTCTTAAGGATGGAACTGAAATACCTGAGGGAATAATGGATGCATTTTTTACAACAGCAGCTGCACTACATGATCTAAGAAAAAAAAGAAATTCCAGATCAGGATCAATTTATATAGTTAAACCCAAAATGCATGGCCCAGAAGAAACAGCTTTTACTGATTTAATTTTTTCCAAAGTAGAGGAGTTATTTGGACTTAAAAAATTTACATGTAAAATTGGAATAATGGATGAGGAAAGAAGAACTTCAACCAACCTTAAGGAATGTATTAGAAATCTTAAAAACAGAGTTTTTTTTATAAATACCGGATTTTTAGATAGAACTGGAGATGAAATGCATACCTCTATGGAAGCTGGACCTATGATTAAAAAAGGAGAAATGAAATCATCAAAATGGATTATCGCATATGAAAATAACAATGTAGATATTGGTTTAAAATGTGGCTTTTCTGGTAAAGCTCAAATTGGAAAAGGTATGTGGGCAATGCCAGATAAAATGAAAGAAATGATGGTTGATAAAATAAATCATCTAAAATCTGGAGCAAATTGCGCTTGGGTGCCTTCACCAACAGCAGCATCATTACACGCATTGCATTATCATCAAATAAATATATTTGAAGAACAACAAAAAATTAAAAAACGTGATCAAGCAAAATTAGATGATCTTTTACATATCCCGATTAAAGATAAACCAAATTGGTCTGAACAAGAAATAAAGACAGAAATATCAAACTCAGCTCAAACTTTATTGGGATATGTAGTAAGATGGATAGATCAAGGAATAGGCTGTTCAAAAGTTCCCGATATAAATGATGTTGGCCTTATGGAAGATAGAGCGACTCTAAGAATTTCATCCCAACATATTGCTAATTGGATTCATCACGGAATAATTACGAAAAATAAAGTATTAGAGATCATGAAAGAAATGGCAAAAATTGTTGATAAGCAGAATAATAATGACAAAAGATATATTAATATGAGCGATGATTATGAGAGATCACAGGCATTTAAGACTGCTTGTGATTTAATTTTTAAAGGTAAAGAACAGCCTTCTGGTTATACAGAACCACTTTTACATGAAAATAGATTAAAAAGAAAAATTAATCAGAATTAAAATTTAAATTTAATCTATTTTTAAATGCAGAAAAAAGAGTTCCATCATCAAGACTCTCGATTTCACCTCCAACTGGTAAACCTTGTGCTAATTTTGTAATTTTCACTTTAGTTTTCTTTAAACTGTCTTGAATGAAGTAAGCTGTTGTTTGTCCCTCCACAGTAGCACTTGTTGCTAAAATAACTTCATCTATTTTATCTTTAAGCACTCTATGGACCAAAGAATCAATTAAAAGATCTTGTTTTCTATTAGCAACTGAAGCAATAGTCCCTCCAAGGATATGAAAATATCCTTTATAAATGTTAGAATTTTCTATAGACCATTGATCAGCTATATCTTCAACAACACAAATTTTATTAAATTTTTCTTTAATATTTTCACAATTATTACAACCCTCAGTATTTGATTTTAGTGAACCACATGAGTTACATCGAGTCACATTTTTATAAACTTGGGCCAAAGTATTAGCCATAGGTTTTATAATTTCATCTCTGTTATTGATTAATTTCAAAACTATTCGTTTAGCAGATTTTGGTCCTAAACCTGGTAATTTTGAAATTAATTTAATTAGATCATCAATTTCAGAAATATTTTGCATTAACTATAATGGCCATTTAAAACCAGGAATACCCAAGCCACCAGTTGCTTTAGAAATTTCTTCAGTTGTTTTAGATTTTAATTGAGCTTTAGCATTATTGTGAGCTGCAACAATCAAATCTTCCACAATAGATTTTTCTTCTTTTAAAATTTCATCTGAAATTTCAATTTTTTGCATTTCCCCCTCACCATCTAAAGTAACTTTTACAGAATTTGAGCCAGAAATACCATCAACCCTTATTTTTTTAATTTTTTCTTGGCTTTCCTTCATTTTTGCCTCAAGTTCTCTCGCTTTATCTAATATCTTTGTGAAATCTGTCATTACTCTTTATCCTTTCCAACCGGCTTAACATCAATTAACTCTGCATCTGAAAAATGATTTAAAACAGTCTTATACAAATCAGATTTTTTTGTATTTTCAATTAATTTTTTTTGTTTATTTTTTTTCTTTTCATTTATTGATAATTCACCTTCGTTTTTACTAAAACTTATAATCCATCTATGACTGGTCCATTCAAATAATTTTGAAGATAAATTTTTAACAAAGTCTTTATCTAAATTATCATTAAAAGAAATTTCAATTCTTCCATTTTCAAATTTTACTAAGTTCACGTTTTTTTCGAGTTCATATTTAAGACTCATCTCTTTTTTATAAGAACACAATTCTATTAATTCCTTAAATGAATTTATAATTTTTTCATTTGTAGCTTTTGTATGAATTTTAGGTTCAGATTTGATTTTTTTTTCTTGAGAAACATTTTTAATTTGATTTATGGTTTCTTTATTTAATATTTGAGATGATACATTGGCTTGATTATCATTTTTTTTATTACTTATTTTTTCATTATCATTTTTTTCTTCATATTTGAGTTTAGAATCTTTGAGGTGAATTAATCTTAATAAAAGCATTTCAATTGATAAATGTTGATTTGAAACAATATCTAATTCTCCTAAAGTTTTAATTGTAAATTGCCAAAATAAAATTAATACTTCATTATCAACATCACTTGATATTTTTTTAATCTTATCAAATTCTTCATCATTCAATGAAAAATTTGTACTTTCGGGAGTAAGAGAGCTAATATTTTTAAAATAATATAAAATTTCTAAAAAATCATTTATAAATATTTTAGGTTCAACGCCTTGGTCATAGATATTTCTATAACTTTCAATAACTTTGTTCTCATCACCTTTTAAAATCAAATGAAATATATCAATCAGTTGAGATTTATCAAAGTAACCAAATATTTTTTGTGCAGTACCTAAATCCAATTCCTTATTATTTTCAAGACTTAGTAATGCCCTGTCAAGTAAGGATAGTGCATCTCTAACAGAACCTTCAGAAATTTTTACAATAAGCTTTAGTGCTTCATCTGAAACTTTGCCATTTTCTTTATCTTTTATCTTTTTTATAAAGTCAAATAATTGAGTCGATTTTATCCTAGCAAGATCAAATCTTTGACATCTAGATACTACTGTTATTGGAATTTTTTTAATTTCGGTTGTAGCAAATATAAACTTCAAATATTCAGGTGGTTCCTCTAATGTTTTTAATAAAGCATTAAAGGCTTGTTTACTTAACATATGAACTTCATCAATAATAAAGATCTTAAATTTTGTTGAAGTAGGTCCATATCTTGAGAACTCAATTAAATCTCTAACATCATCTACTCCTGTTTTGCTAGCTGCATCCATCTCAAGAACATCTATGTGGCTTGAGTTTGCTATTGCTTCACAATTTTCGCACATGCTTGTTTTACATAAATCTTCGACACCTTTTAAACAATTTAAAGACTTTGCAACTATCCTTGCTGTCGTGGTTTTTCCTATTCCTCTAATTCCTGTAAAAAGATAAGCATTTGGCACTTTATTTGCTTTAATAGAGTTTATGATAGTTTCGGAGACAACTTCTTGACCTATCAGATCATCAAATGTTTGAGGTCTGTATTTAAGTGCTAAAACCTTTGAATTTTTATTCATCATACCATTTTAGGAGACTAGAACCTGAATAACTGTCTTTACGACTGCTTCTGTTAAGATCTGGTCGGGTTCAAGCAGCATTCACCTCTAGCCTCCAAAACTATTATAGCAGTATTGTTTTCTAATCTACAAGAAAAGATTATGATTTTTTTTCTCTAACGGGATCAGCCTCAAAAACACCTAGAACATGAAAATCTTGACAATGAAGACCCAGCTCTTCTAATGATTTTTGAACTTTTTTATCTTCAATATGTCCATCAAGATCACATAAAAAAAAGAATGAATCAAAAGAATTTTTTTCTGGATAACTTTGTAACTTAGTTAAATTTACTCCATTAATTGCGAAACCACCTAAAGATTGATAAAGAGCTGCAGGTTTACTTTTAAGTTTAAATAAAAAAGAAGTAATATATTTTTTTTTTTTATATTCTGGTTGTATCAAATCTTTTCCCATAACTAAAAATCTAGTTAAATTTCCAGGTTCATTTTCAATATTCTTTTCAAGAATTTCTAATCCATAGGTTTTAGCACTCAAAGTAGAGGCAATTGCTGCATCATATTTATTCTTGTTTCTTGAAATCATTTCTGCTGAACCAGCTGTGTCAGCCCTAACATGTTCTATAAGATTATTTTTTTTAATAAACATAGAGCATTGAGACAATGCTTGAGCATGAGAGAATACATTTTTTATATCTGTAATCTTAGCACCTGGTTGGCCTAATAAATTATGCTCAATTTTCTGAAAATATTCAGAATAAATATTCAAACGATATTTAAAAATTAGATACTCAATTCCAATATTTCCAGTAATTCTATTAGACTCAGGAATTACAATTTTTGAATTTTTATCATTTGAAGCCTTTAAAAAACATTCATCAAATGTTTTACATGGAATAATTTTTGCATTTGGGTAAATTGCGAGAGATGCTAAATGAGAATATGCTCCATAAATACCTTGAAAGTAAATTTTATTCATAACTATATATATTTCATTATTTTTTTTATAGCTATATAATCCTCTTCAGTATCTACACCTATTGGAGATCGATTGGCGAGGGCTACATTAATATTTATATTGTTATCTAAAGCTCTCAATTGTTCTAATTTATTCTCTAACTCATTCTTAGATTGCTTTAATGAGACAAATTTTTTTAATGTAGCTATCTCAAAGCAATATATTCCTATATGATGACAAAAATCATCTTTATTTTGTCCTTTTAAATTTCTAACAAAACTTTGAGCTATAGGAAAAGAATTTTTATTAAATGATTCTCCAATTTTTACTTTAACTATATTTTCATTATTATACATTTCTTCACTATGAATCTTTGCGGCTAAAGTGCCAATTTTTGATGTATTGATCCTCATCTTATTATGAAGGACTTTTATATCATCTAAGTCAATATCGGGCTCATCTCCTTGTATATTCATAACATAATGAATATCTTTTTTGTTTAATAAAGTAAGGGCTTCATAAATTCTATCAGTACCAGTTTTATGATTTTTAGAGGTTAAAATTACATTTCCCCCATTACTTTTAACATCGTCTACTATTTCTTGATCCTCAGTAGCCACTATAACTTCTCCTATCTCAGCACTTTCAGCCTTTTTAAATACATGTGAAATTATAGATCTACCGTTAATTTTAAGTAAAGGTTTACCTGGCAATCTCGTAGCTGACATTCTAGAAGGTATAATTATTAATGTTTTCATAGGTTATTTATATTTATTTAGATTATAAATAGAGGCAAAATTGTACAGTAAAATATAAGAATTTTTGAAATATTAATGTTATAGGTTCTTTAAATAAGTTATCAAAAATGGATTCATTTGAAATTAACAAAATTGTTGCTGCAATTCTTTTGGTTGCATTACTAGTTATTGGAATTGGGAAAGTTTCTAATATAATATTTTATGTGGAAAAACCTGAAAAGCCAAGTTACGTCGTAGAAGTTGAGCAAGTTGCTACAAATAGCACTGAGCCAGCATCTGAAACAACTGAACAAAAAATTGATATTGATGCATTAATGGCTATGGGAGATATAGCTACGGGAGAAAAAGTTTTTAAAAAATGTGCTGCTTGTCATTCAATTATCAAAGGCGGCAAAAATAATATTGGACCAGCGTTATATAATGTTGTCGGTAGACGAGTTGGCTCCATAAGTGATTATAAATATTCTAAAGCTCTTTCTGAATACGACAAGAATTGGACAATAGAAGAATTAAATGGTTACTTAATAAAACCAGCCAAATGGATTAAAGGAACTAAAATGGCATTTGCTGGATTGAGAAAAGAGAAAGATAGAGCTTCAGTAATCAAATATCTCAATCAAAATACAGACAACCCACTTCAGTTACCTTAATTTTCCAAAACAATATAACAATATGCTTTTTTGCACATGAACTCTATTAATGGCCTGCAACCATACTTTTGAATTTTTACTTCTAAAAACAATATCATCTACCTCAGACCCTCTGGGTAAACAATGTAAAAAAACACAATTTTTTTTCGCATAACTCATTAGTTTTTCGCTTACTTTAAATTTTTTAAAATGATTTATTTTATTAATCTTATTTACTTTGTCATTAATAGATATAACCTTATCTGAAAATATTACATCTGCATTCATTGCTGCTTTTTTTACATCGTGAAAAATATTAATTTTTTTATTCTGACTTTTGACCCAATCTAAAATAAATTTTTTAGGTCTATATTTTTTGGGACAACCAATACTTAATTTAAACGAAAACTTTACAGATGCAGCTATCAAACTATTGAGCACGTTATTTGAGTCACCTATCCAAGTAATATTTAATTTTGAAATTGGTTTTTTTTTAATTTCTTCAACAGTAAATACATCTGATAAAACTTGGGTTGGATGTGAACATGGAGATAAACCATTAATAATGGGTATAGTTAAATATTTTTTGAAGTTGTCCAATTTTTCATTACTATCGGTTCTCAACATAAAACCATCTCCATAACTAGAGAGAATTTTTGCAGTATCTTCCAGGGATTCTCCACCTTCTCCAAGATGCAATTCATTAGATCGTAATGTAATTGTTCCACCACCTAATTGTTTAATCGCAAGGTAAAAACTCAATCTTGTTCGTAAGCTTGATTTTTCAAACATTTGGATCAACAATTTACCTTTTAAGGGAATATCTTTATCTGGTTGTAAAGTGCTTAATTTTAGTCTTTTTTGTTTTCTTTTTTTTGCGTCTGTTAATATTTTTCTAAGATCTTTTGATGAAATATCTTTAATATTAATAAAATGTTTCATTTAATTAGTAACTAGAACAAACTTTATTTAATATTTTTAAAGCCATATCAAGTTCAGTTTTTTTTACATTAAGTGGTGGTAAAATTCTTACTACATTTTCTGCAGCTCTAATTGTGAGCATTTTATAATCCATCAACTTCTTTATAAATTTTGTTTGATCCTTATATAATTGTAATCCTATTAAAAAACCTCTTCCTCTAACCTCTTTAATTATATTTGGATATTTTTTTTGAATATTATTTAGTTGAGCAAGGAAATATTTTGAATTTTTTTTTACATTATTTAAAAAACTTTTCTTAGAGATAATATCAAAAACAGTATTTCCTATTTGCATTGCCAAAGGATTACCCCCAAAAGTCGACCCATGTGTACCGGCTATCATGCCCGATGCAACTTTTTTATTCATTAAAACTGCACCTATTGGAAAACCTCCACCAATACCTTTCGCAATTGGAACAATATCAGGTTTAACTTTCGATTTTTCGAAAGCAAAAAAATCCCCTGATCTACCAATTCCGCACTGAACCTCATCTAAAATAAGTAATATTTTTTTTTTATTACATAGTTTTCTTAAACCTTTTAAACACCAATCGGGTATAACTTTAATTCCACCTTCTCCCATAATAGTTTCAACCATAATTGCTGCTGTATTCTTAGTAATCTTTTTCTTTAAAGACTTGTGATCACCAAACTTAAAATGATCAAATCCCAAAACTTTGGGACCAAATCCTTCTGTCATTTTTTTACTTCCACTAGCATAAATGGCCGCAATAGTTCTACCGTGGAAAGAATTTTTAATGCATAAAATTCGATTTTTTTTAGGCTTACCTATGGAATAAAAATACCTTCTAGCCACTTTAATTGCAGCTTCAGTTGCCTCAGCACCACTGTTTTGAAACATTACATAATCTGCAAATGTATTTTGTGCAATTTTTTTTGCTAATCTTTCTCCTTCTGGAATAATAAATGCATTAGACACATGCCAGATTTTTTTAGATTGATTTCTTAATGTTTTAATTAATTTTGGGTTTGCATGTCCTAAGGAATTAACTGCTATACCCTGAACGAAATCTAAATATTTTTCTCCTTTGGTTGAGAATAAAAAACTACCTTTACCTCTAATAAAAGCAATTTTTTTTCGTCTATAATTTTTAGTAAGAAAACTCATATTAAGTTTTATTATTTAATTGATTTAAATTAAATTAGATAGATTCAATTATCGATTGAAAAATATTAAATTGATTCTTAAATAATGTTGATAAGTGCCAATAATTTCTTGTTATTATTAAAATAATAACACTATATTGTGTTTATAAATAAATTATATACATTATATAGATATTGATAGTTATGAGTTGGACAGATGAAAAAGTCGCCAAACTAAAAGAATTATGGGGTAAAGGGAATACTGCTAGTCAAATTGCTGAAATTATTGGTGGAATTAGTAGGAACGCCGTAATTGGTAAAGCTCATAGACTAAATTTATCAGCAAAAATAAAAACTAGAACAGCAACATCAAACAAAAGCTTTGAAAATTCTATTGAGCAAAATAATAATAAATTCAAAAGAAGTAGAAAAAGTAGATTTAAATCATTAATCATCGAAAAAGACTTTGAACCAGAAAATCCAAAACATTTAGAAGAATTAGATGAGAGCTTGTGTAAGTGGCCTATTGGACACCCCGATGAAAAAAATTTTTATTTTTGTGGTAGATCCTCTTTGAAGGATTTTTCATATTGTAAATTACATTTACTTTACGCATATCAGCCTAAAGGCAAAAAAGAAGATGTGAGTGATAAAGAGGAAGATTCAGAAATTATTGAAAAGAAAATTCAATCTGTTTAATTAAGATTTTGTAATCTCATTAGAAGTATATTTTTCAGTAGAAAATTGACCACCTTCGCGCCACATATAAGCATACTTTTTTACTTCATCATTAAAATACCTTTTGCTGGGTATGCCAATTTCAGAATTGCTTCTAAATTTTCCAGTTAAAATATTATCATATTTCAGAAGTCTCAATTGATCCTCTGTTAAAAGAGGATTTGGTAATAATTGAAAGATTTTTGCAGATAGAAATGCGATTGGTAATGGCATTGGAAGAAGTAATCTTTTTTTATTAATTAATTTTAAAAGTCTTTGAACGATTTCTTTGAGAGAAATTTGCTCTGGGCCAACACATTCTATTATTTTTGAATTGATACTTTTTGTAACAACACCATAAATTATATCAGATAAATCTGAAACATGGATTGGAGTAAACTTTGTATTTCCAGAATAATATAATGGAAAAATTGGAAGTCTACTAAGTAGAGTCATAAAGTTAGTAGTAAAATTATCATCTACAGAATAAACAACTGAAGGTCTTAAAATTGTTGCAATCGGAAAACTATTATAAATTTTTTTTTCTCCTTCAAGTTTACTTTTTGCATAATTACTGTCTACGGCTTCATTTATTCCAAGAGCTGATACATGGATAAGATTTTTTAATTTATATTCTCTCGACAATTTTGCAATTAAAGATGGGAATAGTGTATGAATATTATAAAAGGTATTACCTTTTTTCTTTTCAAATAAAATTCCAATTAGATTTATGCAAACATCAGATTTAGAAAAAAGATCTCTCAATTTTTGCTCATCATAAATATTTGCTTCAACTATATCTATATAACCAGCGTTTCCTTGAGTTTTAATAATATAACTTTTTTGATGGATATTTCTTGTTACAACAGTGACTCTTATATTGTTTTTTGTTAATTTTCTTATTAGATGTCTTCCAATTTGACCGCTACCACCAAATATTAGACAATTTTTAGGTTTCATATATAAATAATTAAAAAATGAGTATTGATATTAAACTTCACAAAAATGATTTACCAGATGATCTAAAATTAGGCAATGTAATTGCAGTTGATGGTGAATTTATGGGTCTAAATGTAAAAAGAGATCCATTATGTCTCATTCAAATTTCAACTGGCAACTCCGATGCACACATAATTCAACTTGATAGATCTAGCTACAATGCCCCTAATTTAGTTAGAATATTAGCAGATCATTCTATTACAAAGATTTTTCATTATGGAAGGGCAGATATGGCTCATATAAAATACTACTTGAAAACTGACACTAATAATATTTTTGATACTAAAATTGCGTCTAAATTAGCAAGATCTTATTCTGATAATCATTCTTTAAAAACATTAATTAAAGAATTCATGAATATAGATATTAGCAAACAATTTCAAAGTTCTGATTTTGGTGGTGAACTCACTTCTGCTCAGCTTAAATATTGTGCTAATGATGTAATTTTTTTACATAAAATTCATGAAGAGTTAACCAAAATTCTTAAAAGAGAAAAAAGAATAGACCTTTACAAAGATTGTCTGAATTTTCTAAAAACAAGAGTTGATCTCGATCTAGCATTGTTTAAGGATGATATCTGGTCGCATTAAAATGAAAAAAAATATTTACGAAATTGGTAATGATGTTGTCGACTTACAAATAAAAGCTCTAAAAAAATTAAAAAGTGCAATTGATAAATCTTTTTATGAAGCCGTAAAAGCAATCATCAAGTGTAAGTCAAAAGTGGTTGTTTGTGGTGTAGGAAAAAGTGGAAAAATCGCATCAAAAATATCCTCAACATTATCATCTGTTGGCTGTCCTTCGTTTTCGATTTCAGCTAATGATTGCTCTCATGGTGACTTAGGAAGAATTACCAATCAAGATCTGTTAATATTAATTAGTTATTCAGGAAATACTGATGAATTAAAAGATTTGATAAAATATGCAAAAAGTAACAAAATTAATTTAATAGGAATCGTTTCAAATCGAGAGTCATTTTTATTTAAGTCAGCAAATATTAAGTTATTAATACCCAGTGTTAAAGAATCTGGATTTGGAATTGTACCGACATCAAGCACAACTGCACAATTATGTTTGGGCGACGCATTAGCGATAGCTTCAATGAGTCAAAAGAAATTTGATAAATTAGATTTTAAAAAATTTCATCCAGGTGGAAATCTTGGAAATAAGTTAAAAACTGCTAATGATGTAATGTTAATAAAGAACAAAATACCTTTTGTTAATGAAAATGAAATTATGATAAATGCTTTGAAGATATTAAATAAAAAAAAACTTGGTTTTTTAGTAATAGTAAACAATGAAGGCTTAAATACTGGAGTATTTACTGATGGTGATTTGAAGAGATTAATGCAGAAAAGAAAATTCATAAATAATTTAAAAATAAAACAATTTATGACAAAAAAACCATATGTTGTTGAAAAAGATACGTTGGCTAGTGATATTCTTAATCTCATGAATAAAAAAAAAATTACTAATGTATGTGTTTACAGTAAAAAGAATAAAAAAAAGACTATAGGTGTAATTCATATTCATAACCTTATTAAATTAATCAAATAGCTTTTTAATGAAAAGAATTGTTCAATTTACTTTACTTTGTTCAGTCATATTAGCATTGATTATTTTTAATAATAAATATTTTTCAAAAAGTGATAAATCTTCTACAAAACAAGTAATAGCAACACCTGATAACCAGTTAGAACAAGTAAGTGAAAATAATCTTATAAAAAATTTGAAATATGAAATAAATCTGGACCAAAAAAAAAATTATATCATTACTTCAGAATTAAGTGAAATAATTGATTTTAATAACAATGAAATAGTAAAAATGAAAACAGTAAATGCTATAATAACTGATGAAAAAAAAATACCTTTACTAATTAGATCTGATAATGCTGAATATAATAATTTCAACTATCATACTAAATTTAGAGATAATGTTTCAATTGAATATATGAATAATAAAATTTTTTCAGATAAGTTAGATTTAGATATTAAAAATAGTATAGCTAAAATTTACGAAAATGTTAGATACGTTGGAAACAACGGTATAATTACATCTGATAATATTAGGGTTGATTTAAAAACAAAAAAAATTGATATATACATGAATAATGAAAATGATGATGTTAAGATTGAAAAAAATTAATTATGTCAAATATAAAAAAATTTAGAATAAAATCATTTAAAAAAAAGGATGTAATTTTAAAGTTGGATAGGCTTTCTTTCAAATATGGGAGAAAAATAATTTTAGATAATTTGAATTTAGAACTTGGTTATGGTCAAATATTAGGACTTCTTGGGCCAAATGGTGTTGGAAAATCAACAATATTTAATTTAATTATAGGCCTATTATCTCCTAGTTACGGATCTGTTATTATTGAGTCTAAAAATATTAATAATTATCCAATTTATCAAAGAACTATAGCATTTAAGATTGGTTTTGTTCCACAAAATGGAGGTTATTTTCACGATTTAACTGTATATGAAAATCTTAAAGCAATTGCAGAAATTGTGATTGAAAATTTAAGTTATCGAGAGGAAAAAATTAATTCTTTAATTTCAAAATTTGAGCTTGACTCAATTAGAGACATTAAAGCTGATTTTTTATCTGGAGGACAAAAAAAAAAGTTAGTAATAGCCCTTGCATTGCTATCTGATCCTAAAATTCTTTTGTTAGATGAACCATTTGCTGCTCTGGATGTAATGACAATAAAAATTCTACAAGAAATAATTGTAGATTTACAAAGTGTTAATAATATTTCTATTATTCTATGTGATCACCAAGCTAGAGATCTATTAGCATGTGTTGATACAGCCGTAATAATTAATAATGGAAAAGTAATTGCTCAAGGGACGCCTGCTGATTTATTACAAAATATTGAAGCTAGAAGAGCTTATTTTGGTGACTCATTCAAAATAAGTTAATTAATTTTTGATGAAAAATATATTTCATTTAAATCAATCTATAAAACCTTTTAATAAACAATTAGTTTTAGAAGGAGATAAAAGTTTATCTATTAGATGGGCTTTATTAGCTTCTCAAGCTATTGGTAAATCTACTGCAAAAAATATTCTAAAATCAGATGATGTTTTAAGTACTCTAAGTTGTTTAAAAAAGCTTGGTGTAAAAATTAAACTTAATAAAGATACTTGTGTTATTCATGGATTGGGCATCAATGGATACAAATATCAAAAAAATATAATTTTAAATGCTGGAAACTCAGGAACCTTGGGAAGATTAATAATTGGTTTACTTATCCATTCAAAGAATAATATTAAAATCATCGGTGATAAAAGTTTATCTAAAAGAGACTTCTCAAGAGTTATAAAACCGTTAAAGAGATTTGGAGCAAAATTCCTTTCGAATAATGGTAAGTTACCAATAATAATTAAAGGGACGACAAAACCTAAACCAATAAAATATATTGAAAAAAAAGGATCTGCACAATGTAAAACTTCCATTATGCTTGCTTCATTGAATACAAAAGGAACAACTTTTATAAAAGCTAAAAAATCTAGAAACCATAGTGAATTATTATTTAAATATTTAAACCTACCAATTAAAACAACTCCAGGAAAAACTTATGATTTAATTAAAATTGTTGGAAAAAAAAAAATCTACGCATTTAATTATAAAATTCCATCTGATATAAGTTCTTGTGCTTTTTTAATTGTTTTGACTGCATTATCTCAAAATTCGAAATTAATCTTAAAAAATGTAAACGTAAATCCATCAAGAATAGGTGTCATCAAAATATTAAAAATGATGGGTGTGCAAATATTATTAAAGAATATAAAATACTATAAAGGAGAAAAAATTGCTAATATACATGTCAGAAGTGCTAAAAAAATAAAACCAATTAATTGTCCATCAATACTTAATAGCAGTATGATAGATGAGTTCTTAATTATTTTTTTAGTTGCAGCAAAGGCAAATGGTATATCTTATTTTAAAAATCTTTCAGAGTTAAATCAAAAAGAAAGTCCTAGATTAAAGTGGGGATCAAAAATTTTAAATTTAATAGGTATAAAAACAAAAATCTCAAACAACTCTATTAAAATATATGGAAATCCATATCTTATAAATAAAAAAAAAATTGTGATAAAGGGTTATCTTAAAGATCACAGAGTATTTATGACAAGTGTTGTAGCTGCATTAACTTTTGGTGGAAAATGGATTATCCACGATAAAGACTCTATAAAAACTTCTTTTCCATCTTTTTTAAAAGTAATAAAAAGTTTAAAAAAGTAAAAATTCCAGCTATCTTGATAGTGTGCCTTTAACTAATCAAAAAGCTCAAAAACATAGCAATATAAGCAGTTTGGCAATATTTTTTAGATTATTTGCTATTGATTTAAAGCTGAATTTTAACTAAAAGATCGTGTTTTTTTAAAAATAGGCAAGAAATATACATTTTAATGGAAATTTACAAAGAATTAACAAGTCCAGCATCTAAAGAATTCGAAAAACTATTAAATAGTCAGTTATCAAAAGTAAATATTGAGGAAGGGAAAATTGTAAACGGAAAAATAAATAAAATTAGCGAGAAATTTGTTTTTCTTTTTGTCGAGGGATTAAAAAGTGAGCCAGTTTTAGACATAAATGAACTAAAAAACATGGGACTTGTAGACAAAATAAAGATTGGTGAGACTATCCCTGTGCTACTGGAAAAAATTGAGGATAAAAATGGAGAAGTCTTAGTTTCTGCAAGTAAAGCACAAAAAATTAAAGGATGGGATAAATTAGTTGAAGCTTATGAAAAAAATGAGCCAATTATGGGTAAAATTACATCGAAATGTAAAGGTGGTTGCATAGTTGAACATATAGATACAGGCTCATTAATGTTTTTACCTGGATCTCAAATAAGCGATAAACCTTTAAAAGATATAAGTCATTTAATGAATGAACCTCAAAAATTTGCTCTAATAAAATTAGATAAAATTAGAGGTAATGCTTGTGTTTCAAGAAGGGAAATAATTTCATCTTATAAAAAAGAAGATAAAGCTAAAATTATAGAAAAATATAATGTAGGTGATATTATTAAAGGAGCTGAAGTTAAAGGATACAGCTCATTTGGATGCTTTTTTAATGTCAATAATGAACTTGATGTTTTAGTTCATTTACAAGAAATTTCTTATTCAAGAGTAAATCATCCTGATGAAGTATTTAATATTGGTGAAAAACATGACTTAAAAGTAATTTCTGTAGACAAAGAAAAATTACAGGTTGGCT
The DNA here is from genome assembly GCA_902578775.1 of uncultured Pelagibacteraceae bacterium. Lineage (GTDB taxonomy): Bacteria > Pseudomonadota > Alphaproteobacteria > Pelagibacterales > Pelagibacteraceae > Pelagibacter. Next base: position 19,815 of record CACHEF010000004.1, read on the forward strand.
GTTCTGTGAAACAACTGTCTCCAGATCCATTTGAGCATATTGAAAATTACGAACTAAATAAAATTTATAGAGCAAAGGTTGTAAAAATTATGGACTTTGGAGCTTTTTGTGAACTAGAACCAGGTCTAACAACATTGCTTCACTCAAGTGAATTAAGCTGGACTAAAAAAAATATTTCAGCAAAAAAAATGTTCAAAGTTGGTGATGAGATTGACTGCATAATTACAGAAATTGACAAAGAAAAAAGAAGAGTTGCAATTTCTCACAGACTTACACAAGAAAATCCATTTGAATCTTTTGAAAAAAAATATCCTGTCAATACAATCGTAGAAGGCCAAATAACAAATAAAAATGAATATTCTTTATTTTTAAAAGTAGAAGATTTAGATGTAGATGCTTTTTTACATTGCAATGATTTAACTTATCTTAATAATGGTGAGGAAGAATTAGCAAAATATAAAAAGGGTGACAAATTAAAGGTAAAAGTCTTAGAAATTAAAACATCAGAACAGAAAATTAGAGTGGGACTAAGACAAACACAACCAGATCCATTTGATTGGTTTAAGGATAAAAAAGTAAATCAAGCTATCACAGTTAAAATAATATCCACAGATAATAAAGGTTTAATAGTCAGACCAGAGGGATGTGAAATGGATTTTCAAATTAAAAAATCTCAAATTGCAATTAATGCAGCAGACGCGAGACCCTCAAGATTTACTGGAGGTGAAAGGATAGATTGTGCAATTTCAGATTTATCTTTAGATAAAAGAAAAGCAACTTTAAGTATTAAACTTCTAGAAGAAATTGAAAAAAAAGAGGCTTTAGAAAAATATGGAGCTGAAGGTTCTGGAAAAAATCTTCCATTTTCATCATTGTCAGATGATTTGAAAAAAAAGGATGAAGAAAAAGAATAATAATAATAAAAGTGAAATAATTTGGCTATTGTAAAATCAAAGCTTTTAAAACAACTTTCACAAAATTATCCTAATTTTTCTAAAAAAAGTTTAGATAAATTTACTGATATAATCCTAAAAGAAATAAAGAGAACACTTAGAAGAGGTGAAAGAGTAGAACTTAGGGGGTTTGGTGTTTTTTCTACTAATAAACAAAAAGCAAGAATATCTAGAAATCCTAAAACTGGTGAAAAAGTTCATACCCCTGAAAAGAAAACAATTCACTTTAAAATGTCAAAAGACTTGTTTAAAAAATTAAACAATGAAGAAGAATAAAATATTTATAGCTTGTGATAGTACAAATATTCCAAAAATTAGAGAAATAATTAAAAAATCAAAAACTTCTAAATTAAAAATAGGTTACAAATTTGGATTGGAGTTTTTAAATTCAAAAAATGGAAGAAAATTTGTTTCACAATTGAAAAATCAAATAACTTTTGGAGATTACAAATTTTCAGACATCCCAAATACTTGCTCCTCAGCTTTAAAAGCAATTACAGATCTTAAATTTAATTATTGCACTATTCATATTAGTTCTGGGTTAGAGTCATTAAAAGCAGCTAAACAAGCTTCTGGTAGAACTAAATTAGTAGGTGTAACAATTCTAACATCTTTAGACAATAAAGCTCTGAAAGAAATTGGATTTAATAAAGATGTTAAAAAATTAGTTTATCAACAAGCTAAGTTGGCAAATAAAGCAAAATTAGATGCTATTGTTTGTAGTGCTCAAGAAGTTAAAATTGTTAGAAAAGTATTTAAGAAAGAAATTATAACACCTGGAATAAGATTTAATTCAAATTTAAATGATCAGAAAAGAGTCTTGACCCCTAAACAGGCATATAAAAATGGAAGTAATTGGTTAGTAATTGGAAGACCAATTACTAATGGAAACGTTAGAAAAAATATTAAAAAATTAATCAATCATTTAAACTAATGAAAGGTTGTAAAATTTGTGGGATCTCAGATCTCGAAACTTTAAAATTTGTAATTAACCATCGATACCCACCTAAATTCATTGGGTTCATTTGCAATTATGAAAAAAGCTCGAGATATGTTGAAGTTGAAAAATTAAACGAACTATTAGCTTTAAATAAAAAAAAGTCTTATTTTGTTGCGGTGTTGGTTAAACCTGATAAAGAAATTCTAGAAAAAATCAAGCACCTACCTTTTGATTATTATCAAATATATGATTGTACACCTGAAGAAATCAAGGAAATAAAAAAAAGATATAACAAAAGAATTATTGTTGCTTTAACTATAAAAGATAAAAGTGATGTTCAAAAATACCATTTGTTTACTGAGGTAACAGATATTTATTTATTTGATAGTAAAGGCTACGAAAAAAGTATGGCTTTTAATCATGAACTTATTAAAAAAATAAAGATTAACAAGCCGTTAATGATAGCAGGTGACATACAAATAAACGACCATCTTGAAAATTATAAAAAAATAGCAGATATTATAGATATATCTGGGGGTCTAGAGACTTCTGGAGTAAAAGATAAATCCAAAATAGATATATTTTTAAATAGAATTAAACAGGTACACAATGAAACTTAAAAAGGGAATTCCGTTAATAGATCAACATGATCAACATGGCTTTTGGGGTGGCAAATTTGGGGGAAGTTTTATTCCTGAGACTTTAAAAAAACCTGTAGAAGATTTAACAAAAGAATTTAAAAAACTAAGAAAAGATAAAAAATTTCTTAATAAAAGAGATTATTATTTCAAAAATTTTATCGGAGTTCCTACATCGTTCGTAAAACTTGAGAATTTAACACAGCAACTTGGTGGTGCTCAAATTTGGGCAAAAGTTGTTTCTGAAGCAAATGGAGGTGCGCACAAAATATATAATGCAACTGTTCATGCTCTGATTTGTAGGGCAATGGGTAAAAAATATATAGTTGGTGATACTGGAGCTGGTTATGCAGGAAAAATGCTAAGTATGGCAGCTAAAAAATTTGGCCTTAAATGTAAAATATTTATGGGTGCAAAAGATATTAGAAGACAAAAACCTAACTGTGATGCAATGAGAAAGAATGGAGCAGAGATAGTTCCTGTTCACTCTGGAAGCCAAACTTTAGTTGATGCTGTAAGCGAATGTATGAGATATTGGGTATCAAATTGTGACAACACTCATATGTGTGTTGGAAGCACTGTCGGTCCAAATATTTTTGTTAAAATTTGCGGTTGGAGTACAGCACAAATTTCTAGAGAGTTAAAACTACAATTAAAATCAGAATTTAAAAAAATACCTAATAAAATCAAATTAATTAATTGTGTTGGAGGTGGAAGTTCTGCTTATGGATTTTGGAGTGAGTTTATTGATTATGATAAAGAAAGAATTGAGTTAATTGGTGTTGAAGCGGGTGGACCTAAAAAATCAAAACTTCATGCAGCTCCACTAAGTCGTAAAACTAAAATTGGAATATTGCATGGAGCTGCTTCTTATGTATGTCAAAATAAAGAGGGGCAAATTAATGAAACTGAATCTATTAGTGCTGGATTAGACTATCCTGGCGTAAGTCCTATGCACTGTTTTTTAAAAGATGTAAAAAGAGCAAGATATACCTATGCAACAGATGAAGAAGCATTAAGTGCATATCAAATGGTAACTAAATATGAGAATTTAAATCCAAGTTTAGAACCAAGTCACGCATTTGCTGAAGCGATTAAAATTGCTCCTAAGTTGAATAAAGAAACAATTATAATTGTAAATTCATGCGGTGATGCAAAAAAAGATAGAGATATTTTAAGAGAGAGATTAGGTAAAAAAAAATTATGATTTCTTTAATTAATCAGGCTTTTCAAAAAGCTAAAAAAGAAAATAGACCAGCTTTACTTACTTACACAGTAGCTGGAGACAACACTAAAAAAAAATCCTTAGAAATATTAAAATCAATATCTGATCATGCTGACATTTGTGAATTAGGATTTCCACACAACACACCAATTGCAGATGGTGGTCAAATACAAACTAGCGCTTATCGTGCTATTAAAAATGGAATTAAAATTAACGATGTATTTTCAATCGCTAAAGATTTTAAAAAAACAAAAAAAAATAAACCTATTATCCTTATGGGTTATTACAATATGATTTTTCAATATAATGAAAATAAATTTTTAGAAAAATGTGAGAAATCAAAAGTTGATGGATTAATTGTTGTAGATCTACCTCACCCAGAAAATAAAAATTTTGCCATAAAATGTAAAAAAAAAGGGATTAATTTTATTCAACTAGTGTCACCTACTACATCTAAGACAAGGTTAAAAAAAATTATTAAAGACTCTCATGATATGATTTATTATATAAGTATGCTTTCGACCACTGGGGGTAAATTAAAAGTCTCCTCTAAAGAAATATTGGAAAGATATAATAAAATTAAAAACCAAAATAAATCTAAAAAAATTGTAATTGGATTTGGAATTACCGAAAAGACAATAAAATCACTCAAAAAAGCTGATGGTTTAGTTGTTGGAAGCGCAATTTGTAAGGAAATTACTAATTCTATTAATAGAAGACAAAATGCTGTCACAAATGTTACTAGTATTGTAAGGAGACTTAAAAATAAAATTATATGAATTGGATTACAAAAATAATTAAAGCAGGTGAAAAAATCAAAACTGCTATACATAAAAGAGCATCAAAAGAGGAAATAGCTAATAGTGACTGGACTTCTTGTTGTAAGGGCCCAATTTTAAAAAAAAATTTAGAAAAAAATTTATGGGTTTGTCCAGATTGTAATAAACACCATAGAATTAAACCTCATCAAAGATTTGATTTACTTTTTGGAAAAAATAATTATGAAATTTTTAAAACACCAATTCCAAAAGATGATCCTTTAGAGTGGACAGACTCAAAATCATATAAGGATAGATTAAAAAGTGCTCGAAAGAAAACAGGTCTGGATTGTGGCATGATGGTTGCTTGTGGAAATATTAATAATATTAAAACAACAGCTGTTGCGTCTGATTTTGATTTTTTAGGTGCTTCAATGGCATCAGCAGAAGGTGAGGCTTTTTTATATGGAATTCAACATGCCATAGAAAATAAAACACCATTTATTTGCATAAGTGCAGGTGGAGGAATGAGAATGATGGAAAGTTTAATATCTTTATCCCAGATGACTAGAACAACGCTGGCTATTAATGAGTTAAAAAATAATAATCTCCCATATCTTGTATTGATTACTGATCCAACTGCTGGGGGAATTACTGCTTCATATGCAATGCTTGGTGATATTCATATAGCTGAACCTGGTGCATTGATAGCCTTTGCTGGAAAGCGGGTTATTCAAGGAACCGTTAAAGAGGAATTACCAGAAAATTTTCAAACTAGTGAATATGTTCAAAAAACTGGATTTGTTGACTTGATAGTTGAAAGAAAAGATTTAGTCGAAAAAATTGGATCTTTATTATCAATATTGTTAAAGAAAAATTCTGCTATAAGCACTGAAGAAAATGAAACTACAGAAAATAGTCAGTCGCTTACAAAAGCTGCATCCTAAAGAAATTGATCTAAGTTTAGATCGTATATTAAATCTTTGTCATAAATTAAATAATCCGCAAAATAAAATTAAAGCAATTTCTGTTGTTGGAACAAATGGAAAATACTCAACAATCCAGGCTATGTATGCAATTTTGAAAGAAGCACAAATAAAATGTAATATTTATACAAGTCCTCATATTAAGAATATTAATGAAAGGTTTGTATTTAATAATAAAGAACTTAATGACGATGAGTTGTCAGACTTATTAGAAAAAGTTGAAAAAGCTAATCGTGATCAACCAATTACTTTTTTTGAAATTTTAACAGCTGCTTATTTTTATAAAGCTGCTGAATACCCTGGTAATATCAATTTAATAGAAACAGGATTATTTCATAGATTTGATGCAACTAATATATTTAGTGAAAATTTAGCAAGTGTAGTAACATCAATTGGTTTAGATCATTTGGATTGGCTTCCAAAAAATGAACAAACTATTGAAAAAATTATTTTTGAAAAAACATCAAAATTACTAAATTCTAATATTATTGTTGCAAAACAAAGTTCAAATGAAATTTCAAAATTAATTGAACTAACAATTAAAGATAATAAATCTAATAAATTATTCTTTAGTGAAGATTATAATTACTCAGAGAGTGAAAATAATTTCTTCTATTATGAAGATGTTTTTGGGGGAATTAAGCTTCCAAAACCTAATGTAAATGGTCAATTTCAATTAGAAAATATTTCAACAGCAATCGCAACTCTAAGAATAATCAAAGAAATTAATATAAATGATGAACATGTTAAGAATGGAATCACAAAAATTGAGAGTATTGCAAGACTACAAGAAATCACTGAGGGAAAATTAAAAGATTTAGTTGAAGAAAATAGATTATTAGTAGATGGATCTCATAATCCTCTAGGTGCGAAGGTTTTAAATGATTACTTAAAAAGTTTAAATTGTAATAAACATATCATTCTTGGAATGATGGCTAATAAAGATCATCAAGAATATATGAGCCACTTTAAGGAAATTGCGACCTTGACCACAATAGATATTCCAAATCAACCTAACTCAATTGGGGGACAGGACTTAAAAAATAAGTTAATTAACCTAAAAAATGTTCAATATAAAGAAAATATATTTGAGGCAATAAAGTCTATACCAATCAAAAAAAATGACTTGATCTTAATAACAGGTTCTTTGTATCTAGCTGGTGAAGTACTGAATTTAAATTAGATATTTTTTTCTAAAAATTCCTTCATGTGCCCTTCGGGTACACCACCTACCTTTCTATCTACTTCAACACCTTTTTTATAGACAATTACAGTAGGTACCCCTCTTATACCCGCGGCGCTTCCGGTATTAATTCCCCCATCCTCAATATCTGCATAATAAAAACCAGCTTTGTCTTTATATTCATCTGATAATTTATCCATTACAGGTTTTAAAGCTTTGCAAGGACCGCACCATGCAGCAGAAAATTGAATTACTGATATGTCTTCATTTTTAATTTTTTTTTCAAAATCTTCGTCTTTAAATTCTAAAAGCATATAGTGGATATAATTGATTCAGATTAATATTCAATGATCAAAAACAATCTTTTTTAGATTTATTAACTAAGCATCAGAATATTTCTGCTCTAAATTCATGACATAATCGTTAATTCCATCAAGAAATTTAAGCTTTTCGTCTACTGTTTTAAATGAAAACATTTTGTCATCATTTTCTCTAATTTCATCACACTCTGAATAAAATGCTGAAACTGTCCACCACTTCTCTTTGTTCGTACTCAGTATTCTGGATGCAATTCTTCTTTTAATTTTTGTATGAATTTCCTTTGGTAAAATTTCTGGAGCCTCATTATATATCAGATTATGACCAAAGGTAACCAATCTGTCATCTTTAAACATATCTAATAAAGCCAATCGCTCTTTCCACTCTGAAGAGTGAAATTTTTCAAATAGTGGGACATCTTTATTGAATGTATCAAAACCTCCAGAATAGATTGTCTCCTCTGGCTCAACATCTTCTTGTGATGCTGTTTCCATTTTTTCTTCTGCTGCTTCTTTTAAAATATTACATATATCTTGAGAAAATTTTTCATTTGATTTCATTAATTCTGCTCTTTTGTTAAGCAAATTAATTCCAATTTTTTTGTACAGATCTACTTTCAAACCTAAACTTTTATCTAAAATTATAGGAGCTTTATTTGATTTAATTGTTTTATAAAAACGGGGCGATTTTTTCATTTCTTTTTTTAAATCTTGATAATTAAGTTTTTGAAGTTCTTCAATATTTGCAGATAAATTTACCACTTGCCCCCATCTATAAACTGGATGCATGCATGAATTTGGGTGTAGAGGAGCGACTAAAAATAAATAATTTTTACCAAAGAAATTTTCATTAATTGTAAACATTTTTTCTTGTTTGATTAGATTTTCAACAACAACTTTACTTTTAGTTTTTAAATATTCATGCCACAAATCTGGTTGCTTATTCTTTAATAAACCCAGAACCTTTACAGTTAATTCAGTATCGAAAAGAGCTCCATGGGCCCCTGAAGAATCAAAACCATTAAGTCTTGCTAGCGACTCTAATTTCATAGATTTATTTCCTTTGGGATTTAACTCAGTTTTAAGAATATTTTCATCAATAGCAAATGCTGCTTTAATCATGTTCAACGCATCATGCCTTGAATTGCCTTCTGTGTTAATCAAATAGGGTTTTCTCAATGATTTAAAAAACTCTCGCCTAAGAATTTCATCATCAAATCCGACTGAGCTAAATCCCATAAAGGTTGCGGGTGACCATTCACGGAATTTTTTCTCCACTTGAGCAATCATTTGATAATGGCTTAAGTTGCCTTTTGTAATCAAATCAACATTTGATTTATTTATGCATAAAGCAGTTGCAGATGGAACTCTGTCTTGGGGCATCCTGCATCTAGCTGTAAATCTTTCTTTTTCATTAAAATTTTCATCTAATAGAATGGCACCTATCTCAATCATTGTAGCCCAATCAAGTTGCGCTGAGTCTGTCTCAATATCCCAAACTACATAATTCAATTTGCCATCCTTTGTGAATAATACTGTTCTACTTTTTCCATAAATTGATTTTGATATTTTTTAAAACGCTCACCATCAATTATAAATCTTTGAAAAATATTTTCTTTAGTGCACAAGAGAATTACACCTTGAGAAATCTTGGTTCCATAGACAGTGTTATGCGCCATTGCATAGGCCGCACATTGTAAATAATAATCATCTATCCACTCATCCTTCTTCGGCTTATTGGCATTTTTAAAGTCTATTAGACTTTCTTTGTTTTCATAAATACCAATACAATCCGCTGTACCTGAAAATTTAGACGGATAATAAATTGTAGCTTCGCAGCCCCATATCTCGTCTAATTTATTCCTAAGACCATTTTCAATAATTTGATCTGCCATCATTTTTTCTCTGGTATTATCTCCTAATAATTCCAAATTTAATTTTCCAAGTAAAAACTTTTCAAGATAATCGTGCATAGAACTTCCACGACTAGTTGCTTCTCTTGAAATAATTTCGGCTTGCTTGTGTCCAATTCTATTTTTCCATTCTGCTAATTTTGCTTTTTTTTCCTCAGACTCTGTTGCTTTTAAAATTGTAGTAACTGAAGGCAATAGTTCATCATTAACAGAATAATGCCTTGAACCTTGTACAATTGATCTTGTAGATTTAGGATAAACAAATTTATTATTCCACTGCATTGAATTTCTTATAATCGGTATTAATTGAAAAAAGAAATTAATTTTTAACTTGCTTATTTCTTTCAACAAATTTCTCTACATTCTCTGTCAATACAGCTTTTTCAACTTGTTCGGGATCTTTTATATTTTCTAAAGTTCTAGTAATTGATCTTGCATCTTTTCCAAAACTATCAACAACCGTCATGGCCTCTTCAAGTTTTTTTCTTAATTTATAAATATTATCAAAATGGCTAGAAAATCTTGTGCTTATTGCTTTTAGATGATCATAAATCTCTGTAGCGTTTTTTGATATTTTGATACTTTGAAATCCCATATGTAAAGATTGCAAATAAGCTGAAAGAGTATTAGGGCCACAAATTACTATTTTGTATTTCTTCATTAATTCTTGAGTCAACAACTCTTTAGTGCTTGGGTCTTGATATTCAGTTAATTCTTTGTAAAGACTTTCAGTAGGCGCATAAACTATTGCAAAATTTGAAGTTTTTGGTGGAACAATGTATTTTTCCATGACACTTTTTGCTTTGGCCTTAAATGCACTCGCTAATTTTGTTCTAGCATCAGCAACCGCTTTTTTATCATCTGCATCATATGCATCAGTGATGGCTTTGAATTTTTCTACTGGAAAATGAGAGTCTACTGGAACTAAGACATCTCCTTGGAGCTTGATTGCAAATTCTACGTTCTCACTGGTATCTTCTTTCATTTTGACATTTGTCATGAATTGAGATGCAGGTAACAAATCTTTAATTAAAGCATCCAAAGAATATTCAGCTAAAGTTCCATACTTTTTAACTCCTGCTAAAATTTTAGTAATGCCCTCTTGGCTTTGATTTAATAATTTTACTTGTTCGTTAAAATTACCAACTTTCTCATCTACTTTGGTTAAGGCCTCAGTCATATCTTTTGTAACTCCAGTTGATAAAGAATTAAATGAGGTAGACATTGAACTTAATGATGTATTGATTGTAGAATTAAGGCTGTCTTTTAACCTCACTATTTCAGTATTTAAATTGGCTAATTCCTCAACTTCTTTATTTTCATTTTCATCTTTAGGTTTTGACCTTAAATTTAAGTATAAAATACCTAAAGTAGCACCAAGCAATATAGTTAGAATTATTAATAGAATCATATCCATATGTTCAAAGATATACGTGATAATTTAAATATCAATATTTATTGGAAAGATCTAATTCTTAGAAAGAAATTTAATCAAACTTTTCAAAGCTTTTTTTTTAGCAGATGATCTGGAAACCATCATACAGGCTTCGGATTTTAATATTTCTCCATCTTTCAATATTCTTAAGTTATTAGCTTTTAATGTTTCTCCAGTTGAAGTTATATCTGTAATAATCTCACTAGACTCTGTGAAAGGATAAGCTTCTGTTGCACCCAAGCTACTTACTAACTTAAATTGAGTTACTCCTTTAGAGAACAAAAATTCTCTTGTTAAATTTGGATATTTTGTTGCCACTCTTAATCTTTTCTTTTTTTTATCTTTAAAATCAAATCCTATTTCCTCTAAATCAGCAATCGTTTGTACATCAATCCATTCATCAGGGATGGCAACAACTAATTTTGCTTTACCAAAATTATATTTTTTACTGACACTAATTTTATTTTGAATATTAATTTCACTTTCTTTTAATAAATCAATTCCAGAAAATCCCAAATCTAAAGAACCCTCTCCTAATCTTTGAATAATTTCTCGTGCATGTAAATAAATTATCTTAATATTCTTTTTACCTTTAATTGATGCAAGTAAATCCCTTTCTCCTCTTTCAGAAAAAAGTCTTAATTTCTTCTTTTTAAAAATATTTAAAACATCTTTTCTAAGTCTACCTTTGCTGGGAATTCCAACATTTATGATATCGTTAATCATATATTTATAGCAGCCCCAACTGCTGGAACTTCTTTTTTAGATCCAAGATCAGAGATTAAGTGGTCATACCTTCCACCATTAATAACATTTTTATTTTTTAAATTTGATTTGATATCAATTCTAAAAACCATTCCTGTATAATACTCAAGTTGTCTTCCAAACGAGGCGGAAAAAATAACATTTAATTTTGAAACTTTATTTTGAGATAACGGGAAATATCTTTGGTCTACAGCAAGATTAATTTTATATTTCTTAAAAAATTTGTTTAATTCACAAGCTGCTTTATTTATTGGACATTTTATTTTTAAAAAATCTTTAATTATTTTTGAAACATTTTTACCTTTATTTGTTCTTCTTGGGTCTTTAATTTTATGATCAAATCTTTTTAAAATTTCTTTTATTGATCTTCCTGCAACAACTTTAGATTGATTATCTTTCAACATCTTTAAGTAGCGTCTTTTATCAACTTCAACAATAGTTGGATCAACATCAGAGTTGGTTTCCAGTCTTTTTAAAAGATCATTAAAATAATTTTCTCTCCAAAAGTGTCTTAATAACCTTAATTTCCATCTTTTTGGAATATCTAATTTTGAAATAAGAAGATTAAAAATTTCAATATTGCCAATTGTTAAAGTACCAGAAGTATATTTTAGATTTTGTAAAGATTTAATAGAGGTATTAATTATTTCTTTGTCATCATTTTTTTCATTTTTAGAACCAATGATCTCAAATCCGATTTGATTTCTAATAATAGAGTCTTTTTTATTTTGTGATTTTCTATAAGCCTGGCCACTATAGAATATTTTTTCTTTGCCTTTGAGATTGTCCTCTAAATACCTTAGACACGATACAATCGTTAAATCTGGTCTTAAACATAATTCACTGCCATTTTGATCAATAAATGAAAATATAAATTTCCTAAAGTTTTCACCTGATCTTTGAACAATGTGATTAGCTTCTATTACTGAAGGTAAATTAATAAACTTAAATCCTTTTGACTTTACTGATTTAAGGATATTTTCAGATAAGTTTTTTGATTTCATTAACTAAATTTTCTTTTGAAATAGTTTGATTATTTTCACCCTTAACGCCTTTAAGGTTTTTAATTGTAACTGTGTTTTCTTCAAATTCATTTTCACCACAAATTATAGCAAGATCAAGTTTACGTTTATTTGCGTAAGTAAGTTGTTTTCCTAAATTTTTTTTTGTATCCAAAAATATCTCAGCATTGATATTGTTAGCTTTTAATTGCTCTAAAATTTCATAATAATTTTTCAAATATTTTTCATCCATAACACAAACTAGAACCAGCTTTTGTTCTTTAACTTCTATTTGTTCTAATTGCATTAGTGCAAATAACAAACGATCAACTCCAAATGAAATTCCTGTTCCTGGTATATCTACACCCTTAAATCTTGATATGAGTTTTGCATAAGCACCTCCTGAGCAAATACTACCTATATCAATTACTTTATTTTTATTATTTTTTACTTCAAAATTTAAATTTGTCTCTACGATAAACCCATCATAATAAGCAAGGCCTCTTACAATTGTAAAATTTGTTTGAACTTGGTTTTTATATTTTCCAAATCCAAGTATTTGGAAGACGTCTTCTATTTCTTTTATCCCCTCTTGAGATAGTGGATTTGTTAAATTATTTTTTAATTTTTTAAGATCTTTTATTTTTAGAAAATCTAAAATTCTTTCCACTTGAACGTTATTTAAATCTGCACCTTTTGTGATTGCACCCGAGCTATCTTTTCTCTCTTTTTTAAGTAAAGCCTCGACCCCTGATAAACCAAATCCAGGTTTATTTAATTTATCAATTGCTCTAATCACTTTTGTTTGTTTTTCAGAAGAAATATTAAGCTCATCAATCAGACCTTGAACAATTTTTCTATTACTAACATTAATCGTAAATTGATCTTTTTTAAGACCACATTCTAATAAAGTAGCTGAAATTAAGTTGCAAAGTTCAGCATTTGATTGTGCGGGATTGGTATTGCCAATTATATCAAAGTCAGCTTGAAGAAATTCTCTATACCTTCCATTGCCAGGTTTTTCATTTCTAAAAACATTTTGAATAGCATATCTTTTGTAAATTGTTGGAAGTTCCTGGTTATTCTGAGCTACAAACCTGGCGAGCGGACTAGATAAATCATATCTTAAAGTAATATTTTTATCTCCATCCTGAAATGAAAAAATATCAGACATAGGATTAGCTTCATCTTCTGCTAGAAAAGATCCTATATTTTCACTTATCTCAAAAGATGGGGTTTCTAAAGGTTCGGCCCCAAATTTTATAAAATTTTTTTCAATCACTTGTAAAAGCTGTTTTTTCAAAACTAGCTTTTTTCCCCAACGATCTTCAAATCCAGATGGTAAGGATGGATTGAGTTTGTTTTCTTTATTCATTTTTTGGTACCTTGGGTAGGTTACGCTCCTACGACTTCGGATCCACAAACCGACGTGATGCTATTTCACCACCAAGGCATATCCTCTTTTGTTTTATATTATTTTTAGTGGATTTAAAATTATATTATAAAAGTTAATTGCTAGCTTTAGCCAGCATGGAAATGACTGTGCACACCTCTATTAGTTCCTCGAAGTGTAGATCTTTGAGTACTTATATTTGATCTTGTTTTTATCGCTTTTATAATCATGATGGGTCTTTTAGACAAAAAAATTATTTAATCAACCCTAAAAATAAAAAAGGACGTTTATCTAATTTAATAGATAAAACGCCCTTTAAATATTTTTCTAATTAATCTAATTTTTTCAAATTTACTGCTGAAGGACCTTTGGGGCCATCTTCTAATGTAAACTCAAGCTTATCACCTTCATTTAAATATCTCATTCCAGCTTCTTTTACTGCTGAAGCATGAACGAATGCATCTTTTTCTTTGTCATCTCTTTCGATAAAACCATAACCTTTTTTACCGTTAAACCACTTTACTTTACCTTGTATTGTACTCATCTTATTTCTTATTCCTTTTTTTGTTATTTATAATGAGTAGAAATTAATTTTATTTTTTAAATATTTCAAGATGAAAAGTGGTGGTGGCTGAGGAAGGATTCGCACCTCCGACACAAGCCTTTTCAGGGCTCTGCTCTACTCCTGAGCTACTCAGCCTTAAGATTAACCTCTAAAGATTATTCTACCTTTAGTAAGATCATAAGGGGTCATTTCTACTGTCACATTATCACCTTGCAAAACTCTAATTCTATTTTTTCGAAGTTTTCCAGCAGTATGAGCTGTAACTGTATGACCGTTTTCTAATTGAACTCTAAACATCGCATTTGGTAACAAATCAGTTACTTTCCCTTTGAATTCAAGTAGATCTTGTTTTGACAAATTTATTTTCTCCTAATTCTTTTTTTTATTGAGTAAGCATGTCCTGCTAACCCTTCATAATTTGCAAGAGTTATAACTGATGGTCCAAGACTTTCAATACCCTTTTTTGATAAGTTAACATAAGAAATTCTTTTATAAAATTCATTCACACTAATTCCTGATGAGTATTTTGCAGAGCCATTAGTTGGCAATACATGATTTGATCCAACATTATAATCTGTCATAGCCATAATCGCATATTTACCTAAACAAATTGATCCTGCATTATTAATTTTAGGTACAAATGATTTATAATTCTTAACATTTAATTCTAAATGTTCTGGTGCTATTGTATTAATAATTTCTATAATTCTTTTATCAGAATTGACGTACATTAAAATTCCATTATTCATTAAACTTTTTTTTGCAATATACTTCCGTGGAATTTCTTTTAGCTGTTTTATAATTTCTAATTTTACTTTAGAGATTAATTTTTTGTCTTTTGAAATTAAAATACATTGAGCTAATGGATCGTGTTCTGCTTGACCAATTAAATCACTAGCCACCCAAATAGGATTTGAATATTTATCACAAACAATGGTTATTTCTGATGGCCCTGCTGTCATTCCCTCAATTCCAACATCGCCAAAAACTTCTTTTTTTGCAGCAGCTACATAAGCATTACCAGGTCCAACAATTTTATTTACAGATTTTATTTTTTTTGTTCCATAAGCTGCAGCTGCAATAGCTGAAGGACCTCCAATTGAATAAACTTCTTTTATTTTACATTTCTTGGCTGCATATAAAACAGCTGAATTAAGTTTTCCTTTATAACAAGGATTGATCATAATTAATCTTTTTACACCAGCAACAATAGCAGGAATAGCATTCATTAAAACACTTGAGGGGTAAGAAGCAGTAGAGCCGGGTACATATATTGCAACAGAATCAATTGGTAAATATCTGTACTCAAGTTTATTCTTAAATTTATCAATATATGAAATATTCTTAAATTTTTGCAAAGAATGAAATTTGTAAATACGATCATAAGCTATATCAATAGCTTGTTTAACTTTTTTATCTAAACTTTTAATAGATTTTGAGATTTGTTTTGAGGTTGGAACTAAAATTGAATTTTTATTAAATTTTTTCTCATATTTCAGTAAAGCTTTGTCCCCATTTTTTTTTACATCTTTAATTATATTAGTGACTGATACTGAGCCCGATTGAACTTTCTTTTTTCGTCTAGATATCAACCTATTTAATTCGTGAATAAAATTTTTGTTTTTACTGCTTAATATTTTGACCATTATTTAATCTCGTTTTGATCCTCTAGTCTTACTTCAATAGTTTCTGACTTCAATGAAATATGAGCATTATTTTTGAATATCAAATTGATCTCATAATCATCTTTATGCTTAAGGTAATCAATGCCAATTAGCTCTAAAAACAAATCTTTATTTTCTTGATCAATATTTTTTGATTTTA
The DNA here is from genome assembly GCA_902578775.1 of uncultured Pelagibacteraceae bacterium. Classification (GTDB taxonomy): domain Bacteria; phylum Pseudomonadota; class Alphaproteobacteria; order Pelagibacterales; family Pelagibacteraceae; genus Pelagibacter. Next base: position 35,711 of record CACHEF010000004.1, read on the forward strand.
CTTGATCAACAAAATCAAATTTGCAAACGCTATTGATTTTTTTCAGTTCTTTACCATCCTCTAAATTTTTTCTTTCAATTGAAAGTAAAAATACTTTGTTAGACTGTAAAAATTTTATATTTGAAATTTTAACTTTTGCACCTGAACAACATGCTGAAATCATTTGAAGACCCTCATTATCCGTTGCAATAATTTTTGCTAAATATTTTTTTTCCATTAGCTTACTCTTTTAATTTTTGCTCCAACCTTTTTCAATTTTTTTTCAATATTTTCATAGCCTCTATCAAGATGATAAATTCTATTAATAACTGATTTTCCTTTTGCTATTAAAGCTGCTAAAACTAAGGAAACAGAAGCCCTCAAATCTGTTGCCATTAATTCTGCTGGCGCAAAATTTGTATTTCCTTCAATAACTGCCTTATTTCCATTCGTTAAAATTTTTGCACCCATTCTATTTAACTCAGCCACATGCATAAATCTATTTTCAAAAATATCCTCTTTTATAGTTGAACTTTTATTTGCCTTACATAACAGAACCATTATTTGTGCTTGTAAATCTGTTGGAAATCCTGGATAAGGGGCTGTTTTAATTTTCATACTTTTAATTTTTTTATTTCCAATAATTGTTAATTCATTTTTTTTTGTAATTATTTTTGATCCTATTTTTTTAAGTATATTTATTTCTGTTTGCATAATCTCAGGAGTTATATTTACAATTTTTAAATTTCCTTCTGTAAGTGCTGCTGCAACTAAATATGTTCCAGCCTCTATTCGATCGAACATCACAGAATAATTAATTTCCTTAGTTTCACTTACTCCAATTATCCTTATCTTTCTTTTTGATATCCATTTAATATTACATCCCATTTGATTTAAAAAATTTACTAAGTCTTTAATCTCTGGCTCAATAGCACAATTTGATAATTCGGTAGTGCCTTTTGCATGGCTTGCGGCAATTATTAAATTTTCAGTTGCCCCTACTGAGATTTTTGGGAATTTAATTTTATTTCCTTTTAATCCTTTTATTGCTTTAGCAATTACATATCCTTGATCAATTTTGTATTTAACCCCTAATTTTGAAAGTGCTTTGAGATGTATATCTATAGGACGAGTTCCAATTGCACATCCACCAGGTAAAGATACTTTTGCTGAATTATATTTCGCAAGTAGTGGCCCTAAGACTAAAATCCCTGCCCGCATAGTTTTTACTAAGTTATAGGAGGCAAATTTTTTTTTTTGTTTGGAATTATCTATTATAATTTTATTTTTATTAAATCTTATTTTAGACCCTAAAGACTTAAGTAATGTAAGCATTGTTTCAATGTCACGAACATTAGGTAGATTCTTTAAAACTATTTTTTTGTTCGATAAAATAGATGCAGCCAAAATTGGTAGTGATGCATTTTTAGAACCTGAAATTTTTATTTGCCCTTTGAGCTTATTTGCCCCAAAGACTTCTAATTTTTGCATGATTAAACTTTTGGTAAAGTTACTCCAGTTTGTCCCATATACTTTCCGTCTCTATCTGCATATGTTATTTCTGGTTTTTCATTGCCTTTTAAGAAAATAAATTGAGCAACCCCTTCATTTGCATAAATTTTAGCAGGCAAAGGTGTGGTATTTGAAAACTCTAAAGTCACATAGCCCTCCCAACCTGGTTCTAGTGGGGTAACATTCACTATAATCCCACATCTTGCATATGTTGATTTTCCAAGACATATAACAAGCACATCATTTGGTATTTTAAATTTTTCGACAGTTCTTGCTAGAACAAAGGAGTTAGGAGGTATAATACACTCCGAAACTTTCTTTGTTACAAAATTTGTTGGTTTAAAATTTTTAGGATCTACTATTTCAGAATTTACATTTGTAAAAATTTTAAATTCATCTGAAACCCTTGCATCATAGCCAAAGGATGAAAGCCCGTATGAGATGCTATCCCCTCGTATTTGCTTTTCCTCAAATGGGAAAATCATTCCATTTTCTTTAGACATTTTTTTAATCCAATTGTCTGAGAGAACCGACATTATTTACTTTTCTTTTTAGTTTTTTTTTGAAAAATTTTTCTTTTCTTTAAATTTTTCCTAAGAGCATAACCTAAGCGCTCATTTTTTTCTTTATTGCTCATTCTTTATTTGGATTTGTCAAAAAGTCTAACGTAATTGGTTTTGAGGCATCTAAAGTTTGTGGTCTTTGATCTTCTTTTTTTGAACCCTCCTTAGCTAATCTTTTTGCTTTTTTTTCAGCAAGCTTTTTTTCTCTCTTAGCCTGCTTCTCCATAAGTTTAGCACTTTTAGTAGATTTATAATCGTAATGAATGCCCATAAAAAATTCCTAAGTGTATATAATGCATATTATTAAAAAAATTAAGGCAATAATTTGAAAAAAATGCTTTATTATCAATGAAATACAATTGTTCAATTATGCTCCTGTAGTTAAATGGTATAACAAGTCATTGGTAATGACTAATTCCCTGGTCAGTACAGGGTGGGAGCACCACTAATTTTTATAGAATATTTTTCTAAAAAAAATTGTAATAGCCAATAATACAAAAAAAGCAATCATTGGAATATAAATTGATGGAGATGTTAATAAATCAATAACGCTTGGTGCCTCTAGGTTTTTATCAATTATTTCTTCTAGACCACTTCCAATAGAAATTATTAAAAATAACGAGGGTATCATTCCTAAAAATGTTGACCAAAAAAAATTAATTACTTTAACATCAAAAATACATGGTAATACATTTTGTATCTGAAATGGAATTCCTCCTACAAATCTGTATATCAACAAATATATGAATTCAGATTTTTTAAATTTTTCTTCAAGTTTTTTAAATCTATTTAAAAATTTATCTCTTATCATTTCTTTTAAAAAATAATTTGCAAAAATGTAAAGTAAAGTTGCTCCAAATGTCATTCCTATAATTGCAAATAACAGACCAAACCATTTACCAAAAATAAATCCAGCAAATAAAGCTAAAGGTGATCCAAATCCAGCTGCAAAAACCCATAGAGTTGCAAATAAAATAAACATTAAACCTATTAACAATAAATTTGATTGTCTGAGTTGATAGAAGTAATCCCGATTATTTTTTATAAACTCGTAGCTAGTAATTTCTTGGAAAGTAAATTTGGTAAATATCAGATATAAAAATAAACTAACTAAAGAAACATAAAATAGGCCAATAAATAATTTAATTTTTTTAGATTTTACCATTTATTCAGATTTTAATAAGAAAATCTTCTATTTGCTATTTATATATTTAGTTACTATAAAGGGCAAAATTTAACAAACATTTAACAGCATTTATGAAAAGAACTTATCAACCGAAAAAAGGCAAAAGATTAAAAAAACATGGATTTCGATCTAAGATGAAAACTAAAGGGGGTCGAAAACTTCTGAAAAGAAGACGAGCCAGGGGAAGAAAAAATTTAACTGTTTCATCAACTGTTAAAAAAAAATAATCTGATTTAAATGAAAAGCAAAATACTTGCTCTTTCAAAAAGCGAAGACTTTAAAAATCTTTTAAGTCAAAAAAAAATTTCTAACAAATATGTAACTATTTTTTTTGGAAAATTAAGGAATAAGAATGAAGAGAAACTTAATATAAGCTTTGTAACTAAGAAAAAAATTGGTAATGCAATAAAGAGAAACAAAATTAAACGACGTTTGAGGAATATAGTTAATGATGCTGTAAAAAATATTGATTTAAAATTTAATTATTCATATCTTGTTATTGCCAAGCCAACTATGTTAAACAAAGAATATACAATTATAAAAGAAACCTTATTTAGGGAATTAGAAAGAATACGTTAATGAATATTTTAACAATAATACTTATTAAATTAATAAAAGGTTATCGATATTTACTAAGTCCTTTGCTAGGACATTCATGTCGTTATTTACCAACTTGTTCAGAATATAGTATTGAGGCACTAAAAACTTTTGGTTTATTTAGGGGTTTATTTCTTAGTATAAAAAGAATTCTATCATGTCATCCAATTAAATTTCTTGGAGGTGGAGAAGGTCTAGACCCTGTAATTAAGAAAATGAAGATTAAAAAATAATGGATACAAAAAATGTAATTGCAGCAATTTCTTTATCAGCGGCTGTTATAGTTTTATATTCACTATTTTTTGTGCCAGAGCCTGTTCAAAGAACAGAAGATTTATCTGAAAAAAATAAAATAGAAAAAAATTCAGATACCCCTAGTTTAGATCAAAAAGAACAATTAGTTAAGATTTCAAGAAATGAAGCAATAATCCAAAATGAGAGAGTAAATTTTGAAAATAATAATATTAAAGGTTCTATATCTCTTAAAGGTGCAGTAATTGATGACTTAACATTTAAAAAATATAATACAGACTTAGAGAGTAATGAAAACGTAGTTTTATTAAATCCAAGAAATGTAGAAGATGGATATTTCATAGAAAGTGGATTTGTAACTTCTGATAAAAATATCGATATTCCAAATTCAGACGCTGTATGGTCGCTTGAGAGGAATAATAAACTAACTGAACAATCTCCTATAAAATTATCATGGACAAATAAACAAGGAATTACATTTGTGAAAGAGATTTCATTAGATAATCAGTTTTTATTTACAGTTAAGCAAAAGATAATCAATTCTACTAACAAAAAATTTGACTTTTATTCATATGGTCAAATAATAAGAAACAAGATCCCTGAAGGTCTTTCAAATTTTTATATTCTTCATGAAGGATTGCTAGCCGCACTTGATGGAGATCTAATTGAAGAAGACTATGATGATATTCAAGAACAAAAATTTAGTAAAAATGCAAAAAAAGGGTGGTTTGGGATTGGGGATAAATACTGGATAAGTTCTATTATTCCTCCAAGAGACAAGGATTTTAAAATTACTTTTGATTATAAAGATAAATTTAGAGCAAATTATATTGCAACTGAACCTATTGAGCTTGGTGGTAATTCTACAATTGAAGATAAGATGCAAATTATTATTGCAGCAAAAAGAGTGGATGTTGTGGATGGTTATGCTGAGCAATTAGATATAGATAAATTTGATTTAGTTATTGATTGGGGTTTTTTATATTTTATTACTAAACCTCTCTTTTATGGAATTGATTATTTTTTTAAACTATTAGGAAACTATGGATTAGCAATTATAGCTATTACAATTTGTATTAGATTGGCTTTTTTTCCACTTGCTAATTTTTCATTTAGAAGTATGGCAAAAATGAAAGCTCTTCAGCCTGAAATGGTAAGATTAAAAGAACTACACAAAAATGATAAAATGAAGCTTCAACAAGAAATGATGGCACTTTATAAAAAAGAAAAAGTTAATCCAATGTCAGGGTGTTTGCCAATTTTAGTTCAAATACCAGTATTTTTTGCATTATACAAAGTTTTATTCGTAACTATCGAAATGAGACAAATGCCATTTTATGGATGGATACATGATTTAAGTGAGCGTGATCCCACAAGTTTGTTTAATCTATTCGGCCTATTACCTTACGACGTTCCATCTTTCTTAGTTATTGGAGCGTGGCCGGTGGCAATGGGAGTTTCAATGTGGATTCAGCAAAAACTAAATCCAGCACCAACTGACGCTATGCAGGCTCGGATTTTTCAATTTTTTCCACTTTTCTTAACTGTAATCCTTGCTCCATTCCCTAGTGGATTAGTAATTTATTGGACAGTAAATAATATTTTAACTATGGCGCAACAAGTTTTTATAATGAAAAGAACAACAGTTAAAACTGTAACTTAATGTCAAAGATTTCAGAAGAGGAAATTCAAAAAATTTTACCAGAAAAAGGCCCATCTTTCGATGAAGTAAAAAATTATTTATATAAATATAACGATGAATTCATTGTTATTAAATGTGGGGGAAGCGTTTTAGTAGATCCAAAATTATTTAAAATTTTTATTGAAGATGTTGCAATTTTAAAAAAACTTGGTTTTAATCCCATAGTTATCCACGGTGGTGGAAAAAGAATAAACAACAAACTAAGTGAACTTAATATTAAAAGTGATTTTATTAATGGACTAAGAGTTACAGATAAAAATACTATAAATATAGTTGAGGATGTATTGATTGAATTTAATAAGGAAATTGTCAATGCTTTAAATGATCAATCATGTAAAACAAGAAGAATTACTTCAAAAGAATACAATATAATAACTGTGAAACCTGAAAGTGATGAATTAGGTTTCGTAGGTTCTCCCACTCACATTAAAACTAATGTTTTAAAAGAAACCATTCAGGTTAATGAAGTACCCGTCGTTGCGCCATTAGGATTAGATGAAAATAATCAAACTTTTAATATCAATGCAGATACAGCTGCAGGTGCTATAGCAAAAAAACTTAAAGCTAGAAGATTAATAATAATGAGCGATATTGAGGGTGTTTTAGATAATGATAATAAATTAATATCTGAAATTAATACTGATAAAGTTAATGAATTAATAAAAAATGAAATAATAGTTGGTGGAATGATACCAAAAATTAAAAATTGTTTAGATGTCGCAAATAATGGTGTCAAAGGAGTTGTAATTATTGACGGAAGAAAAAATCATTCAATATTATTTGAATTACTTTCAGACAAAGGGTCAGGCACGCTAATAAGAAAATGAATATAAAAGAAAAAAAATATCTTTTATTAGATCTTGATGGTGTCTGTTATGGAAAACATAACAACTACTCTTTAGAGAGAGTATTTGGTCAAGTATCAAAAAAAATGACACAGTTTATTTCAGAAAGACTTAAAATAGATATAGATAAAGCGAAAAAACTTCAAACAAATTATTTTTACAAATATAATACAAGCCTTAATGGTTTAATGATACACCATGATATTCCACCACAAGAATTCTTAAAATATGTCCATAATATTGATCTTTCATTTATGAAGGAAGATAAAATTATGAGAAATGAACTTGAACAACTAGATATGGAAAAATTTATATTCACAAATGGCAGTGCTGAACATGCAAAAAATATTTTAACTCATCTTGGTATATATGATTTATTTGGAAGAGACAAAGTTTTTGATATCCAAGATGCTGGATATATTCCAAAACCAGAAGCAAAAACCTTTGACTTAATGGTAAAAAAATTTGGTATTGATCCTAAAGAGACAATCTATATTGAGGATATCGCAAAAAATCTAAGCATTGGGCATGAAAGAGGATGTACAACTGTTTGGTTAATCAATGATGAACAATTTGGAAAGATAGACTCAGATAAAGATTATATTTCTCATAAAATTGAAAATCTGTCTTTATTTCTAAAAGAAATAAGGTTATTAAAAAGCCAGTAAATTATGTCTATAGAAAAAATTATAAATGATGCCTGGGAAAATAAAGATCAGATAAATCAAAATTCAGACAAATCACTAAAAGTTGCCATCAATCAGGTAATAAGTGATTTGGATAGTGGCAAATCTCGTGTTGCTGAAAAAATAAATGATAAATGGATTACGCACCAATATTTAAAGAAAGCAATTATGTTAAGTTTCCGAATTTATCCAATGGAAAATTTAAATGGTCCATATAGTAGCTGGTATGATAAATCACATTTATTAAAAGGTAAAACAGCTGGGTGGTCAAAAGAAGATCATGAAAAAGCTGGTTTCCGAATGGTTCCTAACTCTCCTGTAAGAAAAGGATCTTTCGTTGGTAAGAACGCTGTACTTATGCCATGTTATGTAAATATAGGTGCGTATATTGATGAAGGCACAATGATTGACACATTTGCAAGAGCTGGAAGTTGTTGTCAAATTGGAAAGAACTGTCACATATCAGCTGGTTCAGGTGTTGGAGGTGTTTTAGAACCTGCTCAAGCTTTACCAACGATAATTGAGGACAATGTTTTTTTAGGAGCTATGTCTGAAGTAGTAGAGGGAGTAATTGTAGGCGAAGGATCCGTTTTAAGTATGGGGATGTATATTGGTCAATCAACAAAAATAGTTGATAGGAAAACTGGAGCAATTTCTTATGGTAAAATTCCACCTTATTCTGTAGTAGTTCCTGGTTCGCTACCAGATAAAAACGACTCTTCAAAACCATCTTTATATTGTGCAGTAATTATTAAACAAGTTGATGAAAAAACAAGATCAAAAACATCAGTAAATGATCTTTTAAGAGAATAAAATGCAAAAAATTAATGAACTTCAATTAGCTAAAGAGCTGATTAGGTTTCCATCTATTACTCCAGTTGATGCAGGCGTAATGAAATTTTTAGAAAAAAAATTAAAAAAGTTAGGTTTCAAAACAAAAATATTAGAATTTAAAGAAAAAGGTTTTGAACCAGTGAAAAATTTATATGCAAGATTAGGGAATAAAGGACCAAATTTTATGTTTGCAGGTCATGTCGATATCGTTCCTCCAGGAAATATAGAAAACTGGACAATTAATCCATTTAGACCTTCTGTTAAAAAAGGACATTTGATTGGTAGAGGTGCAAATGACATGAAAAGTTCTATTGCAGCCTTTGTTTCTGCCCTAAGCCTTTTTTTATCAAAAAATAAAAAATTCAATGGATCAATTAGTTTATTAATTACCGGAGACGAAGAAGGTGATGCAGTAAATGGAACAAAAAAAGTAGTCGAATATCTTAAAAAAAAGAAAGAAAAAATTGATTTCTGTTTAGTGGGTGAACCAACAAATCCAAATAAATTAGGTGAAATGATAAAAATTGGTCGCAGGGGTAGTTTGACTGGCAACTTAACTGTATTTGGATTACAGGGACACGTAGCATATCCTCAAAGAGCAATTAATCCCTCAACTATAATTGTTAAAATTTTAAAAGAATTAAAAGAAATTATATTTGATAAAGGTACAAAAAATTTTCAGCCCACAAACTTAGAAGTGACAAAAATAAATATTAATAATGCTGCCGATAATGTTATTCCAGGAAAAGCTGAAGCAACGTTTAATATAAGATTTAATAATAAACATTCATCGACTTCTATTAAGAAAAGACTCAATAAAATTTTTGTTAAAATAAATAAAAAAAATAAATCTAAATTTAAAATTAGCTATAGAGTTTCTGGAGAAGCTTTTTTAACAAAACCTGACAAAACAACATATATGATACAAGATATTATAAAAAAAGTTACTAAGATAAAACCAAAATTATCTACAACTGGTGGAACATCAGATTTAAGATTTATAAAAAAAATATCTCCTGGTTTGGAATTTGGTTTAGTGGGGAAGACTATGCATAAAATTGATGAAGCGGTATCTTTGAAAGATTTAAAAAATTTAAAAAAAATTTATATAAATATTTTGCAAAATTATTTTAAATGAAAACTGCCATCATAAATTCAGATTCTTTTGAAAAACACAACACAGGGGATGGTCATCCTGAACAACCCAAGAGAATAATTGCCATAAAAGAAAAATTAAAAAAAAGAAAAGACTTAATTTGGGAAAAACCAAGTAATTTACCTGAAGATATATTGTCTATGACACATTCTAAAGACTATATAGATAATTTAAAAAATTCTTTTCCTCAAAAAGGTCTCAAGTTTTTAGATGGCGATACTGTAGTATCGCCTGAAAGTAAAAAAGCTGTCTTTGAAGCAGCAGGTTCAACAATTAAAGCAATAGACGGTATAGAAAACAATCAATTCCAAAATGCATTTTGTTTGGCGAGACCTCCAGGGCATCATGCAGAAAAAAATAAAGCAATGGGATTTTGTTGCATTTCAAACGCTGGAGTGGCTACAAACTATTTGATCAGTAAATACAAATATCAAAGAATCGCATGTGTGGATTTTGATGTTCATTGGGGTAACGGTAATTATGATGTAATGCGTGATAATAAAAATTCATTATACATTTCTACACATCAATATCCTTTTTATCCTGGAGGAGGAACTGATAAAGATAAAGGTGATTTTAATAATTCACTAAATATTCCTTTGCCAGCAGGTACAAACTCAGAGCAATACTTTAACGCGTTCGATAGAGTTTTAAAAAGATTAGTTGAATATAAGCCTGATTTTCTGTTGTTCTCAGCAGGATTTGATGCTCATAAAGATGATCCATTAGCTCAGTTTCAATTAAACTCAAAAGATTTCTATGAGATAACTAGAAGAACTTTATCAGCCACTAATAAATTTACTAATGGTAAAGTTGTTTCTATACTTGAGGGTGGATATGATTTAAATGCTCTAGCTGAAAGCGCTAATGAGCATGTTAATGCACTAATAGAATTCAATTGATTAATATATAGTTCAAGATAAATCACTCTCATGAAATTATATAGAATAAAAAAATCTGCTATTGATAAAAAAGGTAGGGGTCTTTATGCCACTCAGGATATAAAAGAGGGAACTAAAATAATTGATTATCTAGGTAAACTAATTACAAAGAAACAAACTGAAGAGTCAGATAAATACGATAACGGAAAGCCAATTTACTTATTCACTATTAATAAAAGATATGATCTTGATGGAGACTTTTCATGGAATACAGCAGGTTTAATTAATCATTCATGTGATAATAATTGTGATTATGATGGTAAAGGACTAAAAATTTGGGTTAAAGCAATAAAAGATATCAAAAAAGGAGAGGAGTTTACTTGTGATTACGGTTTTGGTTTTGATGAGAATTACAAACAATTTCCTTGTAAATGCAAATCTAAAAACTGTTGTGGTTATATTGTAAGGGCAGAATCTAGATGGAGGATCAATAAAAAATTTGCAATGAGTAATAAAAAAAAATTAATAAATAACTCTCGCTAAATAAAGACCCTCAGGAGGTGCTGGGGGTGCACATAAATTTCTTTTTTTTGAAGTCATTACATTTATAAATTTTTTTAATGTCCATTTTTCTTCCCCTACATATTTTAAACAACCCACCATTGAGCGAACTTGCTGTTGTAAGAAAGATTGAGATTGGAATTCTATTTCAATCTTATTATTTTTGTGCTTTATTTTGACAGATTTCATAGTCTTTATTGGACTTTTTGCTCTACAGCTTGAGGCTCTAAAAGTAGAAAAATCATGGGTGCCAATTAATTTTTTTGCTGCTTTTTTCATGATTTTTAAATCTAACTTATTCATGATATGCCAACATCTATTTTTATCTAAAACAGGTTTACTTAAACGATTGATAATTACATACTTGTAAATTCTTATTTTTGCAGAAAATCTTGAATGAAAATCTTGGTCCTTTTTTTTTATTTTAAGTATGGTAACAAAATACCTATTTAAAAAAAAATTCATTGACTTTAAAAATTTATCGTAATTTGTAATTTTTTTTTTACACTCAAAATGAGCTGATTGCTCAATTGCATGCACACCTGTATCTGTCCTACCTGATCCAGTTAAATTTATTTTCTGCTTTAAAATTTTTGTTAATATTTTTTGAATAAGGCCTTGAATTGTAGAGCCTTTTTTTTGTATTTGCCAACCTCTAAAATTTGTTCCTTCATACTCAATCAACAGCTGATATTTAAACATTTTATATAATTATTCCTTTTTTAATTCGGGAGCCAAGCATAAATTCTCCAATGTTTTGAGGCTTTTTTCCTTGTCTTTGAATTTCTTTAATTTTTATTGATTGCTTGTCTCCACAAGCAATTTCCAAATATTCAGATAAGACCTCACCTGGCTTGCCAATGCTATTTCCAATTTCTGCTTTTAAAATTTTGTACCTTTCTCCTTTATAAACAAAAAAAGCTCCTGGTACTGGATACAGACCATTTATCTTTCCATTTATATTTTTTGCATCATTGTGCCAATTTATCTCGCCCTCTGATTTTTGAATTTTAGGAGCATACGTTGCTTTTAAATGATCTTGTTCAATAAAATTTGCTTTATCTTCCAATATTTCATCAATATTATCCAATATTTTTTCAGCAGCTATTAAAGACAATTCATCAGCAGCATCTCTAGCATTTAAATCAACTTTTAAATTTAATTTATAAGTATAACATACTGGACCTGCATCTAATTGTTCATTAATTTTCATAATGCTGAAACCTATCTCCTTATCGAGGTTCATTATTGATCTTTGTATAGGTGCTGCTCCTCTCCATTTTGGCAGTAAAGATGCGTGAATATTTATAAATCCTTTTTTTGTTAAGTTTAAAAATTCCTTTGGTATTATTTGGCCATAGGCCACTACAACAGCAAGATCAGCGTTTATCTTTTTAAAATATTCGTATTCTTCTTTATTATTTTTAAGATAATTTGGTGCTCTGAATTCTAAATTTAAAGTTTCAGCTATACCTTGAATTGGAGACTTATTTATTTTTTGTCCTCTTTTCGATTTTTGAGGTGGTTGAGTATAAACATGTGAAATTGGATATCCGTTTTGATATAGAGATTTTAGAATAGGTACAGCAAACATAGGTGTGCCCATAAAAATAATTTTTTTGGCCATTTCAAACTATTATTCTGTCTGGATTTTTTTTAAATTTTGAAATTTTCTTGATAATCATATCTTTTTTTAATTTTGATAAATGATCAATTATGAGTTTTCCATCTAAATGATTTATTTCATGTTGTACACAAGTTGACAATAGACCATCAAATTTCTGCATTTTAATTTTTCCGTCAATATCTACATACTCCACTTCACAAATTTTTGGTCTTTCAATTTCAATGAAAGTATCTGGTATAGAAAGACATCCCTCTTCATATACTGATACTTCATTACTAATTTTTTTTATAATAGGATTTATAAAACAGATTGGTTTTTTTTCCTCTTCTCTTGATGAAACATCTACAACGAGTACTCTTTTTAAAATACCTACTTGAACAGCTGCAAGGCCGATCCCGTTAGAATCATACATAGTTTCAAATAAATCTTTAATCAATTTCTTTTCGTTAATTCCAACTTTTTCTATAGGTTCAGAAATTTTTTTTAATTTTTCGTCTGGTACAGTAATTATCTCTCTTATACTCATGATTTTAATAGATAAACTAATTTCTAAACTTTTAAAGGTAGAACTTTTAATAAAATTTTATTTCTAATGAAATCAATATCTAGCTGATTTAATGCACTTATGATAAAGTATAATGTATCGTCATCCAAAACCTCAAGATCATCTTGTCCAATGACCTCAATTATTCTTAAAAGTGTTGAGCCGATTTCATTGTTATTAATCATTACTTGCATATCCGTTGGCATTTCTGTGTCTTTTATTTCATACAGATTTTCATATTTTTTGGAAATTTCGATGCCATCAGACTTAATTGACTCTATTAAAATTATATCCTTCTTAGATAAGGTATATTTTTTATTTTTCTTTATTTTTTTTAAAAAATTATTTAAATCTTTTTTAATTTTAGATTTTGCAAAATCTCCATTAAAATAATTAACCAATCTTGATTGATGTAAAATGTCTTTATTAAACTTGATATCACTTAATTCTTTATTCTCTTCTGCTATATAGTTTAAATAAAATGTTGTATAATTAGATGGTACATTTTCCAGTGTAATTTCCTCTAAAAACTTTCTTAACTCATTATCAAATGCATTTGAATATCCATCTTTTATAAATAAGTCTTTCAAAAGTTTAATTAATTCAAATTTTTTATTTATGTCTGACTCAAGTAAAATTCTTTGATAAATTAAAGCTCTAGCTTCTATATTTGATAACGACTTATATGAATCCTTCACATTTAAGAGTTGATTTATATTAAATTGAAACCTCTTATATAATGAAAATAAGTCTTTTTCTGAATAATTTTTTTCATGCGTAGCTTGTTCTATTAATGAGATTTTCTCTTCTTCAATAATATCTATTTCTTCAATGTTATATAATAAATTTGAGGCAGATAAATATTTCCAAATTTGTTTACTTGTATTTTTCTTTGGTTCAAAAACAAAATCAGGATTTGTTCTATGAGCAAGATGAAAGTCTAAAACTGAGTCCTCTGAAATTATTAAATCAGTGTCTTTACTGTAACCTAATAAATAATTAATTTTATTTTCAAAATACTTATCATTAAAACCAAGTTCTTTCTTTAAATCTAATATCAATTGAGCCTCTTCGTTCCTTCCTGCGTTTATTAAACAATAAAGATTAAATTTCGAAAGATAATCATCATTAATAACTTTTGTATTTTTTAAAAATATTTCACAAGATTTTTCAATATTTGCCTCAGATAGGTATTGATCAATCAAATATCTACTTAATTCTGGATGCAAATTTAATATTTGATTTTTTATTAGATATTCTTCAATTAGTTTTTTATCTTCATTTTTGATAAGCCAATTAGATTTAATTTTTAGAAATTCATCCTTTGTTATATTAATTTCAGGAATATAGGAGTTAGTTAATAAAACTATATTCATTAATTCTGAAGCGTCTTTAGAAAGTTTCATTTTTGCTATATTGGAAAAAAGATATTTAATTTGATCACCATCTGAATTAGACCATAAGTCTATTTTCAAATCATAATCTTCAGGATCATAAAGGCCAATGATTTCGACCTCTTGTGAATTTAAAGATGAACTTACCTTTACAGTATCAATTTTTTTTTGGGATTGTATATCAAAGACACTTGGTTGACTTAATTCTAAATTGTTGTTTTCTATTTCATTTAGATTATTGTTTAACTCAGACTCCTCAGTTTTATTTTGATCTATATTCCAAATATCTACTGGCTCATCTTCAGATTTAGCATTAAATGCAACTAGAAAAATAATCAGAAAAATTGATAAATAACTATTATTTAACAATTTTAAAATTTTCATTAGAAATGATTTTTTCTATTTGTTTTTTTGGTGCAGGAAAATCTATTTTGCTTAAAAGAAAAATTGCTACAAGAAAAAAAACAATTATTAAGCCTAATTTTAAAATTAACTTAGTAGCATTTCTGCTTGAACTTGTGTTTCTTGTAAATTGCATATATCGTTGGATAAAATCAAATTAAGACATAATTGTGTTTTTTCAATACATAAACTTATGAATTCAAAAGAAAATTTAGTTTTTTTAGGTATGATGGGTTCTGGTAAGTCATCCATTGGCTTATTAGTATCAAAAAAATTAAATATTGAATTTATCGATGTAGATCATGAAATTGAAAAAAAGATTGGCATGACAATTTCAAAAATATTTGAAAATAATGGAGAAGAATATTTTAGAGAAATTGAAGAGGTTGCCACCCTTAAATACTTAAAGAGAAAAAATACAGTAATTTCATTAGGTGGTGGCGCTTTTTTAAATAATAGAATAAAAAAAGAAGTTCTAAATAATCATATTTCATTTTGGTTAAATTGGGACATTAAAACTTTAGTTGATAGAATTAAAGATAGCAAAAAAAGACCTATTGCACACATGTCTTCAAAAAATCAAATTGAGGAATTAATAAAAAAACGATCTATTATTTATTCAAAAGCAATGTATAAAATTGACTGTGAAAATCTCTCAAAAAATCAAATCGCTAGACATATAATTAAAATTTATGAAACCCATTAAATTAAACGTAAAAACTAAATTACATGATTATCCAATTTTAATTGGATCGAATCTAATTAAGAATTTAAACTTATACTTAAATAAAAATTCAATTATTTTTAATAAATGTCTTTTAATAATTGACAAAAAAGTTCCAAATAAAATGATTTCAAAAATAACAAAATCTTTACAAAAAAAAGAAATTTCAAAATTTATATTTACAGCAAATGAAAAAAATAAAAGTATCAAATATGTGAATAAAATTTTGCAAGTTTTATTAAACAAAAATTTTTCAAGACAAGATTGTGTAATTACAATTGGGGGAGGTATCACTGGTGATGTTGGTGCATTTGTAGCTAGTTTATATAAAAGAGGCTTAAACTTTATTAATATTCCAACTACCCTGTTGTCCCAGGTCGACTCATCTATTGGAGGTAAGACAGGTGTAAATACAAAAGAAGGTAAAAACTTAATAGGTAGTTTTTACCAACCAAAAATGGTTGTTAGTGATACAGAATTTTTAAAATCTCTTTCCAGACGGGAAATTATTTGTGGCTATGGAGAAATTTTAAAACATTCATTAATTTTAAATAAAAATTTTTTTAAATACCTTAATAAAAATTCAACAAAAATTTTGAATTTACAAAACCCTTTTATTGAAAAAGCAATTTTAGAAAGTTGTAAAATAAAAAAAATAATTGTTCAAAAAGATGAGCACGAAAAGAGTATAAGAAAAATCTTAAATTTCGGACACACTTTTGCTCATGCGTTCGAAGCATCTTTGGGATACTCTAAAAAATTAAATCATGGGGAAGCTGTAATTTTAGGAATAAGCACTGCACTTAAATTTAGCTATAGTTTGAAATTAATAAAATTTAATGACTTTAATGACATAATAAAACATATTTATAATTTGAAACTACCTTCAAATATCAAAAACTATTTTTCGATTAATGATCTAAATAAAATTTTAAATTTTATGTACAAAGATAAAAAAAATGTTTCAAAAAAAGTAAATTTAATATTAATAAGAAAAATTGGTTCAACACTTATCAATAATGAGTATGGTGGTTCAAAAATTAAAAAATTTTTAAAAAGTGAATTAACTGATTAAAATTTGCAATGAGTGAATATATTCTTTCATTTCCTTATCTATAGCTTTATAGATTTTTTTATTGCTCTCAATTCTTGTAAGAATTTTTAACTCATTTGATTGTATCATAAGTTTTAAATGAAATTTACCCTCTTGATGGCCTTGGTGTTTTTTATGCAAAAATGATTTATCCTCAATTTCAATTTTTTCAATTGGAAATTTATTAGTTAATTTTTTTTTTATGATTGCAATTAAATCATTTATATTCATAAATATTATTTATTATAACATGAAAAATATTTGTGACTGGAATAATTGTAAAGAAATTGGTGAATACAAAGCACCTATTGAAAAAGATAATAGCAAAAAATATCGTATGCTATGTCTAGAGCATGTTAAGGAATTTAATAAAAATTGGAATTATTTCTCTGGTATGAACGATAATCAAATAATTGATTTTTTAAAGTCAGATATGATTTGGCATAAACCAACGCAAAGTTTCAGCTCCTCTGATAATTTTTTCAAAGTTTTATGGAACAACACACTGAAAGATGAATTAGATAAAGATAAATTTAATGGTGAATATGATCATATGCGTCAATTTAAATTTGACCATAAAGATATTAAAGCTTTTAGTATTTTGGGAGTTTCTGTAGGTTTAAGATGGCAAAAAATTCAACATAAGTTCAAAATCCTTGTCAAAAAATTTCATCCCGATATAAATGCTGGAAATAAAAAATACGAGGAAAAACTAAAACAAATTACTTTAGCTTACACTCAACTAAAAAATACATATAGAGAAAAAATTGACACCTCATCTTAATTCACAACCAGATATAAAAATTTCTGTTAAACAAACTTTTGGCATAGATTCTGACCTAGAGATTGATGCCTTTTCAAAAAAAAGTGAACATGTACCAGAAATTGATAAATCTTATAAATTTGATAAAGATACAACTCTTGCAATAATTTCAGGTTTTGCGTTTAATAAAAGAGTTTTAGTTCAAGGCTATCATGGCACTGGAAAGTCAACTCATATTGAACAAATTGCAGCACGATTAAATTGGCCATGCATAAGAGTTAATTTAGATAGTCACATAAGCCGTATAGATTTGATCGGTAAAGACGCTATTGTTTTAAAGGAAGGAAAACAAGTGACTCAATTTAATGAAGGAATTTTACCTTGGTCAATTCAAAATCCTGTTGCATTAGTATTTGATGAATACGATGCTGGAAGGCCAGATGTAATGTTTGTTATTCAAAGGGTTCTTGAGGCTGAAGGTAGTTTTACATTACTTGACAAAAATAAAGTTATTAAGCAAAATAAATATTTTAGATTATTCGCTACATCAAATACAGTTGGATTAGGAGACACAACCGGTCTTTATCACGGTACACAACAAATAAATCAAGGACAAATGGATAGATGGAATATAGTTTCAACTCTAAATTATTTAAGCCTTGATAAAGAAATGGAAATTATCTTAGCAAAAAATAAAAAATTAGATAATCCAAAAGGTAAAGAAAAAATTGCTAATATGATTAAGGTGGCTACACTTACGAGAAAAGGATTTATGGCTGGGGATATATCGACAGTTATGAGCCCACGAACAGTATTACATTGGTCTGATAATGCGGAAATATTTAAAGATACAGGTTATGCCTTCAGAGTAACTTTTCTAAACAAATGTGATGAGATGGAAAAAAATACAATAGCAGAATATTATCAAAGATGTTTTGGTGAAGATTTACCAGAGTCTTCACTCAATATTCAAATTTGATGAGTGATAGAGAAACAAATCTTAAAGAAAAATTTAAACAAGCTTTAACATCTACGATTAGAGTAATTTCAGATGATTTAGAATTAAAAAAGAACGAAAAAGATACTAAAAGTTCTAAAAATTCTGAACTTTTTGAGCTGATAAATTTAAACGAAAAAATTGATTTTATTAAAGCAAGAGCTGAAGCAGACTCGTTAGCTTTAAAAAAAAAATTTTCTAATGATGAAATCTATAAGAAAAATCTTCCCAATAATTCAAATTGTAAATCTTTATATGCAATAGCAGAAAAGATTAGATATGAGTCTCTAGGGAGTAATATGCTGAAAGGTATAGAAAAAAATCTCAAGGAAAATTATAATCAAATAATAAGTTCAAAAAGAAAAGATCAACTTAAAACAATAGATGATGTGCCAGTAGATGAAGCATTTGAATTATACTTGCTTAAAAATTTTTATAATATAAAGCTTAATTCAATTTCTTCCCAAATGTTAAATTTTTGGGAAAAAGAATTCGATAAATCTATAAATAAACATATTAAATTTTTAAAAAATAATTTTGAAGATCAAAATGTTTATAGTTCTAAATTCTCAGAAATTTTGCAAGAAATGGATATACTACATAATGAGAATAACGATGAGACTGAAGAAGAAAATCAAAACGATGGCCATGATAATCCATCTAATGACGATCAAGAAAGTGAGTCTGAAGATAAAAAGGATGAAAATAGAGATCAAGAAACCCAAGCAAGTCTAGACTCTGATTATGATATTGATGAGTATAAATTAGATGAGCAACTAATTGATACAGATTCTGACCAAAAAAATTCAGAACAAGTAATTCAAAAGAAAGATATAAATGATTTAGCTATAGAGTATAAGATTTTTACAACAAAATTTGATGAAATTGTAAAGGCAGAAAATTTAGAAAACGTAAACGAAACTAACAAGCTTAGGAAAACTTTAGATCAACAATTAATCGGCTTTCAAGATGTTGTAACTAAACTTGCAAATAAATTGCAGAGAAAATTATTAGCTAAACAAAATAGAGCTTGGGAGTTTGATTTAGAGGAAGGATTGCTAGATAGTTCAAAACTTCCAAGAATAATTATGGATCCCTATAATTCTTTATCCTTTAAAAAAGAAAAAAATTTAGACTTTAAAGATACCATAGTGACTCTTCTGATTGATAATTCAGGCTCCATGAGAGGTAGGCCTATTACAATCGCAGCAATATGTGCTGATATTTTATCAAGAACATTGGAAAGATGTTCTGTTAAAGTTGAAATTTTAGGTTTTACAACTAAAAATTGGAAAGGAGGTCAAAGTAGAGAATATTGGAATAAAAAAGAAAAACCGAAATTGCCTGGAAGACTAAATGATCTAAGGCACATAATATATAAAAGTGCAGATACACATTGGAGGCAAGCGAAAAATAATCTTGGTTTAATGTTGAAAGAGGGCTTGCTTAAAGAAAATATTGATGGAGAAGCGATTAATTGGGCTTTTTCGAGACTTAAAAAAAGAAAAGAAGAGCGTAAAATATTAATGGTAATTTCAGATGGAGCTCCAGTCGATGATTCAACTTTGTCAGTTAATTCTGGAGATTTTTTAGAAAAACATTTAAAAAAAATGGTTAAATTTATAGAGGAAAAAACTGGAATTGAAGTTTTAGCAATCGGAATAGGTCATGATGTTTCAAGATATTATAACCGGGCAATTAAAATTACTGATGTTAATGAATTGGGTGATGTAATGATATCCCAATTGAGCTCATTATTTGAAAATAAAAAAAAATTTCATTAAATATTAAATAAGTCACTATTTTTCCAAGAAATAATGACCTCAGCACCACTTCTGGTTTTTGAGTTTCTGCACAATACTGATGCAAAATTCTTTTCTAATAATGTTTTACCAATGAATAATCCAAGACCAAGACCGCTATTAGAATTTTCAGAGCTATCACTAGATTTTAAATATGGCTCTCCTATTTTTGATAAAATATCTCTTGGATATCCGTTTCCATCATCTTCTATTATAATTTCTGTTATTTGACTGTCACTTTTAATATTGATGTAAACATTTTTTTTTGCGAATTTATTTGCATTACCAATAAAATTTCTTAATCCATAAACAATTTCTATAGATTTTGTGATTTTTTTATCATTAGAATTTTGATCAAAATTAAAAATAAAATTTTTTTTACTTATTTCTTTAAATGATGAAATAATTTCTTTCAAATATTCTTCCATTGAAATATCCTTATCTATAAAAGTATCTTCCTCGACTGGATTTAAAGTTAATCTTTTTAAAATTTTATTACATCTCTCAACTTGACTAGATAATAACTCTATATCTTTTTCTATATCTTTATTTCCTTTAAATTGCTTAACAAGATCTTGTGTAATAATTTTTATTGTCGACAAAGGTGTTCCAAGTGAGTGAGCTGCTGCTGCTGCTTGACCACCTAAAGATAAAAGTTCATGTTCTGTGGCCATCACTTCTTCCATTTTTGCTAATGCTTCTCTTCTCAATATAGATTGTTTTCCAAATGTCATTGCTAAATAATTTAAAAAAATTAAAGCTATTATTAATGCGATGGGAATAGCATAAAAGTAATAATTACTTACATGAAAATGAACATTTAGTGGAAAAGGTAAATCTAAAGAGTAAAATGTTAATAAAAAAATGATGATTATAGTCAGAGCAACTAATAAAAAATTTGTTTTAAAACTAAGGTTAGAAGAAGAAAAAATACTTGGAATTAACAAAAAAATTACAAACGGATTAGTAACTCCTCCTGTCAGATAAAGCAAAGCTCCTAGTTGAAAAATATCAATTACTAAAAAAATAAATGCTGATCTATCTGATAATTGGGTCTTTTTATAAATAAAGATTAAATACAGATTACTAAGTATTCCTAAAGAAATTATTAAATTAGAAATAAAAAAATTAAATTTAAAATTAAGATAAAAATAAACTAAGTATATTGATATGAGCTGTCCAATTATACCAATCCATCTTAAGCTTACATAAGTAGATTTTTTAAAGAAATGATATTTTGAAGTTTCAAAGAACTTCATTTTAAATATCTAAATTTTGAACATTTATGGAGTTGGATATTATAAAATCTTTTCTTAAGGCTACATCATTACCCATTAAAGTATGAATAAGACTTTGATCTTTTTTTAAATCTTTAGAATATTGAACTTGAAGCAAATTTCTAGTTTCAGGATCAAGAGTAGTACTCCACAATTCCTCAGGATTCATTTCTCCCAATCCTTTAAATCTTTGAATATTCATTTTAGATTTTTCTATTTCAATTGCCTTATTAAATTCTTTCGAACCCTTTTTAAATTTTTTAAAGTCTTTGTTATTGTTTATAATGTATTCCTCCAATTCCTTTTCATCTTTGATATATATTCCTTTAGAACCCTTATTGATCTTAAATAAAGGTGGTTGAGCTAAATATACATGCCCATGTTCTATAAGTTTATTAAATGGTTTATTATTAAAAAATGTTAGTAATAGTGCTCTAATATGAGAACCATCAACATCAGCGTCAGTCATAATAATAATTTTTCCATATCTTAAATCTTTTAAATCTATCTCTTGAGCTTTAGGATCTAAACCAAGTGCATTTATTAAAGTTATAATTTCGTTAGATGAAATCATCTTTGATAAAGCTTTAGTTCTTTGATCAGCTCCGGATCCATTACCATTTTTTTTTAATTGAATATCTTCAACGTAAGTATTTAATATTTTTCCTCTTAAAGGCAAAACTGCTTGGTTAGATCTATTTCTCCCTTGTTTTGCTGATCCACCAGCTGAGTCTCCCTCAACAATAAATAATTCTGTCCCCTCTTGTTTTCCTATTTGGCAATCAGCCAATTTTCCAGGTAAACCACTTAACTCTAACGCACCTTTTCTTCTTACATTTTCTCTTGCTTTTCTTGCAACATCTCTTGCCATTGCCGCTTGAATAATTTTTGCAAGAATTATTTTTGATATAGAAGGGTTTTGATCAAACCATATAGATAACTTTTCATTTACTATTGTTTCAACAATCATTCTAACTTCTGATGAAACTAGCTTATCTTTTGTTTGTGAAGAAAATTTCGGATCTGGAATTTTAGCTGATAAAACACAAGTAAGTCCTTCTTTGATATCATCCCCAGAAATTGCTAATTTATTTTTTTTTAAAAGATTGTGCTCTGTGGCATATTTATTGATGATCCTTGTCAAAGCACTCCTAAAACCTAAGACATGGGTACCACCATCTTTTTGATAAATATTATTCGTATATGGAAGAAAATCTTCAGAATAACCTGCATTCCATTTTAAAGAACATTCAATTTCTATATTATTTTTTTTACCCTCTATATAAACGGATTTTTTAAATAGATCATTTCCATTCTTATTAAGTAATTTTTCCCTTTTTTCATCTAAAAATTCTACAAATTCTGAAATACCACCATCAAATTTAAAATCTTGGGTCTTTTCTTTTTTTTGAGAAGCATCTGTTAAAGTTATTTTAATTCCTTTATTTAAAAAGGCTAATTCTCGCATTCTTTTTATTAAGATATTACTACTAAATTTAATCGATGAAAAAATTTCTTTTGACGGAAGAAAAGTAATTGTTGTACCTGTTTCTTTTGATTTTCCAATTTCTTTAAGAGGTTTTATTGCTTCACCATCTTTAAATTCTATAAAATATTTCTTTCCTTCTCGACCAATCTCTAATTCTAATTTTTCTGATAATGCATTTACAACCGACACACCTACACCATGTAAGCCCCCAGAAACTTTATAAGAATCATGATCAAACTTTCCTCCTGCATGCAATTGTGTCATAATTACTTCGGCAGCAGATTTTTTCTCATCTTTATGCATATCTACAGGTATACCTCGACCGTCATCTTTTACTGTTATAGTGCCATTGGAATTTATTTTTATAGAAATATTATTACAATGGCCTGCTAATGCTTCATCAATAGAGTTGTCTACAACCTCATAAACCATATGATGTAAACCTGTGCCATCATCCGTGTCACCTATGTACATTCCTGGTCTTTTTCGAACAGCCTCCAGACCCTTTAGAACTTTTATTGAGTCCGCCTGGTATGATTTATTTTTTATCATTTTTTTTTTTATGAAGAAGATAATTATAACATTTTTTAATTAAAATGCTTAAAATTTTATAAATATTTAAATCATTAATGGCTAAAAAAGTATTTAATGGCAATGCTTATTTCTAATTTGAAAAAATTTAATCATTTATATATCAATACAAAAAATAATTATATGATATATTTAATTTTCTTTAGCTTTTATGAAAATTTTTTGTATATCAATTTTAAATCAAAATTATAATCAACTTAAAAATCTGAATTTGATACCTGTTGGTCTTGGGAAAAATCAATTTGACCACGAGTGGCTATCAGACAAAGTAGGGGAAAATATATCAAATAAAAATTTTAATTTTGGAGAATATAGTTTTCATTATAATTTATGGAAAAATAAAAATTTTATTTCTAATTATAATGAATGGATTGGTTTCTGTTCTTACAGAAGATTCTGGACGACTTCTATGGAAAGAAATATTAATAAATTTGAAGACCTTGAAAAAATTATTCTTAAAAAACCTCAAAAAAATTGGGAAAAATTTGATGTAATTTTAGGTGACCCAGTTATTTTCAGAAAGATCAAAAATATAAAGTTGTTAAAAAGAAATTTGTTTGAAGTTCTTAAAAAACCATCAATGTTAATTAAAGATAATACACTTGAAGATCAATTTAGAGTGTTTCATGGATCTTTTTTTTTGGATACAGCCATAAATTTAATGCCATCAAAATATAAAGAGGATTTCAAAAATTATATGAAAGGAAATCTTTTTTATCCTTACAATATGTTTATATGCAAAAATTATAATATATTAAAAAATTTTTATAATGAAATTTTTCCATGGCTTTTCAAATGTGAAGAGGCATTTAATGACAAAAAATTAATTGGTTATAGTAAGATAAGAATATATGGTTTTTTAGCAGAGAGATTTATGCCATTTTGGTTTATCAAAAATTATAAGATTACTACTTGCCCAATAACTTTTTTTGATGAAAGATTAAATAAATATAATTATAAAAATGGCGGAGATGGTGGGATTCGAACCCACGGTACTCTTTAAAGTACACACACTTTCCAAGCGTGCTGATTAAACCACTCTCACACATCTCCAAAAAAATTATAGTATATATTTTTTATATTTTTTTTTATTATCTAACAAAAATTTTGGGAAGTCTTTGTTTAATTTAACTTTTTTATATACGTGGCCACGTTCGAATAAATCTTTTTTATTTTTTATTTTTTTATCAATAATTTTTTGTGAACTAAATCTTTCTCCAGAAAATTCCGAATGAGCAAAGGTTTTTAATTTTAGTGAAATCGTTTTTGAATTCATAATATTGTTAAAATGCCACCCACCATTATTTATAATTTCAATATCTTTTTCAATTCTAAATTTAAAAAATTTTTTTAAATTTTTCGATAAAATTTTTTGTCTCATATAATCAATTGATTTAAGATCTTTTTTTTTTGCAACTCGAGTACCTTCCCATGGAGATTCGTATTTATTAAAAAGATTAAATTTATAATTAAAAAAATCTTGAAAAAAAATTCCATATTTTTTTTTTAATTTAAAATTTTTTAATTTTTCTGGTCTTATGATTTCATCAGGGTCTGAAAAAAAAATATAGTCATCTGCAGAGGCAAATTTTAATTTTTTTAAAAGATAGTCTCGTTGAATTGCTTGGTTCTTCCACCTATCATTTTTTTTTGGAAATGGAGATTTCATAAGGATATAAGTAATTTTTTTTTTGTCATATTTTGACTTCCAAATAAAATTTTTTTTCTTTTTCTTCCCGGCATGATCATATAATGACTCACAAATTACAAAATGATCCACATAATCATTTAATATATTATACCTTAACTCAAACATTAAATTGTTATCAAAAAAAGTTATACAATCAAAAATTTTTGCCATCGATTTTTTTAAGTATCCTTATTTATTTTAAGAACACCAATAAATGCTTCCTGGGGAATTTCTACACGCCCAAATTGTTTAGATCTAGCTTTACCTTTTTTTTGTTTTTCTAATAGTTTTCTTTTTCTATCAGTGGCCCCACCACCATGAATCTTGGTTAACACATCTTTTTTAAACCCCTTTATTGTTTCTCTTGCAATTATTTTTCCACCAATTGCAGCCTGAACTGGTATCATAAAATTATGTCTTGGAATAAGATCTTTTAATTTTTCACAAACTTCTCTTCCAGTTCTTTGCGCAAAATCTTTGTGTATCATCATTGCCAATGCATCAACTGGTTCATTATTAACTAAAATTCCTAATTTTACTAAATCACCTTCTTTATATTCTGCAATCTCATAATCAAAGCTTGCATATCCACTTGTCATAGATTTAATTTTATCATTAAAATCAAAAACAACCTCGTTTAGGGGTAATGCATAATTTAAAACAGCTCTATTTCCAGAATATGTTAAATTTATCTGAATACCCCTTTTATCTTGGCAAAGCTTAATTATTGAGCCTAAATATTGATCTGGTGTAATCACCGTAGCTTTTATCCAAGGCTCTTCAATTGTTTTAATTAAAGTTGAATCTGGCAAACTTGAAGGGTTCTGAAGATCGATACTTTTTCCATTATTTAAATTCACTTTATAAACAACACCTGGAGTTGTTGTTAACAAGTTGACATCAAATTCCCTTTCTAATCTCTCTGTAACAATTTCAAGATGAAGAAGCCCTAAAAATCCACATCGGAAACCCAATCCTAGAGCAGAGGAAGACTCTGCCTCGAATGAAAAACTTGCATCATTTAATTGTAATTTTGCTAAACCATCTTTTAATTTTTGGTATTCAGAACTGTCGACAGGGAATAATCCACAAAATACTACTGGTTTGCTCGGTTTAAAACCAGGAAGAGCTTCTGCGTTAGATTTTGTTGCATCACAAATTGTATCACCAACTTTGGTTTCAGATAAAACTTTTATTCCTGTCGTAATAAAACCAATCTCACCTGAATTTAATTCATTAATATCTTTAGTCTTTGGAGTGAATACACCTACTTTTTCAACTATATAATCTTGATTTGTTGAAAGCATTTTGATCTTCATATTTTTTTTTAATGTCCCATTAATTACCCTTACTAAAATTACAACCCCAAGATAAGTATCATACCAGCTATCGACTAAAAGACATTTAAGATCATCTAATGGTTGTCCTTTTGGCCCAGGCAATATAGTAACAATTTTTTCTAATATATCTTCAATACCTTCACCTGTTTTTCCTGAGCATGGAACAGCATTATCAGTTTCTATACCAATCACATCCTCAATTTGTTTTTTTGTTCGGTCGAGATCTGAGGCTGGTAAATCTATTTTATTTAACACTGGAATTATTTCATGATTTATATCTAAGGCTTGATAAACATTTGCAAGCGTTTGAGCTTCAACACCTTGTGTACTATCTACAATTAAAATAGATCCTTCACATGCATACAATGATCGACTTACCTCATAACTAAAATCAACATGTCCAGGAGTATCTATTATATTTAGAATATAATTTTTTCCATCTTTTGATTTATAATTTAATTTAACTGTTTGAGCCTTAATAGTAATTCCTCTTTCCCGCTCAATATCCATAGAATCTAAAACTTGAGCTTTCATTTCTCTTTCTGTTAATCCACCACATCTGTGAATAATTCTGTCAGCGATAGTTGACTTACCGTGGTCAATATGGGCTATAATTGCAAAATTTCTTATATGATCAATAGTGCTCATCGTTTCTATGATCTTATTCTAGCACCTGTTTTATTTTCAACTGTTTTGATGATTAAATTATTAATATTCTCTAAATCATTTTCATTTAAAGTTTTTTCAGATGACTGAATTGTTACACTTATTGCAATTGATTTTTGATTTTCAGGTATGTTTTCTCCTATATAAACATCAAAAATCTTAATGTTGCTAATTAAATCTTTATCTACATTTGAAATAACGCTTATTAAATCTTGAGCTTTTACATCTTTGTTTACTATAAAAGCAAAATCTCTTTCAGATTTTTGAAAATCTGACACGATAAATTTTGGCTTTCGATCATTCAGTGTTTTTTTAGGAAGCTTTAAATTATCTATAAAAATTTCGAAACCCACTAATGACTCAGATTTTATATCCAGTTTTTTTATTATATTTGGATGAATTTCTCCAAAATAAGCAGCTACTTTTTCTTTTTCATTATTTAAAAATAATCTGCCTGATTTACCGGGGTGATAATAATTTGGTGTCTCATTATCTATGACAAATTTATCAGAATTATACCCAGCCTCAACTAAAGTTTGAACTACGTCTCTTTTAACATCAAAAATATCAACATTTCTCTCTTTGTTAATCCAAGATAATCTATTTTTTTTACCTGCTGATAAACCACACACAACAGTGGTTTGATCACCTGGTTTAGAGCCTCTGAAAATAGGACCTATTTCAAATATTGATAAATCTTTAAAACCTCGATCTAGATTTTTACCAATATACATGACTAAATTTGAGAATATTGAGTTTCTTAAAACTCCTAATTCAGAACTTATAGGATTTACAATCTTAATTTCTTTATTACTACCTATAAAGTAATCGTTGAAATTCGAGTCTGTGAATGACCATGTGATTGCCTCCATGTAACCTTTTGATGCAATTGCTCTTTGTAAGAAATGAAATAATTTTTGAGTTTGAGTTAAAGTAGATTTAGTTCTTTCTTTAATTGGATCAATGATATTAATTTTTTCATAACCTTTTATTCTTACTAGCTCTTCTACAATATCTATTGCTTGTAAAATGTCAGGTCTCCAGGATGGGGCTGTTAATTTTAAATGTTTTTTTTCTTTTTTATATTTAAAACCTAGATTTTCTAAAATTTTAGTCATCTCATTAATTGTTATTTTAAATCCAGATATATTTTCAAATAAATTTGGATCAAATTTAATAATTTTATTTTTATAAGTTTTAATTTTTTGAATATCTATTTTGCTTATTTCTCCTCCACAAATTTCTTTAATAAGAAGTGATGCTTTATTCAAACCAGCTTCTATTGAAAGAGGATCGATACCTCTTTCAAACCTAAACTTTGCATCAGTTTCAAGATTTAACTTTTTAGCAGTTTTTCGAATTGATCTGGACTCAAAATAGGCTGACTCTAAAAGTACATTTTTAGTATCAAATTCTGTAGCAGATCTCGTGCCTCCAATAATCCCTCCCAATCCTAAAACACCTTTGTTATCACTAATCACACACATTCCATTTTCTAATTTATAATTTTTTTTATCGAGTGCAGTGAATTGTTCTCCAGATTTTGAATTACGAACTATTATACCTTTATGAATTTTATCAGCATCATAAGCATGTAATGGACGATTTATATCAAGCATAACGTAATTTGTGATATCAACGATCGCTGAAATAGGTTTTTGACCTACAGAAAGCAGCTTATTTTTCAACCATTGAGGACTTTTGGTGTTTTTTACATTTGTAATTAAACAACTTCCAAAGATAGTGCACGCTTGGTCTTTTTCTTTATTAATCTTTACTTTTATAGTTTGCTTTAAATTAGATTTAATTTTCTTAAATTTAAAATTTTTTAACTTTCCAAAACCTGAGGCAGCAAGATCTCTAGCTATTCCTCTTATTCCAAGACAATCTGGTCTATTAGGTGTTATTGACAAATCTATAAGATTAGAATTTGACTTAGAAAAATAGCTTTTTCCAATATTTTTCCTAAATTTTGTAGGCGATAATTCTATTATCCCATCGCTTTCATCTGATAGATTTAATTCAGATTCAGAACAAAGCATTCCATAAGATATAACATCTCTTATTTTTGCAATTACTAGTTTTACTTTAGTCTTTGGAATAATTGCTCCTGGAGGAGCATATATCGTGATTAATCCTTCCCTTGCATTAGACGCACCACACACTACTTTTTTTAATTCTTTTTCTCCAATATCTACATCACAAATTTTTAATCGATCTGCGTTTGGATGCTTATCTATTTTTGTTATTTTAGCTACTTTAAATAAATTAAGCTCCTCAGATAATTTTTCTACACTTTCAACTTCTAAACCAATATTGGTAAGTTGTTCTAAAAGTTTTTCCTCTTTTATGTTTATATTTAAATGGTCTTTAAGCCAATCAAATGTAATCTTCATCTACTCAAGCCTCTATAATTAGTTGGAACATCAAGTGGATCAAAACCAAAATGGCTCAACCATCTGTAATCACATTCAAAAAATGCTCTTAGATCGTTTATACCATATTTAAGCATGGCCAATCTATCTATACCTATTCCAAATGCATATCCTTGGTATATTGAAGTATCAACTCTCACGTTCCTTAATACATTAGGATGAACCATTCCACATCCTAAGATTTCAAGCCATTTATCACCTTCTCCAATTACAATTTTTCCATCTTTTATTTCATAACCTATATCAACTTCTGCAGATGGCTCAGTAAAAGGAAAATGACTTGGCCTAAATCTCATCTTGATCTTATCAACCTCAAAAAACTCTTTTATGAAATAATTTAAACATCCTTTTAAGTGACCCATATTAATATTTTTATCTATATGTAGACCTTCAACTTGATGAAACATCGGAGCATGTGTTTGATCACTATCAGATCTATACGTTCTTCCTGGTGCAATAATTTTAAAAGGTGGTTTATCTTTTAGCATAGTTCTGATTTGAACCGGGGAAGTATGAGTCCTAAGTAAAAGTTCCTTTCTTTCATCAAGATAAAAAGTATCATGCATATCTCTTGCTGGATGATTATCAGGAGTATTTAGAGCAGTAAAATTATTATATTCATTTTCAACGTCTGGACCTTCTTCAACACTAAACCCTATCTCGGAGAATATTGAAGAGATTTCATCAATAGTTTGAGAAACAGGATGAATTTTCCCCCTGGCAAAAGGTCTTCCGGGCAATGACACATCAACTTTTTCTTTTTCTAATTTTTCATTAATTTTTTTTGTATTAATTTCATCTATTTTAATTGATATTAGGTTTTGGAGTTCATCTTTTATTTGATTCAAGTTTGTTGCAAATTGTTTTCTATCTATTTCTGGAATTGATCCAAGAGATTTAAATTTTGATGAAATTAAACCATTTTTTCCAAACAGCTCAGTTTTAAAATTATTAATCTCTTCAATGCTTAAATCATTTTTAAGTTTTGATAAAAATTGTTCTCTAATATTTTTTAAGTCTGACATATTAGTAGATTATTTCCTTAAGAAATAAAAACAATAGAGAAGATTAATTTAAAGCTGATTGTGCTTTTTGCACTATTGTTTTGAATGCCTCTGGACTATCGTATGCTATTTCTGCAAGAATTTTTCTATCAATTGTAATTCCACACTTATTTAATCCATTAATAAACTTAGAATAGGTCATACCCTCAGCTCGTACACCTGCGTTAATTCTTTGTATCCAAAGAGATTTGAAATCTCTTTTTTTATTTCTTCTATCTCGATATGCGTATTGCATAGCTTTTTCCATAGCTTGCTTAGCAACTCTGATTGTATTTTTTCTTCTGCCCCATTGACCTTTTACAGCCTTTAATACCTTCTTATGTTTAGCACGGCTGGTTACACCTCTTTTAACTCTTGCCATTTTATCCTCTTAAGCTGTAAGGCATGTACGATTTAACAATTTTTCCATCTTGTTTTGACATCGTTGTAGTGCCCCTTAACTTCCTAATTTGTGAATTTGATCTTTTAATCATACCATGTCTCTTCCCAGCTTGTGCAGTGATTACTTTTCCCTTAGCTGAAATTTTAAATCTTTTTTTAGCTGAGCTTTTTGTTTTAAGTTTTGGCATAATTTGCGAGGTTATACAGAGAATGATTAAAATATACAACTAAAATAATATGATTTTTATTTTAAATAACTTATAAATACAAATGATTTAATAATAAGGACATATATAAAACTATATTATTAAATCTCCTTACAATTCGAGCTCCATTCTTCCCTAATTTTCCATAACTCAATAAATTGCTCCTTAGATAAATATTCTTTATTTTTAAAATTATCCTTTAAAAAACTATTTTTTAGATTCAAAATCCAACCTCTGCTATTCCCTAAAAATTCGTTATCAATAATTTTTAATCCATCAGATGTAACTAAAATATTATCTAACGATAAATCATTATGATTTATCTTTATTGGAATTTTACTCAAATCAAAATTACATTTCTTACCTACTCTATTATAAATGTGATCAATATAATCAAAAACCTCTTTATCGTAGCTAATAGACCACATCAGCTTAATTATTTTTTTTAGAATAAAAGAATATTTTATTTTCTGAAAAAAAGATGGTTTTATTTCCATTAATGTATCTCCTGTCAACCATTCTTCAACTATGAACCTATCATCAAATGTAATCAATTTTGGAAAATATGTAGAGAGCTCTTTGTGATTAGAAACAAACTCTCTTAAAATACCTTGGTTTTTATCAAATACTTCATATATTTTCACTTTGTTGTTGTTGTAAAAACCACTAGCTGAAAATTTTTTGTTTTTATTTCTAAATTCTTTTTTTGTCGGAGATAATTTTTCAATAGATAAATTATTAATAACAATTTTGTCTTTCATATTGTTTAATACAACTAATAAAATTCAATTTATAATGGCTGTATAACCATGATCATTTGTTTTCCATCGAATTTAGGATGTAATTCGACTTTACCAACTTCTTTCATGTCATCTTTAATCTTAGTCATTAATTCATTACCTAAATGTGAATGCTGTAATTCACGTCCTTTAAATCGTATAGTAAATTTTACCTTATCTCCCTTTGAAATAAATTTTTTTGCATTTTTAACTTTAAACTCATAATCGTGAGTTTCTGTCACTGGTCTCATTTTTATTTCTTTTAATAAAACAATTTTTTGTTTTTTCTTTGCAAGATTTGCTTTTTTTTGAGCGTCATATTTAAATTTGCCCATATCCATGATTTTGCAGACTGGAGGATTAGCATTTGGAGCAATTTCAATTAAATCTAATCCCTGATTTTTGGCCATTGAAATAGCTTCATTTGTACTCAGAACGCCTAAGTTTTTTCCATCACTTGCTATAACTTGTACCTCGGGTGATGAAATCCTATTATTAGACCTTGGTCCACGATCCTTTGTCCTTCTTTGAAAATAATTTTGCTTAAAGTC
Organism: uncultured Pelagibacteraceae bacterium; assembly: GCA_902578775.1. Lineage (GTDB taxonomy): Bacteria > Pseudomonadota > Alphaproteobacteria > Pelagibacterales > Pelagibacteraceae > Pelagibacter. Next base: position 68,280 of record CACHEF010000004.1, read on the forward strand.
TGCCACTTAATTTGAAAATGCTTTATTTAAAGCGGAAAATTTTTTTAAGAATAAATCTAAATCCATATTTTCTTGTTTATTAGTATCCAATCTTCTAATAGTTACTGTGTTACTGTCAACTTCTTTTTTACCACAAATTAATAAAATAGGGACTTTTGCAATAGAATGTTCTCTTATTTTATAATTCAAATTATGATTTTTTAAATCAACTATTGAACTCATCCCAGCCTCTTTTATTTTTTTTGAAACCTTACTTGCATATTCTTCAAAATCCTCTGAAATTGGAATTACCACTGTTTGTAACGGAGATATCCAAAATGGAAACTTACCAGCATAATTTTCAATTAAAATTCCAATAAATCTTTCGAGTGATCCAAATAATGCCCTATGTAACATCACAGGAACTTTTTTTGTTCCATCTTTGTCAACATAAGTAGCATCTAATCTTCCAGGTAAGTTTAAATCAACTTGTACTGTTCCACATTGCCAGTCTCTTCCTATAGCATCTCTAAGAACAAATTCGATTTTAGGACCATAAAATGCACCTTCTCCTTTATTCACAGTATATTCTAATTTTGTTGCTTTAACTGCCTCTAATAATGACGCCTCAGCTTTATCCCAGACTTTATCTTCGCCTACTCTTACTTCTGGCCTATCAGCATATTTTAAAACTACTTTTTCAAAACCTAAATCTTTATAAATATCTAGAATTAAATTAGTTACATTTAAACATTCACTAGTGATTTGATCTTCTGAACAAAAAATATGTGCGTCGTCCTGTGTAAAAGCTCTTACTCTCAGAAGCCCATGTAATGCTCCGGAAGGTTCATATCTATGTACTTTTCCAAATTCAGTTATTCTTAATGGTAAATCTCTATAACTTTTTAAACCTTGATTAAAAACTTGTATATGACCAGGACAATTCATTGGTTTTATAGCAAATACTTTTTCGTCGGGAGTCTCGGAAGTATACATGTTTTCTCCATATTTTTCCCAATGCCCTGATTTTTCCCACAACAATCTATCTAGTACCTCTGGAGTGTTTACTTCTTTGTACCCTGCTGCATCTTGACGTGCACGCATGTAGTTAATTAATTTTTGAAATAATGCCCAGCCCTTCTCGTGCCAGAAAACAGATCCTGGGCTTTCTTCTCTAAAATGAAATAAATCCATTTCTTTACCAAGTTTCCTATGATCTCTTTTCTCAGCTTCCTCAATCCTTTTTAAATAATCATCCAAATCTTTTTGAGACGCCCAACCAGTTCCATAAATTCTTTGTAACATTTCATTTTTTGAGTCTCCGCGCCAATAAGCTCCAGCAACTTTTGTGAGCTTAAAAGCCTTACCAATTTTTCCTGAAGATACTAGGTGTGGACCTCTACACAAATCATGCCAAGTATCACCATGGTGATAAACAGTCAGCTCTTCATTTTCTGGAATACTTTCTATTATTTCTGCTTTATATTTTTCACCAATTTTTTTAAAATGACTTATTGCTTTATCTCTTTGCCAAACCTCTCTTCTAGTTTTGACATCCTCGTCAATTATTTCTGACATTCTCTTTTCTATTTTTTCTAAGTCATTCTCTGTAAAAGGCTCTTTCCGAGCAAAATCATAGTAAAAACCATTTTCAATTACCGGTCCAATAGTAACCTGTGTACCAGGGTATAATTCTTGAACAGCCATCGCCATAATATGGGCTGTATCATGTCTGATCACTTCTAGGCCCTCGGGGTCTTTAGCAGTGAAAATTTTTACCGAACAATCTTTTTTAATTGAAAAGTATAAATCCTTTAACTCACCATCAACACTCATTATCAATGCTTGTTTTAATAATGATTTACTTATTCTTTCTGCAATATCTAAACCTGTGACTTCTTTTGTAAAATCTATTTTGTTTCCATCTGGTAAGGTTATTGCTGGCATTTAATTTATTAACTTCTTGTATTCTGAATAAGTAGAAAAACACATTTTTTCAACATTAAATTTACTTACAATATTTTTTCTCCCTTCGATACCAAATGTTTTTAGTGTTGTTTCATCTAAATTAAGCACTTTAAGAATTTTTTCACATAAAGAATTTGCATTTCCAGACTCAAATAAATACCCAGTTTTTTCATCTATCACTGTTTCCTTTGAGCCTCCAATATCGCTCGCAATTATTATCTTTTCCATTGATTGAGCCTCAACCGCTACTCTACCAAAAGCTTCGGGTTCAATAGATGACGATACAATAATATCTGAAACTTTATATGCTAATGCCATATCTTTGCAGTGATTTATAAATTTCACTTGTTTTGTCATTCTATATTGTTCAGTTAATCTAATAAGTTTTTTTTTAAACAGATCTCGCCCTTGATCACTTCCAAGAATAACTGCATAAAATGCCTCGTAACCAAGTTGCATATTTATTAAATTTATAGCATCTAAGAAAAGTTCTTGACCCTTCCAATAAGTCAGACGACCTGGCAATAATATTATTTTTTTATTTTCTTCAATTCCCCAACTATTTAAAAGATTTTTTTCCTCAACTTCAGTTTTAGTTGTAGGATCAAAGTAATCCACATTTATTCCTCTAAAAATAACTAATAATTTTTTTTTCATATCCAAATAGTCAGAGTAATTATTTTTAATATGTGAAAATATAAAATTTGATCCGGCAATTATTAGATTGGATTTAACCATTACGGAATTATAAAATTTCTTTATTTTACTATGAAAATTATATGTGCCATGAAATGTTGTTACAAACTTTCTTCTAGTTACCTTTGTAGCAAAATAACATGACCAGGCTGGTGCTCTGCTTCTTGCATGTACTATTGAAATATTATTAAAGAGGATAATAAAAATTAATACAATTGTATTAAAAAGTATGATCAAAGGATTTTTACTATGCACCGGTAATTTTATGAGTCTAACTTTTTTTTTATTTATAAATTTAGTAAGTTCGCCACCACTTGTTATAATGAAAGACTCACAACCATTTTCTGGCAAATAGTGAGCTAAGTCATAACAACCTGTTTCAGCTCCTCCATAACCTAATTTTGGGATAACTTGCAAAACTTTTAAATTAGATGACATTTGTTATAATTATACATGAATAGATTAAACTATTAAACTTTAATGATTAAATATAACTACTTCAAAATATCAAAAACAAAAAAAATTCGCTATTTAAAACATACTCAAAATAGTAATCTTCACATTGTATTTCTTCATGGTTTCATGTCTGACATTGAAGGAAAAAAAATCAAAAAATTTTTAAAATTTGCAATTAAAAAAAAAATAAATTTTTTAGCTTTAGAATATTCTGGTCATGGAAAATCATCTGGAAAATTTATTGATGGAAATATTAGTAAATGGACTAAAGAAACAAGTTTATTGATAACAAAGATTGTTAAAAAAAATAATTTTATATTAATCGGATCAAGTATGGGGGCATGGATATCAATTAATCAATTTAAAATATTTGGTAAACAAATTAAAGGATTTTTAGGAATTGGATCTGCTCCAGAATTTTTGGAAAACTTAATGTGGAAAAAATTTACTAAAGATATGAAAAAAAAAATAAAGACTAAAGGGTTAATTATTTTAAGTCATGGAAAATATGAATACCCGATAACCTTACAACTAATAAATGATGGAAGAAAAAATAAAGTTTTAAAAAAAAAAATTAATTTTGAACTAAATGTCACAATGGTACATGGTGAAAAAGATGAGTCTGTACCACTAGTCTATTCAAAAAGAGTACTTAAAATTTTTAAAAAAGCTAAAAAAAAATTAGTGATTGTAAAAAAAGGAGATCACAGTTTATCATCAAATAAATGGCTTAAGATATTAATCAAAGAGTTAGATCTACTGATTTAACTCACTTCTTTTATTGTCTTATTTAATGTAATTGGATTTTCAAGTTTATTTAACATTTCTTTGGGACAAACTTGAATAAAGTTTTTTTTCTCTTCCTCAAAATTTTTAATTATATTTTTTGAAAGTAATGATCCTGTTTCTTCTGAGTGTTCCAAAACTAATCCTTTTAAAAGATTTTCCCAATATTTTGTCTCAACATTTTGCCAAAATACAGAATCAGAATTTACTTTTTTCTCAAATTCTTTTGATTTATCATAAATAAATGCCATTCCTCCTGTCATACCAGCTGCAAAATTATCTCCAACATTACCCAAAATAACTACTGTCCCACCAGTCATATACTCACATCCATTAGAGTCACAACCTTCTATAACTGATGTTGCGCCAGAGTTTCTCACTGCAAACCTATCACCAGCCTGACCTGCTGCAAAAAGTTTTCCAGATGTAGCACCATAAAGCACTGTATTCCCAATAATAGTATTTTCATTAGATATTAAATTGCTTTCATCAGAAAGTTTAATTGTAATTGTAGCTCCTGATAATCCTTTTCCGACATAATCATTTGCATCGCCTTTAAGATTCAATTTGAGACCTTTAGATGAAAAAGCTCCAAATGATTGTCCTGCTGAACCTTTAAAATTTAATGTTAAGAAATTTTCCTCTAATTTTTCATAGCCATATTTTTTATATAAATGGTGTGAAATCCTTGTACCAACTGCTCTATCAGTATTTTTAATTGTTATCTCTTTTTCAAACTTTTCTGATTTATTTAGAGATTTTTCAATTTTTGGCCAAAGTTCTTGATCAAGCGTATCTGGAACTTTATTAATTTCTAGAGTCTCACAATATCTTTTATTATTTCCTGGATCAGCTTGGACAAATAAAGGATTTAAATCTAAATCATCTAAATTAGGTGAGGCTTTATTTACCTGCATTAGCAAATCTGTTCTTCCAATTATATCATTCAATGTTTTAAATCCTAATTGAGCTAAAATTTCTCTTACTTCTAAAGCTATAAAAGTAAATAAGTTTACAATCTTATCCGGGGTACCAGTAAATTTTTCTCTTAGTTTTTCATCTTGTGTACAAACTCCAACTGGACAAGTATTTGAATGGCATTGTCTCACCATTATACATCCCATGGCCACTAAAGCAGTTGTAGCAACTCCATATTCTTCTGCACCCATCATTGCAGCAATAACAACATCCCTACCTGTTTTGATACCACCATCTGTTCTAAGGGTTACTTTGTGTCTTAAGTTATTTAAAGTAAGTACTTGATTTGCCTCTGTAAGACCCATTTCCCATGGTATCCCTACATACTTAACACTAGTTTGGGGAGTTGCACCAGTTCCACCATTATGCCCAGAAATCAAAATAATATCAGCCTTTGCTTTAGCTACTCCAGCAGCGATTGTTCCAATTCCAGAAGATGCAACTAGTTTAACACCAACTCTTGCTGAGGGATTAATTTGTTTTAAATCGTAAATTAATTGGGCAAGGTCTTCTATTGAGTAAATATCATGATGTGGTGGTGGAGAAATTAATGTTACCCCAGGAGTGGAATGTCTAAGTTCAGCAATCTCTTTAGTCACTTTGAAACCTGGTAATTGGCCTCCTTCACCCGGTTTAGCGCCTTGCGCCATTTTAATCTCAATTTCATTACAATTATTCAAATAATTAACAGTCACACCAAATCTCGCAGATGCAATTTGTTTGACTCTTGAATTAGCGCTATCTCCACTGTCCATTATCCTAAATCTGCTAGCATCTTCGCCTCCTTCTCCACTACAAGAGGCACCTTTAATTCTATTCATTCCAATTGCTAGAGTCTCGTGCGCCTCTTTTGATAAGGCTCCATGAGACATACTCCCACTCCCAAATCTTTTTAAAATCTTATCTACTGACTCAACTTCTGAAATATCTATAGAGGCTCCTAATTTTTTTTTTCTAAAATTAATCAAATCTCTCAGGTTTATTGGTGGTAAATTATAGATACCTTCAGCGTATTTTTTATATGCTTCGTAAGAATTAGATCCTACAGCGCTTTGTAATAAATGAATAAGTCTACCCTGATATTGATGAGTTTCACCATTCTTTCTATATCTGTAAATTCCACCAATAGGCAAAATAGTTTCAGTGCTCTCAAATGCTTCTTTATGAATCTCTCTAATCTTTTTTTCAATTCCAACTAAACCAATACCTGAGATTTTTGATGTTACACCAGGAAAATAATCGTTAACAACAGTTCTACTTAATCCAACAGTCTCAAAATTACATCCTCCTCTATACGAACTTAAAACGGAGATACCCATTTTAGACATTATTTTCAATAAACCAGCATTTACTGAATTTATATATCGCTGGACACATTCATTAAAACTATATTGGCCAAAAAGTTTCTTCTCATATCTTTGGTAAAGACTATCTAAAGCCAAATATGGATTCACCGTGGTTGCTCCAACACCAATTAATGTGGCAAATGAGTGCGTATCTAAAGCTTCCCCCGATTGAACGTTAATTGAAACATAGCCTCTTAATTTTTTTTGTATCAAAAATGTATTTATTGCTCCAACACTCAATAACATCGGCATTGGCAATCTTTCAGTAGAAAGCTCTTTGTCACTTAAAACTATTTGAGTAACACCTTGTCTTACTGCTATTTCTGCCTCTTTTTGTATTCTTTTTATAGAATCCTCCAAGTTTTCATTTTTTGAAAAAGTACAATTGATTATTTGAGAATTTTTACTAAAGAAACTTATAAACTTATTAAATTGTGAGTTTGATAAAATAGGGCTATTTAAAACATATATATTTTCTTTTGTTAGTGTATCAAAGTCCAGGATATTTCCTAAATTACCAAATCTAGTTTTTAAACTCATAACCTTATTTTCTCTTAATGAGTCAATTGGTGGGTTTGTTACTTGACTAAAATTTTGTCTAAAAAAATGATAGAGAGGTCTATACTTATCAGAAAGCACAGCTAGAGGAGTATCATCTCCCATTGAACCTGTTGCCTCTTTTGCATCTTCAGCCATAGGATGTAAAATGAGCTCCAAATCCTCCAAACTAATTCCAAAAGTATATTGTCTTCTTCTTAAGTTTTCTCCATCAAAAACATGTTTTTCATTAGAAACTGACAATTTTTCATCTAAATCAATTATTTGCGAATTAAAATGTTTAAACTCTTTTGCTAGATGGTCTTTAATTTGATTATTTGAAAAAACTTTACCTTTTTCTATTCTAACTCCTATAATTTCTCCAGGGCCTAATCTTCCTTTAGTTAAAATTTTTTTTTCATTTAATTCTATCATTCCAGTTTCTGAGCCGGCAAAAAGCATTTTATCTTTTGTAATTGCATACCTTAAAGGTCTAAGACCATTTCTATCATTAGCAGCTATAACCCATTCATTATCAGTTGCGGCTATAGCAGCAGGTCCATCCCAAGGTTCCATTGTACTATTTAAAAAATTAAATAATTTTTGATGGCTTTTTGAAAGAGTCTTATTTTTTTTTGACCAAGCGTCTGGTACTAACATTAATTTAGCCAGTGGTGCAGATTGACCTGATTTATTTAATAATTCAAAAACATTATCTAAGGCTGCTGAATCTGAAACTCCTTTTTGAATTACTGGCTGCAAGTTTTTTACATTATCAAAAAGTGGGCTACTCATTTCTTGTTCATGAACTTTCATCCAGTTTTTATTTCCTTTATAAGTATTTATTTCACCATTATGTGCAATAGCTCTAAATGGTTGAGCTAGACTCCAGCTTGGAGCTGTGTTTGTAGAAAATCTTTGGTGAAAAATTGCGTATCTTGAAATAAATCTTTTGTCTTTCAAATCCAAATAAAAATCTGCTATTGCTTCTGCTAAATATAACCCTTTATAGATTATAGATTTTGAGCTAATTGAGCAGATGTAAAAATTATTTAAAGATGCATCGAAAGCTTTATTTTCTATTCTCTTTCTTGTCTCATAAATTTTTCTCTCCAAATTTTTATCTAATAAGTTTAAATCATTCGATTTAAATAAGACCTGAATAATTTCTGGCATTGTTTGTAAAGCTTTTTCACCCAAAACTTTTGGATTTACAGGCACTTGTCGCCAACCATAAATGCTAAAATTATTTTTAGTTAATTCACTTTCAACAATTGTTTTACAATTCTCTTGCGCTGAATAATCATTTTTGGGTAAAAAAATCATCCCTACACAAATTTCAGAATTGTCGTAATCGTGTCCAGTAACCTCAATTTTTTCTATAAAAAAATCTTTTGGAATCTCAACGTGTATTCCAGCCCCATCACCTGTTTTACCATCTGCATCAACTGCTCCTCTATGCCAAACTGCCTTTAAAGCTTCAATTCCAAATTCAACAACCGCCCTAGACTTCTTTCCTTCGGTTGATGCAATCAAACCAACTCCACATGCGTCATGCTCCATTTCTTTTGAATAAACATGATTTTTACTAAGTAATTTAAGATTTTTTTTGTAAGTCTCCATCAAGCAACTTTCGATTTGTTAATTTTTATATTCTCTAAATAATTTTTCATAGCTGAAGCAGCGTCTCTTCCATCTTTAATCGCCCAAACGACTAGTGATGCGCCTCTCACAATATCTCCAGCAGCAAAAACCCCTTTCAAGTTTGTTTGCATTGTATCAAAGTCTGTTTTTAGAGTTCCCCATTTCGTGACCTGTAGTTCTTTTGCATCAAATAGATATGGTAAATCTTCTGGATCAAATCCCAGAGCTTTAATAACCATTTCAGCTTTAATCTCAAATTCTGCTCCTTCTTTAATTTGAGGTCTTCTTCTACCAGAGTCGTCGGGTTCTCCTAATTGAATTTGGTCTACAATTAAATTTTCAATCTTATTTTTACCTTTAAATTCTTTAGGACTAGATAACCATACAAATTCTACACCTTCCTCTTCTGCATTAGCAACTTCTCTTGCTGATCCTGGCATATTTTCTTTATCTCTTCTATAAAGACACTTAACAGATTTTGCTTTTTGTCTTACTGAAGTTCTAACGCAATCCATAGCTGTATCGCCACCACCTATAACAACAACATCTTTTCCTTCAGCATTTAATATACCTCTATCAAATAATTCAACTTTATCTCCTAAACCTTTTTTATTTGAAGCAGTTAAAAATTCCATAGCTGGAAAAATATTGTCCAAATCATTTCCAGGTAATTCTATTTCCCTAGGTTTATAAACTCCTGTAGCAATTAAAATTGCATCATGTTTTTTTCTTAATTGCTCCAAGGAAGCATCTTTACCAACTTCAAAGTTTTGGACAAACTCTATACCACCATCTTTTAGGAGCTTTGTTCTTCTTTCTACAACGTGTTTTTCTAATTTAAAGTTAGGGATACCATAAATTAATAAACCTCCAGCTCTGTCATATCGATCATATACGGTAATTTTATATCCATTCTTTCTTAATTGTTCTGCTGCAGCTAGTCCAGCTGGTCCTGCGCCGATTATGCCTACACTCTGGTCTTTTTCATATTTAACTTCGATTGGTTTAACCCAACCTTTATCCCAAGCATTATCTGTAATATATTTTTCCACTGAACCAATCGTAACTGTCCCATGTCCTGATTGCTCAATTACACAATTACCCTCACAAAGTCGATCTTGTGGACATATTCTTCCGCAAACTTCAGGCATGTTATTTGTACTTTGTGACAATTCATATGCCTCTTTAAGTCTTCCCTCAGCAGTTAATTTAAGCCAATCTGGTATGTTATTACTTAAGGGACAATGAACTTGGCAAAAAGGTACTCCACATTGTGAGCAACGACTAGATTGATCCTGGGCTTTTTGTTTTATAAAATCATCATAGATTTCATTAAAGTCATCTTTCCTATCATTTACTTTTCTCTTAGGTGGAGTTTGTTGACCTATTTTTACAAATTTAAGCATTTTATCACTCATATTTTTTTTTGAATTTTGGAAAATATACATTGTTTTTTGTTGTAAAAGAACTATTTAGGTCAGTTACTATGACCTATATAAAGCAAAAATTCGCCCAGAATAAAGGTATTCTAATTTTTGCATATCTATTATGTTTTAATGGAATTGTTTTAAAAGGATATTTTTTAAGTTACGACACTTAAATGTTTCAAGATTTAATAGAAATTATTATCTTAGCAGCTATTCAAGGAATTACTGAATTTTTACCAATAAGCTCTTCTGCGCATCTAATTATAGTTTCGAGTTTATATGAAATTAACACAGGTTCGTTATTAATAGACATAGGTCTTCATTTAGGATCATTATTAGCGATTGTATTTTTTTTTAGAAAAGATTTATTTGATTTAAAAAATAACCGAAAGTTATTGAGTCTCATTATAATTGGTTCCATACCACTTATTATTTTTGGTTACATATTGCATATAACTGAATTAATTAATGTATTAAGAAATATAAAAGTTATAGCTTGGATGACATTAATTTTTGGGGTCATTTTATTTATTGCTGATCAAAGAAAAATTGAAAAAAATATGTCTTCAAACTTAAATTTGAAATCAATAATATTTATAGGATTTTTTCAAATATTAGCTTTAGTGCCTGGTGTCAGTAGAGCAGGTATTACAATTACTGCTGCAAGAATATTAAAATTTAATAGAGTTGATGCTAGTAAAATTTCATTCTTACTTTCAATTCCCGCTTTAGCAGGAGCAAGTTTTTTAGGTTTAAAAGATATTAAAATTGAAAATATAGAACTTAATTTCTTGTTATTAACTGCTGTGACACTGTCATTTATTTTCTCCTTTATCACAATAAAATATTTTTTAATTTACATTAATAAATTTTCTTTGAATGTGATTGTAATATACCGAATATTAATTTCTATTATCTTATTTTATATTATTTATTAATTATCATTTATTTTTTTCCAAAAATTTTAGTTAAGCCACAAATTGCTATAAGAGAATACTCATTTTTAGAAAAGAATTCTGTAAATTCATTTGATGGAAAATATCCACTATTATCTTCAATAAGTATTAATTCAGGATCAATAATTTTCAAATTTGATGATTTTATAACCTCAAAATCTTTTCCTTCTATATCAATGTTTAACACATTGATTTTTCCAACTTTAATGAAAATATCATTTATGTGAAAATTATTTATATTTACTTCTTCATAGTCAGTATCACTTTTTAATTTAAAATATTTTGCATGATCTAATGATGTAGTATCAATTAATGAAAAAGGTGATTTTCTTTTAAATTTATATACTTTAATATATTTTGAATAAGAATTGCTAACAGCACCATTAATTGTTTTTACTTTTTTTCCTCTTGCAAATCTAAACCATTTTAATCTGTCCTCATCTAGGTCAACACAATAACCAGTAAAACCTTTTTTATGTAATAAATATGTATTAGAGACCCATCTTGGATGAAATGCACCAATGTCCAAATACTTTCCCTTATTAATTTTTTTATAATTTAAGTATTTTAATAAAATGAGATCTTCACCTGATTGGGAATAAGAAGTTTTAAAATGTCTATAACCTAGTAAAAAACAAATAAAATCAAACATAAATTTAGGAATGATAAAATAAAATATGTTGATAAATATTTTTTTCATTTTTTACTATACTTAGGTTTTACAAAAATTATTTATTTTACTTTATAATATAAAGGTAACAGTTGAGATAACAGAACTCCACTTAAAATAAAAAAACATCCCAATAAATTGTTCATATCCAATATTTGGTCCAACAAGAACCAGGCTGCTACAGTAGCAAAAACGCCCTCTAAAGAAAATATAATAGCTGCTGGCGCTGGTGTTATATTCTTTTGAGCATAAATTTGCAAAACAAAAGCAAATCCACCTGACAAAATTCCAGCATATAAAATAGAATCTATTTCTTTTAAAATATTCTCTAAAATAAATTCTTCGTAAATCAATCCAATTACAAAAGAGAGAAAAGCAACAATAAAAGTTTGAGTAGCACCAAGTGTTAAAGGAAGATTATATTTTGTGACTATAATACCAGTAAAGATTATATGTGTGCTCCAAAATAAAGCCCCTAATATTACTAATGTGTCTCCAAGTCTAACGGTGGCGTCATAAAAATTAGTTAATAAATAACCTCCTATTAAACATAAAATGACTGAAGGCCATACGCTCCAGTGTAATGACTTTCTTTTAAATAAAAAAATTATTATAGGTACCATAGGAACATAAAAAATTGTAAAAAATGCTGCATTAGCCACATCAGTGTATAATAAAGCTACTTGTTGTAACGCAGACCCTAAAAATAATGATAATCCAATTAAAAAGGACAGGATACCAAATGTTTTAAACCTTAATTTTAATTCTGATTTTAAATATTTTATTTCAAATAAGAAAACTAAAGGGATAATAGCTAAGAACCCTATAAAAAATCTTACAGCATTAAAAGTGAAAGGACCAATATCATCCATCCCTGTATCTTGAGCAATAAAAGTAGTCCCCCAAATAAAAGTGCATAATAAAGCGCTTAATAATGAAACAGTCTTTGACATAGTTTTAGTTAAACAGCTAATTTATAGGCAAAGTTTTTACCTAAGTTTTCTTTTAAATCATTATTAAAACGAGCTGCCTCTGCACCATCAATTATTCTATGATCATAAGATAAAGAAAGAGGCAACATTACTCGTGTAACAAGTTTACCTTCAAAAAATATCTGCTTTTTTTGAGATTTTCCTATTCCTAATATAGCAACTTCTGGATAATTAATAATAGGGGTAAAAAATGATCCCCCTATGCTTCCAAGACTTGTTATTGTCATAGAACCACCGTATAGCTCTTTCTTATTAATTTTTAAATTTCTACATTCTTCACTTAATTTTTTTAGTTCAGTACCTATTAAAGAGATATTTTTATTATCTGCATTTCTAATTTTTGGAACCATTAAACCATGTGGAGTATCAACTGCTATGCCTATATGATAATATTTTTTGATTGTTATTTTTCCCTTCTCAATTTCATCAATAGAAGAATTAAAACTTGGAAATTTTTTTAATGAAGTAGTTAATGCCTTTACAATAAAGGCTAAAGGTGTAATTTTTTTCTTTTCACCCGTATATATATCTATAAGTGATGTCCTAAATTCCTCTAAATCTGTTATGTCTGCTTCATCATGATTTGTAACATGAGGAATATTTGTCCAAGAATTGATCAAATATTTTGACGAAATCTTTTTAACTCTTGGTATATCCTTTATTTCAATTTCACCAAATTCTGAATGGGAATATTCTGATTGAACTTTTTCTTTATCTTCATTTTCAATTTTTCGATTTGATTGAGTAGATACAAACAATTTAATATCATCCTCTGTAATTCTTCCCCTCGCTTCACTTCCTTGGATTTTATTAATATTTACACCTAGCTCCCTTGCAAATTTTCTTACCTTAGGTGATGCAGAAATAGAATCCGAAATATCATTTTTTATAGAATTTTGATGATCAACCTTTTTTTCTTCTAGAGATACTTTTTCTATAAAAATTTTTTCTTTAGTTTCTTTTTTAATTGATTTATCATTATTTTCACTTTCTAAATTTTCATTAGTTTCAATTTCTAGAATTTTATCACCTTCAGAAACATTATCCCCGACTTTCAAAGTTATTGATACTATTTTTCCCTCTTCAATAGCTGGGATTTCAACACTCGATTTATCACTTTCAATAGTTATTAATGGATCATTTTTTTTGACAACTTGTCCTTTTTTTACTAACACCTCTATGACCTCTACATCTTTAAAATCTCCAATATTCGGAACTTTAATATCTTTTTTCAACATTTATAATTTTGTTGGCATAGGTTTATTTTGGTCAATATTATACTTTTTTATAGCTTCCTCTGCATATTTAGACGCAATAAGTTGCTCTTTGGCTAAAATACTTAACCCATAAGTAACTATATGCTCTTTATCAACTTCAAAAAATTTTCTTAAATTTTTTCTTGTATCACTTCTACCAAAACCATCAGTCCCTAACGAATAAAAACTTTTGTTAATATATGGTCTAATTTGATCTGAATTAATTTTCATATAATCTGATGCTGCCAGTATAGGTCCCTCAGTTTTTGCTAAACATTTATCAACATAAGTTTTTTTTGGCTCTTTGTCGGGATTTAAAAGATTGAACCTTTCAACTTCTAAACCATCTCTTCTCAATTCATTAAAACTTGTAACACTCCAAACTTCGCTATCTATATGATAATCTTTTTGCAAAATCTCTGCACCAGCTATCATTTCTCTTAAAATTGTACCAGAGCCTAAAAACTGAATTTTAATTTTTTTATATTTATTAAATTCTTTAACTTTATACATTCCTTTTAAAATTCCTTCTTCACAAAATTTATCCTTAGGCATTGCAGGGTGAGGATAGTTTTCATTCATAGTTGTTATATAATAAAATATATTTTCTTTCTTTTCATACATCCTTCTCAACCCCTCTCTAAAAATAACAGCAAGTTCATAATGAAACGTTGGATCGTATGAAATACAATTTGGTATTGTAGATGCCATTAGATGACTGTGACCGTCCTGATGTTGTAATCCTTCACCTGCTAGAGTTGTTCTGCCTGCTGTAGCACCTATTAAAAATCCTCTAGATTGACTGTCTGCACCCGCCCAAGCAAGGTCACCAATTCTTTGAAACCCAAACATTGAGTAAAAAAGATAAATTGGTATCATTTCAATGTCATGGTTTGTGTAAGAAGTGCCTGCAGCTATCCAAGAGGACATTGCTCCTGCTTCTGTAATTCCTTCCTCTAAAACTTGTCCACTTTTGTCCTCTCTATACGAACTTATTTGAGCTGAATCTTCTGGTTCATACTTTTGACCTTCATGTGCATAAATACCAACTTTTTGGAAAAAACCTTCCATACCAAATGTTCTAGCTTCATCAGGAATGATAGGAACCAATCTTGGTGCAACATTTTTATCTCTTAATAAATTTGTTAACATTCTAACTAATGCCATTGTAGTAGACATTTCTTTAGAACCCGTTGATTCTTTCATATTATCAAAAATATTTTTAGGAGGAGCTTTAATTGGCTTTGCATAAGTAGTTCTCTCTGGAATAAATCCTCCAAGTTGAAGCCTTTTTTCTTTAATATATTTTATTTCTGGAGAATTTTGATCTGGCTTATAATACTCAATATTTTTTACTTGTTGATCTGTTAAAGGAACATCAAATCTATCTCTATAATACATTAGATCATCTACATCTAGCTTCTTTGTTTGGTGTGTTGTGTTTACACTTTCTCCACTTTTACCCATGCCATAACCCTTAATGGTTTTAGCTATTACAACTGTTGGGCTTCCTATATTTTTTGACGCTTTGTCATAAGCTGCAAAAACTTTATGTGGATCATGACCACCTCTATTCAATCTCCAAATATCTTTATCTGATAGGCTTGATACTAAATTAATAGTTTCTGGATATTTACCAAAAAATTTATCCCTAACATAAGCCCCATCCCTTGCTTTCATCGCTTGATACTCACCGTCTACTGTTTCATTCATAGTTTTGATAAGATGGCCTGTCTTATCATTTGCCAATAGTGGATCCCAATAAGAGCCCCAAATCACCTTAATTACGTTCCATCCGGCGCCTCTAAAAATTCCCTCTAACTCTTGTATTATTTTTCCATTACCTCGCACTGGTCCGTCTAATCTTTGTAAGTTACAGTTAACTACAAATATCAAATTATCTAATTTTTCTCTTGCAGCTAGGCCAATTGCTCCTAAAGATTCTGGTTCATCCATTTCTCCATCACCTAGAAATGCCCAAACTTTTCTTCCTTCATTTTTAATTAAACCTCTATTAATTAAATACTTCATGTATCTTGCTTGATATATTGCTAACATAGGACCTAATCCCATTGATACAGTTGGAAACTGCCAAAAGTTTGGCATTAACCAAGGATGAGGATAAGAAGATAATCCACCTGGGTTAACCTCTTGTCTAAAACTATCTAGTTGTTTTTCATTAAGTCTTCCCTCAAGAAATGCCCTTGCATACATACCAGGTGCACTATGTCCTTGAAAATAAACTAAATCTCCACCAAATTTATTATTCTTTGCTCTCCAAAAATGGTTCATTCCAACATCATATAATGTGGCTGCAGATGCGAATGTTCCAATGTGACCTCCTAGTTCAGGAAATTTCTTATTTGCTCGTACTACCATCGCTGCAGCATTCCATCTAATTAATGATCTAATTCTTCTCTCAATATTTTGGTCTCCATTAGACTTCTTTTCCTCACTGACTGGAATTGTATTAATGTAAGGAGTATTTTGAGTGTAAGGAATTCTAGCACCTTCCATATAAGCTTTATCAATTAATTCTTTAATCAAGTAATGAGCTCTTTGTTTACCATCTTTTTTAATAACTGCAGATAAAGATTCTAGCCAATCATTTGTCTCTAAAGAATCTAAATCACCCTCTTTAGCAACTTGTATTAATTGAGATTTTTCTTTTTTAATTTTGTTTTCTTGTTCTAGAGTTTTCCCTAAAGCATTTTCTGCCTCTTGAATTAAGTTTTCAGTGTCTTTTGGTATTATCTTTGATTTTGATAATGGTTGGTTCGATTTTAATACACTTAGAATTAGATCACCCTTTGAAACTTTATCCCCAATTTTTACTTTAATTGAATTTATTTTGCCAGAAATATTTGAGGGTATTTCTACGCTAGACTTATCACTTTCAATTGTTACAACCGGATCACTTTTTTTTATTTCCTGTCCTTCTTTAACTAAAATCTCAATTACCTCTACATTTTCAAAGTCGCCAATATCAGGAACGAATAATTTTTCACTCATTTTTTTACTTATACACTAAAAATTTATAATAATTTGAAATTTTCGTCACAATTTGTACGAAATTTGAACAATCTTAGCTAAGAGTAATATTTTATGTTAAAAAAATTAATGTTATTAGTTTTAATGAATAAAGATTCAAGTCATCTAGATAGCAGGTTCTGGGTCCAAAAAATTCTTTTAGAAAAAAAATTTAAATTCTTTCAATACAAATAGCTATTCCCATTCCGCCACCTATGCAAAGAGTGGCACATCCCTTAGATTTATTCTGTCTGAGCATTTCATAAATTAGCGTAACTAAAATTCTTGCTCCAGATGCACCAATAGGATGGCCTAAAGCTATAGCGCCTCCATTAACATTTACTTTTTTTTTATCAATATTAAGCTCTCTAATTACCGCAATACTTTGAGCTGCAAAAGCCTCATTAATTTCAAATAAATCTATATCATCAATTTTCCAATTTGCTTTCTTTAAAGCAGATTTTACAGCACCAATAGGGCCTAATCCCATTAATGATGGCTCAACTCCAACTGATGACCAAGAAATTATTTTTACCATTGGTTTTAAAGATTTTTTTTTAACTTCATCTAAAGACGAAAGAACTAAAGCTGCTGCTCCATCATTAATACCTGAAGAATTTCCTGCAGTTACTGTTCCATTTTTTTTAAAGGTAGGTTTTAATTTTTTTAAATCTTCAATTTTTAATTTTTCTCTAGGATGTTCGTCTTTGTTGAAAGAATAATCCGTTAATTTAACTTTAACTAATTCATCATAAAACTTTTTTTGCTTTAAACTAAACTGAGCTTTAATTTGAGATTGTAAAGCAAATTCATCTTGTTCTTGTCTTGAAATTTTAAATTTATTAGCAATATTTTCAGCAGTAACACCCATATGATAATTATAAAATGCATCAATCAGACCATCATAAATCATGGTATCAGTTAATTTATCTTTAGATAATTTTTTTTTATTTCCATATAATAATGCATGGGGTGCTAAAGACATATTTTCTTGACCACCACAAATTATATATTTTGCTTCATTAAGTTTGATAGTTTGAAATCCGGATATAACTGACCTTAAACCAGAGCCACAAACTTGATTGACAAGATGTGCTGGTATTGACTTTGGCAACCCTGCATTAACTGCGGCTTGTCGAGCTGGATTTTGTCCTGTTCCAGCGGTTAAAACTTGTCCCATGATCACCTCATCAATTTCTGATTTATCTATATGAGAACGATTAATTACTTCTTTTATAACTATTGAACCTAATTGATCTGCTTTAATTTGTTTTAAAGAACCTTTATAACTGCCGATTGGAGTTCTAACAGCAGCAATTATTACAACTTCGTTAAATTTACTAGTCATTTTTAGAATATGTTTTTCAACAAATTACATTAAAAAGTGATAATACTATATAGTTAAAAATTATAAACAATCAGCACCTCTAGCTCAATTGGATAGAGCGGCTGACTACGGATCAGCAGGTTGAGGGTTCGACTCCTTCGAGGTGCGCCATAAGAAATACTATGATAAATAAGTTTTTTAAAGTATCATTACAAAATTCGATTGTTATCTTTTTTATCTTCATCATTGCAATATTAATAATTTTAACAATCATTTTATAAATATATGGACAATAATTACGAACAAATCAGCAAAAAACCTGGATTTATAAAACATAATGGAGGTTTGCTATTTAGAAATGTTTCTGAAAACGAGTTTGAGTTTAAATCAATAGTAAATGAAAATCATTTAAATAACTTAGGAATAACACATGGCGGTTATCTTGCTGCTTTAATTGATGCTGGGGCAGGGACATCAGCTCATCGTGTTGCAGATAATGTGCCTTGTGTAACTATTTCTTTAGATCTAAAATTTATAGGTGCCTCTAAAGTAGGAGATGAAATTATTGGCAAAACTAAAATACTAAAAAAAACAAATACACTAATTTTTTTATTTTGTGAATTGAGTTGTAATAATAAGATTTTAGCATCAGCTTCTGGTATTTGGAAAATGCTTAAAGCAAAATCTTAGTATTATGAACTTTGCGTATAACTTTTTTATAAAACTTTAAATTAAGAAGAATTAATTAAATTTAAATAAAATGAGAACATTTATGACTACGATTCGGCCATGTTTTAGACTATTTTTGTTCTTTAACACCAACAATATCTAGTAGACGAAAAAAAAAATATACCAAAGATAGATATGATAAAAAATAAAATTACTGCTGTGCTAGGACCAACTAATACTGGAAAAACTCATCTAGCTATTGAAACCATGCTCTCTTTTGAAAATGGAATGATTGGTTTTCCACTAAGATTATTGGCACGAGAAGTATACGATAAAGTAATTAAAAAAATTAATTTAGATAAAGTAGCTTTAATTACAGGTGAGGAAAAGATTATACCATCTAATGCAAAATATTTTCTATGTACTGTAGAGTCAATGCCAATCAATAAAGATTTAGAATTTGTGGGAGTTGATGAAATTCAGATGTGTGCTGATCATGAACGAGGGCATATTTTTACTGATCGTTTATTAAATATGAGAGGAAATAAGTTAACAATGCTGATGGGATCTAGCACCATTAAAAAAATTATTTCAAAATTAAATGATGATGTTGAATTTATTAATCGTGAAAGATTATCAAAGCTTACGTATGAAGGTCACAAAAAAATTTCAAGGATAAGTAGAAAAACTGCTATAATAGCTTTTTCCGCTGAAGAAGTTTATGCAATTGCTGAATTGATTAGAAGACAGAAAGGTGGTGCTGCAATCGTAATGGGCTCATTGAGTCCTAAAACTAGGAATGCACAAGTAGAGTTATATCAATCAGGAGATGTTGATTTTTTAGTTGCAACAGATGCTATTGGAATGGGAATAAATATGGATTTAGATTATATTTATTTTTCAAACTTAAAAAAATTTGATGGTAAAAAACTCAGAAAATTAAACCTATCTGAGATAGGACAAATCGCTGGAAGAGCAGGACGATATCTTAATGATGGTAGTTTTGGTATTACAGGTGAATGCAAAGAGATAAATTCTGATGAAGTTGATTTGATAGAGAATCATAAATTTGAGGAAATTAGAACTTTATTTTGGAGAAATTCTGATCTTAATTTTAATAATCCTCAAAGTTTAATAAAATCTTTAGATGAAAAACCACAACGAGAATGGTTAAGAAAAATTAATGAGTGTGAGGATGAAAAAGCATTAAAATATTTTCTAAGAGATAAAAATTTTGAAAATATTAATTTAGACAACAAAACACTTAATTTACTTTGGGAATGTTGTCAGATACCTAACTTCGTTAAAAAAACTTATGGAAACCACTATGAAGTAATAGAAAATGTATTTAAATTTTTATCAAGTGAAAAAGGCAAAATAACCAACGAATTTATGAGATTGCAGCTCATGAAATTGGATAAATTGGATGGAAATGTAGATTCTTTATCAAATAGAATTGCAAATGTTAGAACTTGGTCATATGTTTCGAATAAAAATAATTGGATTGAAAATCAAGAATATTGGATAGAAAAAACAAAAATATTAGAAGATAAACTTTCAGATAGACTACATGAGGAACTTACAAAAACTTTTATTGATAAAAGAGCTAGTATTCTTGCCAGAGGCTTAAAACAAGATATGGAATTTAAAACAGAAATTATGGAAAATAATGATGTTAAGATTGATGACCAGTTTATAGGAAAAATAAATGGTCTTAAATTAGAGTTAGACCTTAAAAAAGGTGCTTTAGAAACTGATATTAAATCATTAAAAAAGGCGGCAAGACAAACAATTGGGCCAGAATTAGAAAAAAGAATTCAGAATATAATCGATACAGGTTTAATTGAGCTTAACAACGACTTTAAAATTTATTGGAATAATTTTTCAATAGCAAAACTAACATCGGGTAATGATTATTTAAATCCAAATTTTGAGTTAATAGTTGACGACATCATTCAACAAGATCAGAGGCTCAAACTTAGTTTATTTATAAAAAAATGGATAAAAAATAAAATAAATACAGTTTTACGAAGCCTGATTGATTTAAAAAATCTTAAAGATAAGAACTCTTCAATAAAAGCTTTAGCATATCAACTATATGAAAATAATGGAGTGCTTAAAAGAGAAGATGTTTTTGAGTATTTAAAAAATTTGGCACAAAACGATAGGAAAATTTTAAGAGACCTGGGAGTTAAATTTGGAAGATATCATATTTTCTTACATAAATTGATTAAACCGGAACCAGTAACAATTAGAACTTTGTTATGGAAAAATTATCATCAAAAATATTTTAAACTTAAACCTCCAGTATTCGGCTTAAATTTTATACATGATATTAATAATAATAATAAAAACTTCATGTTACTTTGTGGGTTTGAAAAATTTGATAATTTTTATATAAGGATTGATATTTTAGAAAGATTGTTTGTGCAAATAATTAACTCTGGAAATGAAGAAAATAAAGAGATTAAATTAATTCCTGAAATGTTGAATCTTTTAGGCTGTAGTAAAGAAAATTTTAAAAAAGTAATACAAAAAATGAGCTACAAAATTATAGAAAAAAATGGAGATATATACTTTAAGTATTCTCCTAAGAAAAAATTTAAAAAAACATTTAGTAAAAATACTAAAAAAGAAAATCCATTTAATATATTAAAAAAATTAAACTTTAATTAATCAATGTTTTCCAATAAAAAAAAAGAAAAAAATAGAGAGTCCGATTTTGTAAAAATTGGCGCATTACTTATTCATGCAGCTAGAATCGATGAGAATTACTCCAAAGAAGAAGAAGAAATTATTAGAAAAACGTTATTAAATCTTGGTGCAAATAAGAATGACTTAGAATCCTTAATGACTAAAGCAAAACAATGTGAGAATGACTCAAATCAAATATTAGATTTTACAAGAGAAATTAAAAATCTTGAAGAAATAAATAAGATTAAGATAATAAAATCACTTTGGGAAATTATCTATTCAAATAAAGATGCAGATATTTATGAGACAAATTTAATGAGAAGACTTGCAGGACTACTTTATATTGACAGTAAAACCATGGGAGATATTAAAGATAAAATTGAGAAAGATAATTTATAATGACATATATTGTAAATGACAAATGTATCAAATGTAAACTTACGGACTGTGTTGATGTGTGTCCGGTGGATTGCTTTTACGAAGGTAAAAATATGCTTGTAATTAAACCGGATGAGTGTATAGATTGTGGCGTTTGTGAGCCTGAGTGTCCAGTTAGCGCTATCACCGCAGATACAGAGCCAGGCAGCGAAAAATGGTTAGAAATCAATAAGCAATATTCTGAAATCTGGCCCAATATAAGTGAAAAAAAAGATCCGCCATTGGATCACGAAAAATTTAAAGATGAACAAAATAAGTTTGAAAAATATTTTAAAGAAAACCTTTAAAAAAAAACCTACTAAAAATAAAAAAAAAAAAGTTGTTTTAAAAAAAACAACTAAAAGCAAAAAAACAAAAAAAAATTTACCAAAAAAAAAAGTAAATAAAGTTTTAAACAAAAAAATATCTAAAGTTAAAAAGATTGATAACAAAAAAACAACAAGTAAAACTTTACGAAACAATGAAGAAAAAACTGAAAATTTAAGAATATCAAAGAGTAATGAGGTAAAACCGGAAATAAAAAAAGTAAAAAAACAAGATTCTGAAAAAAAACAGTACAAAGTAAAAGATTATATTGTTTATCCAAAACATGGCGTTGGTCAAATTACAGAATTTAAAAAGATTAATATTGGTGGTATTGATGTTGAAACCTACATTATTAAGTTTGATAAAGATAAAGCAAATGGAATGGTTCCTGTTAATAAACAATCTCATCTCAGACCATTAGCAACCATTAATCAAGTTAATAAATGTATCTCTATTTTAAAGAGTAAACCTAAAATTAAGAGGTCAATGTGGAGTAGAAGAGCTCAAGAATACGAAACAAAAATATCTTCTGGAAAAATTTATGAATTAGCTGAAGTTGTAAGAGATTTAAATAAAGGTGATGACCTTATGGTTGATCAATCTTACAGTGAAAGACAATTATTCGAAAAAGCATATGAAAGAATTTTATCTGAATTCCAAATAGTACTTGGTTTTTCTTTAGAGGATACTCAAAAAAAACTTGATAAAGCGCTAAAAAGAAATTTAGGTGGAGGACAGCAGCCCCCAGCTGCGGTTACACCTTCTAAAACTTCTGCAGATGAATTACCTACAGAAGAGCCGATAAATGATGCTGATGTAAATGATCCAATTGATGATTAAAAAAAACGCCTCTCAAACAAAAAGTTATGAGAAGCGTTTTTTTGTAAAGATAACTAAGTAACTATCTTCTTCTTCTTTTTTTAGCTTTTTTCTTTTTAGCTTTTTTCTTAGTTTTCTTTGCCGCTTTTTTTCTTCTCTTAGGCATCTTTAGCTCCCTTTTTTAGTTAAACGAATCAAATGATTCGTTATTAACTTATTTTTATTTTTTTAAACAAGTTATGTCAATTCTTTAATTAAATTAAAAAAAAATCAAAAATAAAAAAAATAAGTTTAAAATAAAAAATAATTCATTTTTTTATAATTTAAAAAAAAGTTAATGTTTATGCGCTTTATAAACAGTTATTTTACAATAAATTAATAAAGTTTTTCTAAATCTTGTTTATATTTTTCTAAAATTTTTTTTCGTTTAAGTTTTAAAGTTGGTGTTAACATTCCATTATCAATTGTAAATTCTTCTTTAATTAATTTAAATTTCTTAACTTTTTCCACTGATGACAAACTTTTATTTAATCTTTCTATATAAGCTTCAATATCTTTTTTATTTTCATCTATTTCACTTACAATTAAGGCTACTAAATAAGTCTTTTTATCTCCATAAACTAAACTTTGCTTTATTTTTTCATTTAGACATAATAAATTTTCAATTTTTGATGGTGAAATGTTATCACCACCTATATTAACTATAATTTCTTTTTTTCTGTCTGTAATCTTTAGATTCCCATCTTTTGTAATTTCTCCTATATCACCAGTATGCAGCCAGCCATCTTTTATAATTTCTTCTGTTTCTTTTTTCATATTCCAATATCCAAGCATAACATTTTCACCTCTTACTAATATTTCTCCATCATTAGCAATCTTAATCTCATTAGTTTTAAAAGGTGGACCAACTGTCTCTATCTTAATTTTTCCAGGGATATTGCAGCTTACTACAGGAGAGGTTTCTGTTAATCCATAACCCTGTAGAGTTGGCAGTCCTATAGAATTTAAAAATTCACCTATTTTTTTTTCTAAAGCTCCTCCACCAGAAACGAAGGCTTTTAATTTACCTCCAAATTGTTTTTTAATTTTTTTTCTAACCAATTTTTCACAAAAAAAATTGACAATTTTTTCCTTGAAATTTAGTTTTTCATTATTCAGATTTTTTGTCCCAAGCAAAATAGTGCTTTCTATTAATTTTTTTTTAAATCCTGTTTGTTTTGAAAAATTAAAAAAAATCTTGTTATATAAATTTTGGTAGAATCTTGGCACTGCTGTCATAATAGTAGGTTGAGCGACTGCCATATTCAGTAATAACTTTTCTAAACTTTCAGCATAATAAACTTTTGCTCCTAGAAATATCTGTACATATTGAACTGTGTGTTCATATGAGTGAGATAATGGAAGCCAAGTTAAAAAAACTGGTTTTTCATTTTTAACTAATGTATCTAGAATGTCTTTTGCACCTTCACAGTTGGATAAAATACCTCCATGACTAAGCATAACGCCTTTAGGATTGCCTGTTGTGCCAGATGTATAAATTATACAAGCAAGATCATTTCTTTTCAATTTTTGATTATATAAGTTTTTCATAGGATCAAGCTCATTAGATTTATCATGAAAAACTTTTTCAAAAATTTTATTAAAGCAAACTATATTTTGATTAAATGGTTCTATCGAAATAAGAATTGTTTCATCTTGAATATAATTTTTTATTTTTTTGAATTGTTCAATATTTGAAACTATACAAACTTTTGGTTTGCAATCATTTATTATATATTTGTAATCATTTTCTGAATAAGTTGTAAAAAGAGGAACAGTAACTCCGCCTGCATTCATTATAGCTATATCAGAAATAAGCCACTCAGGTCTGTTTTCAGATAATAAAATACATCTATCACCTTTAGAAATATTACTTTTCAAATAGTTCGATAAAACTGTAATTTTATTATTTGTCTCTCCCCAAGAATAAGAGAATGTTTTATCACCCTTATGTTTTCCTTTGAGTGATATTAAAAAAATATTCTCTTTTTTTTCAAAATTATTTAAAGTTACTTGTTCAAATTTTTTAAAAAAGAGTTCAACTAGACTATTTATTTCTTTTAATTTCATAACTTTTGGTGGGCGAAGAGAGAATCGAACTCTCACTTCTTGCGAAACACGATTTTGAGTCGTGCGCGTCTACCAGTTCCGCCATTCGCCCTTAATATAAAAAATATTTTTTAAATAGTATAAGAACTAAAATTATATTAAAAACAAAAAAAATGTTTACTAAACTTTATTATAAATGCTTAAAGTTAGCAGCTCATAAGTACTCAAATTATTTTCTTGGGGCTATTTCTTTTGTAGAAAGTTCTTTTTTTCCAATTCCTCCCGATATTATGATAGCACCAATGGCAATAGCCAAAAAAAGAGATTATATAAAAATATTTTTAATAGCTACGATATTTTCTGTGTTAGGGGGAATTTTCGGTTATGTTATTGGAGCCTATTTTTTTGATTTTGCAATGTATATTGTAGAATTCTATAATTACGAGGACAAAGTAGTTGATATTAAGGATGCTCTTTCTCAAGGCAGTGGTTTTTATACTTGGCTCGCAATCCTGTTTTTAGCTGGTTTTACCCCATTACCGTATAAAGTTTTTACAATAGCTAGTGGTCTAATAAGTTTTAATTTATTTGTCTTTATTTTAATCAGTCTTATTTCAAGAGGACTTAGATTTTTTATAATTTCTTATTTATCATCTAAATTTGCAGATAGTTTCAACGATTATATGAACAAATATGGTCAAAAATGGTTTAGCATAACTGGTATAGCTATAGTAATTATTGCTTTTATTTTTTATTTCTTAGTAAGAACTTATGATTAAATTAAATAAAGATAATTATTTAATAATTTTACTTATATTGAGCATAACAATTTTATTATCAACATTAATAATTGAACACGGTTTTGGTTATAAACCGTGTAACCTATGCATCATTGAAAGAATTCCCTATGGACTTGCTATAATAATTCTAATCTTGAATTATAATTTTAGATATAATCAAATTTTTTTCAGTATTTTGCTAATATTGGTTTTTTCTTTTTCTATTATAATTTCAGTCTATCACTTAGGTATTGAGCAAGGTTTTGTTGAAGAATCAACAGTTTGTAAGTCTAAAAACTTAAATTTAATAACAAAAGAGGATATTTTAAACTCCCTCAAGGAACTTAGAATAAGCTGCAAAGATGTAGCATTTAAAATTTTTGGTTTTTCGCTTACATCTTATAATCTAATTATAAGTATATTAATGTTTTTATTATCGACTAAAATTTATTTATTAAGTAATGATATCAAGAAATAAAATTGAAGAGTTTATTCGTGTAGACCATGCGGGAGAGCGAGGAGCTGTTAAAATTTATGAAGGACAACTACTTGCATTAAACACACTAGTAAAGAATGAAGATTTAAAAAAAAAAATCGAAGAAATGAAGGTTCATGAAGTAGAACACTGCCAATTTTTTGAAAATGAGATACGAAAAAGAAATATTAAACCAACAAAATTTTTGCCCTTATGGGATTTATTAGGAGTTGGTCTCGGATTTGGTTCTACACTCTTAGGTAAAAAAGCTGCAATGTTATGTACTGCTTCTGTTGAGGAGGTGATAGATAAACATTACTTAGATCAAATTAACCAATTGGGTCCAGAGGAAAAAGAATTAAAAAAAAAAATTACTAAATTTAGAAATGATGAATTAGATCATAAAGATATTGCTTATGAGGAAGGTGCAACCAAAAAAGGTTTATATTCAATAATGGATAAAATTATTAAAACTAGCTCAAAAATAGCAATTAATATTTCAGAAAAAATTTAAAAACTTTTTAAGATTCTAACTCGACATCCCAATACAAATAATCCATCCAGCTTTTATGAAGATAATTGGGAGGAAAATGTTTACCATTTTTATGTAAATCTTCAGTCGATGGCTGATAAGGATATTGGTTAAGCTTCATGTCTGAAAATTTAAGAAGTTTACCACCTTTTTTTACATTACATGTTGAGCAAGCCGTTACCACATTATCCCAATTCGTTTCTCCACCTTTAGATCTTGGTAATAAATGATCAAACGTAAGCTCTTCCCCACTTCCACAATATTGGCATGAAAAACGATCACGTAAAAAAACATTAAATCTCGTAAAACTTGGTTTGGATTGTGGAACTATATAGCTCTTTAAAGCAATAACACTTGGCAGTTTCATTTCAAAAGATGGACTTCTTACTTGACGGTCATAATTACTTACAATAATTACTCTATCTAAAAAAACTGATTTAATAGCATCTTGCCATGACCAAAGTGAAAGTGGGTAATAACTTAAGGGTCTGTAATCAGCATTAAGAACAAGTGCAGGACATTTTTCTAACGAAATATTTTTCTCAACAAATTCATTCATATATAAAATCTTATATCAATCTAATAATGATATCAATGTTACCAATGTTTAAATTTTTTTCAAAATATAATTCAAAGCAATGCTTGATGCATCAATAGGAATATGATGACCACAATTTTTAATAAGATATGTGTCTACATTTACTTTTTCCCTTAAAAGAAAATCTTTTGCCTCTAATAAATGTGTGGGTGAGACAATATCATCCGCATCGCCATGAATTAAAAGTGTGCTTGTGAGATTTTTTTTTCTAATTTTTAAATTCTCAATATTAATAATTTTTCCTGAAAAACCAACTATACATCTGTAAGCTTGTTCGGCTGTAAGTCCAACATTTATAGACATCATACATCCTTGACTGAAACCAGATAAAATTATTTGTTTGTTATCTAGATTATACTCTTCTTTAATCTCGTCCAAAAATTTATTTATCTTTTTTTCTGCCTTCAAAGTCTCATTAAGAATGTAATTAGGGTCATCTTTTGTTAGATCAAACCACTGATATCCTGATGGATTAATTTGACAAACTTCATGACCATTCGGACAAATAAAAATTGTATTTGGCAGATGTCTTTTCCAATTCAAAGTAAGCGTACTTATGTCTTTGCCATCTCCACCATAACCATGAAGTAATAAGACTAGATTGTTAATATTCTTATCTTTTTCAGGTTTTATAATTGTGCTTTCAAGACAAAATGTCATAATAAGTTTAATTTGTTTTTTATTTTTAAAAACACTTTACAATATAAATATGTTTACAGGAATATTTGTTAAAATTTTATCCATTGTATTATTAATTGCAGTTGGTGTCGTATTAATACTTGGTATAGGGACTTTGTTTAAGGGAGGGAGTACTAGTAAAAAATATTCTAACAAATTAATGCAGCTAAGAGTTTTGTTACAGTTTGTTGCAATAATTCTTCTTGTAGTTTTTGCATATTTTTTCAAAGATTAATTATAATTTTTAATCCATTGAATAAACTGCTCATCTTCAAAGTTAATTGAGCCAATAACTCTTGCAAATTCCTGATTTTCTTTATCAAAAAAAATTGTAGTTGGTACCCCTCTAAGACTAAAATCTCTAGCTAATGTTGTTGGATTATCAAAGTAAATATTTAAATTATTAATATTAAGATCATTAAAAAATTTCTCTGACTTTTCAAAACTATCTTTTCCAACATTGATAGGAAATATTTCTATATTATCTAATTCTGGATGAACTTTTAAGGAATTGAGTGATGGCATTTCTTCTTTACAAGGCGCACACCATGTGGCCCAAAAATTCAATAATACTAATTTTCCCTTAAAATCTGATAATTTTATAATTTTTTCATTAACATCCAAAAAAACAATATTGTCATAAATTTTAGGTTCTTTATTAATAACAAGATTTTTGATTTTTGGCACTTCATTAGCTATTGCTGAAGTAACAAAGAGTATAAATATTATTAAAAATTTCATATTTAATAGGTATAAGTAATTATCATGGCTAAAAATAAAAACAACCAAGCAATTTGGAATACAAGAATTAAAAAAAAAACATCTAAATTTTTTGAAAAAGTTGGAAGCTCAATTGAAATAGATAAAAGATTATACAAAGAAGATATCCTGGGTTCAATTGTACATGTTGAAATGCTATTTAAACAAAAAATAATATCATTCAAAATCAAAAATAAAATTATTTATGGTTTAAAAAAAATAGAAAAAGAAATTTCAAAAAATAATTTTGAATTTAATAAAGAATATGAAGATATTCATATGAATATTGAAAAAAAACTTTTTCAAATTATAGGGGAAGACGCTGGTTATATTCATACTGCCAGATCAAGGAATGATCAAGTTATCACTGATTTTAAAATGTGGATTAAATCAGCAAATAAGGAAATTGATAATAACTTAGAAAAAATCATAAAATCAACTCTCAAACTTGCAGAAAAGAATATCGAGACAGTTATGCCAGGTTTAACACATTTAAAAAATGCACAACCAATCTCTTTGGCTCATTATTTTATGGCTTACATAGAAATTTTTAAAAGAGACAAAAAAAGATTAAGCAATAATATTGAAAATTTAAATGAATGTCCACTTGGAGTAGCTGCATTGTCTGGAACTTCATTTAATATAGATAGACACTATACATCAAAAAAACTTGGCTTCAGTCATCCCACCAACAATTCTATAGATACTGTTTCTGATAGAGACTTTGTATTAGATTTTCTTTTTTCAGTTGCTGTCTGCTCAATGCATATCTCAAGGATTGCAGAGGAATTAATTATTTGGAATTCAGATGGTTTCAACTTAATTCAACTTTCAGACAAGATTGTAACTGGGTCTTCAATAATGCCCCAAAAAAAGAATCCTGATTTATTAGAATATTTAAGAGGTAAATCTAGTTTAACATTTGGGAATCTTTTTTCAATGTTAGCAATTCTAAAAGGATTACCACTTTCTTACTTTAAGGATATGCAAGATGACAAAGAGATAGTTTTTAAATCATATGATATTTTAATCAACAGTTTAAAAATATTTGATGAAATCTTAAAAAATATTTCTCCTAATAAAGAAAAAATGTTTGAACTAGCAGACTCAGGTTATGTTACTGCAACTGATCTTGCTGATTATTTAGTAAAATATCATTCTATGTCATTTAGAAAAGCATATCAAAAAACAGCAGAAATAGTAAATATGGCTGAAAAGAAAAAAAAGAAATTGAAAGAACTTAAAATTGATGATTTGAAAAAAATTGAACCAAAACTTACTAGTGAGGTTTTAAAAGTTTTTAATTTAAAAAACTCAATAAATTCAAAAAAGTCTTATGGAGGAACATCTTTTGAAAATGTAAAAAGAATGATAATGAAATATAAAAAAAATAAATGATAAAAAAAATTTATATATTAATATTTTTAACAATTTTAATTTCATCTTGTGGTAAAAAAGGAGATCCTGTTTACAAAGAAGAAAATCAAAATTCAGAAAAGACAAGTTTACAAATAACTCACTTTTCATGATTTATAAAAAAAACAAACTTAAAATAGATCGTTTTGATATAAGCTCAATTACCAAAAAATATAAAACTCCAATTTATTGTTATTCTTTAAAAAAGATTAAAGAAAATATTCAAAATCTAAAAAAACATTTTAAAAAAATAAATCCTTTAATTTGTTATGCTGTAAAAGCAAACTCAAATTTAAAATTATTAAAAGAAATTAAAAAAAATAATCTAGGCGCAGACGTAGTATCTGGTGGTGAACTAATGAAAGTACTTAAGGCGGGGATCAAGCCGAAAAAGATTGTATTTTCAGGAGTTGGTAAAATTAGTGAGGAAATAGAATATGCAATAAGTAAAAACATACTTTTAATAAATGCAGAATCTAAAAGTGAAATATTAGAGATCGAAAAAATTGCTAAGAAAAAAAAGAAAATTGTTGATGTAGGTATTAGGTTAAACCCCAATACTGATGCAAAAACTTTGACTCAAATATCAACTGGTAAAAAAGAAAATAAATTTGGTGTAGACCAAAAAGTATTTTTAAAATTAATCAACATAGTAAAAAAATCAAAAAATATGAATTTAAAATGCTTAAGTGTTCATATTGGAAGTCAAATACTCAATCATAAGCCTTATCAAAATATGCTTAAAGTAGTGAATAGAGTTATTAAACTATCTAATTATAAATTTGAATATATAGATCTTGGTGGTGGAATGGGTATTGATTATGATCATAATAATTCTAAACTAGACTTAAAGAAATATTCTCGAGATATAGAAAAATTTTTAAAAATTAATAATTGTAAAATTATATTTG
Source organism: uncultured Pelagibacteraceae bacterium (assembly GCA_902578775.1). Taxonomy (GTDB): domain Bacteria; phylum Pseudomonadota; class Alphaproteobacteria; order Pelagibacterales; family Pelagibacteraceae; genus Pelagibacter. Next base: position 99,490 of record CACHEF010000004.1, read on the forward strand.
AACCAGGAAGATCAATAATAGGCAATACAGCTGTTTTGATAACAAAGATCATATACATTAAAGAGGGCTTTAAAAAAGATTTTGTAATTTTAGATGCTGCAATGAATGATTTGATGAGGCCAGCTTTGTATGGTGCAAAACATAAAATAATTCCACTAAAGAGAATTAAAAAAAAATCAAAGAAAATTTATGAATTTGTTGGGCCTGTATGTGAAAGCACAGACACTTTTGCGACTGTTAAGAATTATCAAAAACTAAATGAAAAGGATTATCTGATTATTTGTGATGTTGGAGCGTATGGAATATCTTTATCATCAAATTATAATGTAAGACCAAAACCTCTTGAAGTGTTGATTAAGAAATCAAAAATTCAGATATTGAGCAAAAGACAAAAAATATCTGATTTAATGTAACATCAAAACTAATGTTAAGAAGTAAAATATTTTCTATAATTTTTTTTTCAGGAATTATTTTAATTTCAATTATTTTTTTACCTTCACTTTTATTACCTCAAAGAATAGTTTTAATTGGAGGTAAAATTATGGGTTACTGGGCAGGCTTCTGTCTTAAAACAATTTTATCAGTTAAAATAATAATTTTAGGTAAAGAAAATATTATTAATAAAGAAAAATTTTTTATTGCAGCATCTCATCAATCAATGTTTGAAACCTTTTATCTTCAAACAATTTTTAATTCACCTATATTTATTTTAAAAAAAGAACTTTTGTTAATACCGATTTTCGGATGGTATTTGAAAAAGATTGGTTCAATATCTATAAAGAGAGATCAGGTAACTAAAGATAATTTGGGTTTTTTTGAAAATATTAAAGACATAGTTAATAATACACAGAGGCCTTTGATAATTTTTCCTCAAGGTACAAGAGTTAAGCCAGATGAAAGGCCTCCATTTAAAAAAGGTGCTGCAAGGATTTATGAAGAACTAAAAATTTCTTGTCAACCTGTTGCAATAAACTCTGGTCATGTTTGGCCAAAAAAAGGACCAAAAAATTTAAATAAAGAAATTACTATATCAATTTTACCAATTATAGAGTTTGGAAAGGAAAAAAATGATTTTATAAGTATCTTGGAAAATAAAATTTATACTGAACTAAACAATATAAATTAACCTTTCATAGGCATGACAACATATATACTGTCAAAATCTCCTGGATCTTTAATTAATGCTGGAGATCCAGTATCATTAAAATATATTTCTATTTTTTCACCATCTAGCTGAGATGCTACATCAATTAGATATCTTGAATTAAAACTTATTTCTAAATCATGATCAAATTTTACACTTAATATTTCATTTCCATCTCCACTATTAGTATTATTTACGGAAAGACCTAGAGTATCTTTACTTAAATTAAACTTAACACCGTCTTTCTTATCTAATGATACTGATGCTACTCGATCAACTGAACCTAAAAATAATTTAAGGTCAATCTCAAGTTTTTTTTGATTATTTTTTGGTATTACTTGAATATAATTTGGAAATTTTCCATCAATTAATTTTGAAATCAAAATACTATTTCTCAACTCAAATTTTATTTTTGATTTAACATTAGATATTTTAACGTCACCATCATAATTATCTAAAAGAGATACTAGTTGAAATATTGTTTTTTTTGGTAAGATAACTGGTTCAAAACTTATTCGTTTATCAAGTCTTATTTTTGAAATTGACATTCTATGGCTATCAGTTGCAACAGCTGTTAAATAGTTTTTATCCTCAACTTCTGTTTGGTGAAAATATATTCCACTTAAATAATGTCTTGTTTCATCATTTGAAACTGAAAATTTACATTTATTTAAAAGTTTTAATAAATTTTTAGAATTCATTATAAACTCATTTTCATTAAAATTTTCATCTGTTAGAGGAAATTCTGAAGGACTGATACAATTAAGATTAAAATTAGATTTTTCAGATTCTATTTGAAGTTTATTTTTATCTGATAATGATAGATTTATTTTTTTTCCAGAAGGAAATTTTCTTACTATATCATAAATCGTAGAAGAAACTGTTGTAGTTTTTCCCTCTTCAAAAACTTCAATATTTTTTATTTGATGTACAAATATTAAATCGAGATCAGTTGCTGTAATTGTTAATTGAGAATTATCTGCATGTAATAAAACATTTGATAATATTGGAAGAGTGCTCCTTTTCTCTATTACTCCTTGACAATAGCCTAGAGCTTCTTGAAAATCTTGCTGATTAACATTAAATTTCATTTTCTTTATTATTATATAATATTTGATTTTTTAATTTATTTATATTTTCCACCATTTGAGAATCTTTTTCTTTTAATTTTTCAATTGTTTTAACTGAATGAATAATAGTCGTATGATCTCTGTTAGAGAATTCCCTTCCTATTTCTGGAAGCGATTTTGAAGTTAAAATCTTTGTTAAGTATATTGCCGTTTGTCTTGGTCTAACAAGATATCTTGATCTTCTAGAGGACAACATTTCATTTTTACTAATTTTAAAAAATTTACAAACTAATGTTTGAATTAGATCTATTGTAACTTTATTTTCAGTAATATTTAAAAGATCTTTTAATACAACTTTAGTTTCTGCTAAATTCGGTACTTTATTATAAATTCTTGAAAAAGAGACAATTCTATTAATTGCCCCTAATAATTCTCTTATACTTGTTGTAATTTCTGCACTAATAAAATTTTGAATTTCTTTAGAAATACAAATTTGCTCAGGATAAAGTTTGTTTAATTCATCAATTTTTTGTTCAACAATTTTTTTTCTTAGCTCATAATCAGGCTTTTGAATATCAACTACTAATCCTCCAGAAAATCTAGATTTAATTCTTTCTTGAATTCTAGATAATTTATTTGGAGCTCTATCTGCTGAAACTATTATTTGAGATCCTTTATCAAGTAATGCGTTAAAAGTATGAAAAAATTCCTCTTGCATTGCTTCTTTCCCATTCATAAACTGAATATCATCAATTAATAGTATATCTGTATTTCTAAAGTACTCTTTAAATTTTACCATGTCATTTGATTTGATAGATTTAACAAATTGATACATGAATCTTTCTGCAGAAATAAACATCACCTTGTTATTTTTCTTTAGTTCTAGGCCGATAGAATTAAGTAAATGTGTCTTTCCTATCCCAACGCCACCATAAATATAAAGTGGATTATAATGAGATATATTTTCTGAAACTTTAATAGAAGCTTCATAAGCTAATTTATTACTCGAGCCTGTAAGAAAATTATCAAATCTTTTATTGGAATCTATTCGATTATATTGAAGATATGAGTCTTTAATAAAAGATACATTCTTTTGACTATCATTATTTTGAATTTCATCACCTTTTTTATCTTCTTTGTTCTTTTTTAGATCTGCAATTTTAAATTCAATTCTAATAATATCTTTTTTATAGCTTTTAATAATTTGCAAAATTTGATCTAAATATCTTGATGTAATCCAGTCTCTTATAAATCTTGTTGGAACTGTTAGTAATATATAATTATTAAACTCTTCAACAAAATTAATTTTTTTTAACCAACTCTCATATATATCAACACCAAGTTTATCATTCATCTGGATTTGAATTTTAGCCCAATCCAGTTCTTGGTGCTTTAAATCTTTATTTCTTACTGAGTTATTCATTTTGTTGGGAAGAGTTAAGTAAGAACTATAATTATTTTTTTTGCAACAAATAATTTAAAATTTTTAAAAATAAATTAAATCTAGGATTGTGAAAAAATTAGTAATTTTAAAAAAATTCTTTGACAATAATTTTTTTTGTGTATCTTTATTTAAAAAATATTCTTGATGAGTATTTACTCGAATAAATTTACTAAATCTAAATATTGTGAATATGTTTTTTTAAAGCATACATAATGCGTATCATTATGGTTGATTCAACTACAGGTGAAAAAATTACAAAGAGGCAATTTTTCTAGTAATTCTAGAAACATTCCTAGATGCATTCTGTTTCTTTATAATTCCAGTTTTTGCAATCTTCATCAACTCAGAATTCAATTTAGGCAAGAACTTTAAAGCCTCACTTTTTTTCTTATCCTCAATTAAGAGGTTCATTTTTTTTAAAGCATTTCTGTATCTGCTTTTTCTAGCTTTATTAACCACTGTTTGTCTAGATATTCTTCTTATTCTTTTAATTGCTGATTTTGTGTTGGCCATATGCGCAGGGGTATAACTTGAGAATTAATATGGGTCAATCAAATAATTGTTTAATTTTGACAGAATTTACAAAAAAAAGTTGATCTGTTAGTAATTATTTTTTTTATAATCTTACCATTACAATTCAATCTTTTACAATTCATTCCTTCTCTGTGATAAACTTTAAAATTATCCTGAAAACTGCCTTGAATACCATCTGTATTTTTAAAATTTCTTATGCTAGAACCACCCTTCTTAATTGCATCTAAAAGAACCTTTTTTGAATTTGATATTATTTTAATACATTCTTTTTTACTTAATAATTTAATTTTTTTTTGGGGATCTACTTTGCTTATGAATAATATTTCATTTGCATAGATATTTCCTATTCCAGAAACAAATTTTTGATCAATCAAAAGATCTTTTATAGTTTTTTTTTTATCCCTTATAAATTGTAAAAAGTATTTAAGATTGAATTTTTTTTCAAATGGTTCTGGTCCTAAATGAAGAAATCTTTTTTCTAAAACCTTTGAGTTTTTAATAATTTGAAAAAAACCAAAGCGCCTTGGATCATTATAGATAATTCTAAAATCATCAAATATTATTTCTACATGGTTATGTTTTTTTGGAAGAAATGGAGAGCTATAAAAACTTAAATTCGTAAAATTATTTTTCTTCCTAAATTCATCAAAATGAATAGTGCCTGACATTCCTAAATGTATTAGGCAAAACTCATTATTTGAGAGATGAACAATTATATATTTTGAAAATCTTGAGACTTTATTGATTATCTTATTTTCAAGAAATTTTTTAAAAATATAGGGAATCTTAAATCTTAAATTCTTATTTCGTATAATAACTTTTTTAACCTTTTTTTGTCGAATTTTTTTATCTAAAGATTGTCTTACTATTTCTACTTCTGGTAATTCTGGCATTTGTCACTATATTGATTGTATAAAACTATTTATGCAACAATATCTTCAAAATAAAAAAGGGCTTGTTCAAAGTGTATTTGACAGAGTTTATAACAAATATGATCTAATGAATGACTTTATGTCATTAGGAATTCATAGAATTTGGAAAAAGAACTTAATTAATATGATGAATCCATCTTTAAATAGTAGCTTAATTGATGTTGCATGTGGTACTGGAGATATAGGAAAATTATTTTTAGAGAACACAAAATCTACTGCAAATATATTATGTATAGATCCTAATAAAGGAATGATTACCAAAGGAAAAAAAAAACTTTTTAAATATAAAAATATTAATTGGATTATAGCTAATGCAGAAAAACTTCCTGCCTTAGATAATTCTTTTGATTATTATACTATTAGTTTTGGCTTAAGAAATACTAAAGACATAAGTAAATCCATTTCAGAGGCTTATAGAGTCTTAAAGCCTGGCGGACGTTTTTTATGCTTAGAATTTTCAAAAATAATGAATTCAAACTTAAACTATATTTATAAAAATTATTCTAAACTAATACCTTTTATTGGAAATATAGTGGTTGGAGAAAAAGAACCTTATGAATACTTGGTAAAAAGTATTGAAAATTTTGTCAATCAGGAAGAATTGATTTCGATCATGAAAGAAAATAAATTTAAAAAATGCACATACCGTAATTTATCTGGTGGAATTGTCTCTATTCATAGCGGCTGGAAATTCTAATGCTTAAGAAATTAATTACACTATTCAGACTTGGGAGAAAAGTTGCAAAATCAGATATTTTAAAAATAACTTCAAAATTTCAAAAACCCCCTTTCATTATTAAAATATTATTTAAAATTTTAGCTATTTCTTTTTCTAAAAAAGAACAAATTAACATTAACCAGGATGAAGGTGAAAGATTGTCAAGTTCACTTGAGTCAATGGGAACAACTTTTATAAAACTTGGACAATTTTTAGCAACACGACCTGATATAATAGGAGATAAATTATCGAAAAAATTAGAAAATTTACAAGATAAACTTCCACCTTTTTCAATTTACCAAGCTAAAGAAATTATTAAAAAAGATCTTGGGGAGGATACTTTCAATTCAATAATCGATTTGAGTGAACCTGTGGCTGCAGCTTCAATAGCCCAAGTACATAAAGCACAAATAAATGACAATGGAATTATAAAAGATGTGGCAATAAAAATTTTAAGACCAGATATAAAAAAAATTTTTAATGAGGAAATTGATGCAATAATGTTATTTGCTTTTTTGATCGAGTCTTTAATTAAAAAAACTAAAAGATTAAAATTAGTTGATGTTGTTTTTTTACTAAAAGAAATAACTAATTTAGAAATGGACCTGAGATTTGAAGCTGCAGCAGCTAATGAATATTCAGAAAATACTAAAAATGATGCAGGTTTTAAAGTTCCCCAAATTTATTGGAATTTTACAAGTGAAAATGTGATGACGTTAGATTGGATAGAAGGTGTTTCAATTAGAGAAACTGAAAAACTTAAAAAACAAAATATTGATACAAATAAGATAGCGGAGGATATTATTCAACATTTTTTGAGACACGCTGTCAGAGATGGTTTTTTTCATGCAGACATGCATCAAGGAAATATATTTGTAGATAAAAATGGTCAAATTGTTCCTATTGATTTTGGGATAATGGGACGTCTAGATAAAGTGAGTAGGAGATTTTTAGCAGAGATTTTATTTGGATTTATACAAAGGGATTATAAAAAAGTTGCTGAAGTTCATTTAATAGCAGGGCTAGTACCAAAAGAAGTTCCAATTGATGACTTAGCACAGGCATTAAGATCAATCGGAGAACCAATTTTTGGTCAAGCTGTAAAAGATATTTCTGGTGGGAAACTTTTAAAACAATTATTTGATGTAACTGAAAAATTCAATATGCAAACACAGCCTCAACTATTGATGTTACAAAAAACGATGGTGGTAGTCGAGGGAGTTGCAAGAAAATTAAATCCCGAAACAAATATTTGGACAACATCTAAACCAGTTTTAGAAAGTTGGTTGAAAGAATCAAAAGATCCTTTAATTACAATAAATGAAACTCTTCAAAGTACTAGTGAAGCTATTAAACGTTTGCCAGAATTGCCAGAAATCATGGATAAAGCAAATCAGGCTCTAACTTTCTTAGCAAGTGGTCAAATACCTCATAACTCTAATTCTTACTCAGCTTTAAATAATAAAAGATCTGAAATGACAGCCTTTAGAAATCAATCAATAATAGGAATTTTAGCAGTTGTAATTATAGGCCTATTAGTATTTTAATTCACCAAATGAAAAACTTAAAAGATAAAAAAATATTAATAATCATATGTGGTGGAATTTCAGCTTACAAAAGCCTTGAAACAATTAGAATTCTTAAAAAGAAGGGTTGTGAAATAAAAACAATTCTAACTAAAAGTGCGAAAGAATTTGTTACTCCGTTATCAATTATATCTTTGTCACAAGGCAAAGTTTACGAGGATTTGTTCAATATTCAAAATGAAAGTGAAATGGACCACATCGCTTTATCAAGATGGGCAGATTTAATTCTTGTTGAACCTGCTACTGCAAATACTTTATCAAAGCTTGCAAAAGGTTCTTCTGAAGATTTAGCATCAACTGTAATTTTGGCTTCTAATAAGCCAGTTTTTTTAGTTCCAGCAATGAATGTAAGAATGTGGGAACATCCATCTACTAAAGAAAATCTAGAAATTTTAAAATCTTATTCCTATAAAATAATTGGCCCTGAAATAGGAGATATGGCTTGCGGTGAATATGGTGAAGGCAAAATGACAGAACCGCTAGATATAGTTAATAGAGTTAATGATTATCTGTTTATAATTAATAAAAATAATAAGCTTAAAGCTCTAGTAACTGCTGGACCGACCATAGAATATATAGATCCCGTAAGGTTTATTTCAAATAAATCTAGTGGTAAACAAGGATATGAAATCGCTAAATCATTATCAAGAAATGGTTTTCAGACAACTTTGATTTCAGGGCCCACAAATTTAAAAATTAATGATGAAATCAAACTTATAAATGTAGAAACTGCAGAACAAATGTTTAAAGAAACACAAAAAAATTTACCAGTTGACGTTGCTATTTTTTCAGCAGCTGTTGCTGATTTTAAGATTGCTAAAAGAAGTAATGTAAAGATTAAAAAGAAAGATGAATTAAATGTAAAATTAGAAAAAAATGTTGATATCTTAGATTATGTTTCTAATCATAATTCAATGAGACCAAAATTAGTCATAGGTTTTGCTGCAGAAACAAACGATTTAGAAAATAATGCAATTGAAAAATTAACAAATAAAAACTGTGATATGATAATTGCTAACGATGTATCAAATAAAAATATTGGTTTTGATTCAGATTTTAATGAAGTAACAATTTTTTATAAAAATAAAAAGAGAGAAAAATTATTTACGAAAAATAAATCCTTAATTTCAGAGGAGATAGTTGAAAGAATTAATAACCAGATAAATTAATGGTTAAAGTTTTAATTAAAAAATTATCTCCTCATGTCCAATTACCAAAATATAAAACTTCTGGTGCATCAGGAATGGATTTAATGGCTTTCATTAATTCGTCTATTACAATTAAACCTCAAAACTCTTGTTTAATACCAACAGGTTTATCGATAGCTTTTTCTGAAAAGTATGAACTACAAATAAGACCAAGATCCGGATTAGCGGCCAAAAATAATATAAGTGTATTGAATACACCAGGCACAATAGATAGTGACTATAGAGGCGAAATTAAAGTAATTATTTATAATCATGGAAAAAATGATTTTCTAATTAATAACGGAGATAGAATAGCCCAGATGATATTAGCGCCTGTTGTTAAAATGGAATTAGAAGAGACAGAAGATTTGCCTGAAACAATAAGGGGAGAAGGAGGATTTGGTTCAACAGGTAAATGAATTTAAAACTAAATAAAAATCAAATAGAAAGATTTTCGAGACAAATTATCTTAAAAAATATTGGTGCGGCAGGCCAAAAAAAAATTATCCAATCTAAAGTGCTAATTATTGGTATGGGAGGTTTAGGGTGTCCTATCGCAGAATTTTTAACAAGAGCTGGTGTTGGATCAATAGGTATCATTGACTCTGACAACGTTGATTTATCAAATATTCATCGTCAAAGTCTTTATGACATTGATGACTTAAAAAAATCAAAAGTTAAAGCAGCAAAAAAAAAGTTAAAGAAAATAAATTCTAAAACTCAAGTTAATTGTTATAAAATAAGACTAAACCAAAATAATTATAAAAATATTATAAAAAAATATGATTATGTTGTGGATGGTTCAGACAATTTTAAGACCAAATTTTTAGTAAATGATTTTTGTAAAATGTCTAAGAAATTTTTAGTATCAGGAGCTATTAGTAAATTTGATGGACATGTTTTCACTTTTGATTTTAAAGATAAAAATACCCCATGTATAAGAAATTTTTTTCAAGATGAGAAAATTTCAGATGATATATTAAATTGCGAGTATGAAGGAATTTTAGGAACAGTTGCTGGTATAATCGGCACTATCCAAGCCAATGAAATTTTGAAAAAAATTTTAAATATTGGTAAAAACCTTAATGGCTATATTTTAATTTTAGACTTACTAAACTTAAATTTTAGAAAAGTAAAATTAAACAAAATTAAAAAATGATTAAAAAAGTTTTAATAATTTTTTTTTATTTTTATTTTTTTTCAATAGCTATTGCTGAGGATATTTTTCTCTCTTTAAAAAAGAACAAAGTTAATGTTAGATACGGACCAAGTCTTGAATCACCAATTAAATATATCTATAAGAAAATTGACTTACCTATTAAACAAATTGATAAAAAAGAAAACTTTAGAAGGATTATTGATCATAAAAAGAATAGTGGGTGGATCCATGTATCTCAATTAAAAAAAATAAATTCAATAATTCCCTTAGAAGATAAAATTTTATTTAAAAAACCATCTAACTTTTCTAAACCTTTGGCTAAAATAAAAAAAGGAAGAGTATTGATTATTCAAAAATGTGAAAAAAATTGGTGTAAAATAAAGACGAAAAGATTTAGTGGATGGATAAAAAATAAGAACATCTGGGGTAAAATTAATTAACCCGTTATGCCTTTCTGAAAAAATGGATTTAACTATTTTTGTTGGGCACAAATATCTTTTACAACAGGTGTATTAGCACATTCTCCACATTTTGTTTTTTGTACAATACAACCATCATCAAGAACTTCCACATCTACAACTCTATCACACTTTGAACAAGTTGAAGAAATTGTTAATCCACATTTTTTACAATTATGATTTTCTGTTTGCATGCTAAAAAATTAATCATAAATAAACTTATTTCAATTATTATTTATGCGAATGATTATTATTATCGAAATTTTTTTGCGAATGATTACTAATTGCTTTTTTTATAGTTATTCGGTCAAATTATTTTTTAGATTTACTTGTCCACCATTTATCTAAAATAAAATACCAAATCGAATTTGCAATTGGCTCAACAATGGCATCGGTTAAAGCAATTTTAAAAGAAACATCTGCTACTATCATTAAAACTGTGATCGCAATTGCAAAGTGCCCAATTGTATAAATTACAGTTCTAAGTAAAGACCCTTTATTATTTTGATAAATATTTTGGGATGCTTGAAATATGCCTTTAGTAATTTCCATCAGTTTTTAAAAGGACTCTCAAGAACACAAGCCACAAGGTGTATTCTAGCCTGTTCACCTCCATTAAAGAAATTATGATATTTAGTGTTATTTGTAATCCAAACTTTACCATCTGCGGGTAAATGTTTAGCAACATTCTCTATAACCATTGAACACCCTTTGTTTGTTATTATAGGCACATGAAGTCTGCATTCTGGATCTTTATGCCAACTCAAAGTTGATCTAGGCTCTTTTAATAAGAGCCTAACCCTTCCCAATTTAAATCTCTTGCTTAGAACTTTATAAACTTCCGCAAAGTATGTATTTTCAAATTCAGGTATTAATTGTGTATATTTTGACTCATCTATATCAACATCTCTTGAAACCTCTTTTCCAGTTTCATCTGCAATTGTCCAATATTTTCCTCTTATATTGCTCCCTTCAATCGAGCTCTTATCGTTCGGAATTTGGTTTAATGGAATAGCGCCAAAATGTGTAACACCTGGTGTATTAAATTTTTTTAATTTCAAAATTTTATCTAAATCATCTTTTAACTTTGAAATGTCAAAATTTAGATTTGGAACTTCGTAAAAATCCTCAAAATTTGCTGTTGCCATATAACTTTATCTTTTTTTCAAATTTAATTTAATTTCAAATCAAATCGATCGGAATTCATAACTTTTACCCACGCAGCTATAAAATCATTAACAAATTTTTCACTTGAGTCCTCACAGGCATAAACTTCTGCAAGAGCTCTTAGTTGAGAATTTGAACCAAAAATCAAATCAACTCTTGTTGCTTTCCATTTAGTTTTTTGAGTTTTTCTATCTTTTCCAACAAATGTTTGCTCTGATTTATCTTCCTCTTTCCATGTAGTGTTCATATCTAATAGATTTACGAAGTAATCGTTGGTAAGAGAACCAGGTTTTTTAGTAAAAACACCATAATTCGAACCATCATAATTAGTATTTAAAACTCTCATACCACCTATAAGTGCTGTCATTTCTGGTGCAGTCAAACCCATTAGTTGTGCTTTATCAACCAATTTTTCCTCCGCTGAAACAGTTGAAGTTCCACCATTTAGATAGTTTCTAAAACCATCTGCCTGAGGCTCAAGAAGACCAAAAGAATGAATATCAGTCTGATCTTGTCTTGCATCTCCTCTACCTGATGAAAATGGGACGTTAACTTTATGACCTGCTTTTTTAGCAGCCATCTCAATACCAACACCACCTGCTAAGACAATTAAGTCTGCCATTGATACAATTTTTTTTTTATTATCAAATTGATCTTTAATTTTATTTAAAGCTTTAACCACAGTTGATAATTTCTTAGGATTATTCACAGCCCAGCTTTTTTGTGGCTCTAGCATTATTCTTGCACCATTAGCACCACCTCTTTTATCTGATCCTCTAAAAGTTGAAGCAGATGCCCACGCAGTAGAAACTAAATCTGATAATGGTATTTTTGATTTAGAAATTTTGTTTTTTAAATCTTTTATATCTTTTGATTTAAGTTTGTACTTTGGTTTATCAATTGGATCTTGCCAAATTAGTTGCTCTTTTGGAACTTCACTACCCAAGTAACAAACTCTTGGACCCATATCTCTATGAGTTAATTTAAACCATGCTCGAGCAAATGCATCGTGAAACTCTTTAGGGTTTTGATGAAAATGCTTTGTTATTGGTCCATAACTTGGGTCAACTTTCATTGATATATCTGTTGTTTGCATCATTGGTGGATGAAGAACACCTTTTTGGTGTGCATCAGGCACCATTTTAATTTTTTGACCATTTTTCTTTGGAGTCCATTGATGAGCGCCTGCTGGACTCTTTGTAAGTTCCCAATCATGACCATATAAACAATCTAAATAACCCATGTCCCATTTTGTAGGATTTTGAGTCCAAGCACCTTCAATACCACTACTTATTGTATCGACACCTTTTCCTGATTTATAACCACTATTCCATCCAGTTGCTTGATCTTGAATTTTTGAAGCTTCTGGATCAGGGCCTTTATGAGACTCTGGGGCTGCTCCATGTGATTTGCCAAATGTATGACCTCCAGCAACTAATGCTGCAGTTTCATAATCATTCATTGCCATTCTTCCAAATGTTTCTCTAATGTCATGTGCTGCTAAAAATGGATCAGGATTTGCATCTGGTCCTTGTGGATTTACATAAATTAGTCCCATGTGTGAAGCTCCTAGTGGCTGCTCTAAATCTCTTTTTCCACTGTATCTTTTTACGTCTAACATCTCTTTTTCAGAACCCCAGTAAATATCATCCTCTGGTTCCCAGATATCCACCCTTCCGGCACCAAAACCAAATGTTTTAAATCCCATAGAGTCTAATGCAACATTACCAACCAAAATAAATAAATCTGCCCAAGATATTTTTTTTCCATATTTTTTTTTAATCGGCCATAAAAGAAGTCTTGCTTTATCTAAATTAACATTATCAGGCCAAGAATTTAGTGGTGCAAATCTTTGATTTCCAGTTCCAGCTCCACCTCTGCCATCACCAGTTCTATACGTACCTGCAGCATGCCATGCAAGTCTAATAAATAACGGACCATAATGACCATAATCTGCTGGCCACCACTCTTGTGAGTCAGTCATTAATTTTTTTAAATCTTTTTTAAGAGCATTGAAGTTAAGTTTTTTAAATTCTTTTGAATAATTAAATTTTTTATCCATTGGATTGGATAAATTAGAGTGCTGACTTAGAATTTTTAAATTTAAACTATTAGGCCAAAAGTCTCTATTTGTTTGTCCTTTTCCGGCTGAAAATTTTGCTGGTGTTCCTGCACCTGTGAAAGGGCATTTACTTAATTGATTTGCTTTAAAAGATTTATTTTTAAAATTTTCAGTGCTCATAATGTTCCCCTTAAATTAGTTCAATATTGCTAGTTTATAATGATTCTAAAAAGGTGTCAATTAATTAAAAGTATATTAATTGATTAAAAATGACGCTGAGCAAATTTTTAAAAAAATTAATCCTCTAATTTTACTAAGACTTCAACAGATTTAATTTTTTTTCCATCAATTTTTTTAAGAATATTTATCGGACCAACATCTGAATGTTCTAAATCAATTAATTTTTCATCCTTCAAATCATAAAAATGATGATGATCTGAAATATTTGTATCAAAATAAGTTTGATTTGAATTAATAGGAATTTGTTTTAAATATCCTTTTTTTTCGAATGCATGAACAGTATTGTAAATTGTTGCTAGTGATATTTTATTACTCACTTGTTTTTTAATTTTTTTTTCTAAATCGTTAATTGTAAAATGAAATGTTTTCTCAGTATCAAACAAAACTTCACATATTTGAAGCCTCTGTTTAGTTGGCCTTAATCCAGAGTTTCTTAATTTATCTATATATTTCACTTTTTAGCTATATTGTTATTTATAATTATTCTAAAGTAATATTAAAACTATATTATATGATCACAAAATCAAGTAAATAAGAGTACCAAAACTATGAAAAAAAACTCTTACTCTTATGATGAACTTATCAATTGTGCTGAAGGTAAATTATTTGGTCCAGGTAATGCTAAATTACCTCTTCCACCAATGCTAATGTTTGATAGAATTACTGAAATTAACGCTGACAAGGGTTATTATAAAAAAGGTTCATTGAAAGCTGAATTAGACATAAAAAAAAATCTTTGGTTTTTTGACTGTCACTTCAAACAAGATCCTGTAATGCCTGGATGTCTTGGTCTTGATGCTATGTGGCAATTGGTTGGTTTTTTTCTTGGATGGATTGGAAATCCTGGGAAAGGACGGGCACTAGGAGTTGGTACGGTAAAATTTACTGGTGAAGTTTTGCAAAATATTAATACTGTTAGATATGAAATAGATATGAAAAAAATTTTATCACCTGGAGGAACTACTGTAGGTCTAGCGAATGGTATAGTTTTTGCGGATGATAAAAAAATTTATTCTGCAGATAGTCTGAAAGTAGGTTTATTTAAATAATGAGAAGAGTAGTTGTAACTGGTTTAGGAATTGTTTCTTGTTTAGGAAACAACCAAGAAGAAGTTTATCAATCGCTTTTAAATTCAAAATCAGGAATTTCTTATTCTGATGAATATAAAGAGCATAACCTTAAAAGCCATGTTCATGGTAAACCAAATATAAAACTAGAGGATTATATCGATAGAAAAACAATTCGATTTATGGGTTCTGGCTCAGCTTACAATTATATAGCAATGAAAGAAGCAATTGTAGACTCCGGGCTTGAAGAAAGTGAAATAAGTAATTTTAAAACTGGAATAGTTATGGGTTCTGGTGGTCCCTCAATAGAAAATGTTATTTTAGCAGCAGATAAAACAAGAGCTAAAACACCAAAATTAATGGGACCTTTTATTGTTCCAAGAACAATGGCAAGTACTGCTTCAGCAACTCTGGCTGTTCCATTCAAAATTAAAGGAACTAATTATACAATGAGCTCTGCTTGTGCTACGAGTGGACACTGCATTGGAAACTCCATGGAACTTATTCAGATGGGCAAACAAGATATAGTGTTTGCGGGAGGAAGTGAGGAACTTCATTGGGCGATGACTGCAATGTTTGATGCCATGACAGCTTTGTCATCAAAATATAATACTACTCCCGAGACAGCATCCAGAGCATACGATAAAACTAGAGATGGTTTTGTAATTGCTGGGGGTGGTGGAGTGTTAGTATTAGAGGAATACGAACATGCTAAAGCTAGGGGGGCTAAAATATACGCAGAATTAACTGGTTATGGAGCAACTTCAGATGGATATGACATGGTGGCACCATCAGGTGAAGGTGCTGTTAGATGTATGAAAATGGCAATGGCAACTGCAAAAAATAAAATTGATTACATTAATACTCATGGAACATCTACTCCAGTTGGAGATATAACTGAACTTAATGCTATCAAAGAAACTTTTGGAGAAGATATTCCGAGAATAAGTTCAACAAAATCTTTATCGGGTCATCCTTTGGGGGCAGCTTCAGTGCATGAAGCCATATATTGTTTGATAATGATGAAAAATAATTTCATGACAGGATCAGCAAATATCACAGATATGGATGATGATGCTAAAAAGTTTCCTATCGTTGCAAAAACTGAAATGGGAGTAACTTTAAATACTGTGATGTCAAATAGCTTTGGTTTTGGTGGAACTAATGCTGCTTTAATTTTTGAGAAGGTTTAATTTATGAGTTTAATGAAAGGTAAAAAAGGATTGATCATGGGCGTTGCTAATGAAAGATCTATTGCCTGGGGTATTTCTCAAAAACTTTCAGAAGCTGGAGCCGAACTAGCATTTACTTATCTAGGTGATGCACTTAAAAAAAGAGTAGTTCCTTTAGCAGAAAAATTAAATTCAAATGTCACATTTAGTTGTGATGTCGAAAAAAAAGATGAAGTGATAAAACTATTTGAAGATATCAAATCTCAATGGGGTGAAATTGATTTTGTAGTTCATGCAGTCGCTTTTTCAGATAAATCAGAGTTATCAGGTGAATATTTAAATACGACAAGAGAAAATTTTTTAAGAAGTATGTTAATTTCTTGTTTTTCATTTACTGAAGTAGCTAAGGAAGCTTCAAAAGTAATGAAACAAGATGGAAGCTTGCTCACTTTAACTTACGAGTCTACTAAAGCTATTCCAAATTATAATGTAATGGGTGTTTGTAAATCAGCTTTAGAAGCTAGTGTTAAATACTTAGCTAGGGATTTGGGCGCTAAAGGTATGAGAGTAAATGCTATAAGTGCTGGACCTATCAAGACATTGGCTGCCTCTGCAATTGGAGATGCAAAATTCTTATATAAATGGAATGAAGACCATTCTTTCCTAAAGAGAAATGTAGATATCCATGATGTTGGAAATTCAGCATTATATCTACTAAGTGACCTTGCAAATGGTGTTACAGGTGAAATTCACTATGTAGATGCTGGATATAACAAGGTTGGAATGCCCAATCCAAAGAATATTACCTAATTTTAATTAACTTTATTTAAAAAAACCCCCAGAACTCTCATTCCAGGGGTTTAAAATTAAAATTTAATTTATTAATTATTCAGCAGCTTGTTTCATAGAAAGTTTAACTTTACCTCTATCGAAACCAATTACTTTAACTTTTACCTCGTCACCTTCTTTGACAACATCAGTTACTTTAGCAACTCTTTTATCTGCTAGTTCTGAGATATGAACAAGTCCGTCTTGTTTTCCTAAAAAATTTACAAATGCACCAAATTCCATAATCTTCATCACTTTACCTGAATAAATTTTGTTTAATTCAGCTTTGGCAGTAATGTCTTTAATCATTTGCATCGCAATGTTTCTAGACTCTTCATCTGGAGCAGCAACTGTTACCACACCTTCATCATTTACATCTACTTTTGCACCTGATTTTTCAACAATTTCTCTGATAGTTGCACCACCTTTTCCAATCACAGCAGCAATGTCTTTTTTATCTACATTAACTTGTTCCATTTTTGGAGTATGTTTTCCAACATCAGATCGTGAAGCTGATAATGCTTTATTCATTTCTCCCAAGATATGAATTCTTCCTTCTTTGGCTTGGCTTAATGCTTGCTCCATAATTTCAAATGTAATACCTGTAATTTTAATATCCATCTGAAGAGAAGTAATTCCATCTTTAGTTCCAGCAACTTTAAAGTCCATATCACCTAGATGATCTTCATCACCTAAAATATCTGATAGAACACTAAAATCATCGCCTTCTTTAATTAATCCCATAGCAATACCTGCAACCGGCTCCTTAATCGGTACTCCTGCATCCATTAATGCTAAAGATGTTCCACAAACAGTAGCCATTGAGGAAGACCCGTTAGATTCGGTAATTTCTGAAACTACTCTAAAAGTATATGGAAATGCTTCTTTTGTTGGTAATGAGGAATTAATTGCTCTCCATGCTAATTTACCATGACCAATTTCTCTTCTACCTGTTCCAATTCTTCCTGTTTCTCCAACTGAAAAAGGAGGAAAATTATAGTGAAGCATAAATCGCTCTCTTTGAAGACCATTTAAACTTTCAATTCTTTGTTCGTCATCAGACGTTCCTAAAGTTGCAACTACAATTGCTTGAGTTTCGCCTCTAGTAAACAATGCAGAACCATGAGTTCTAGGTAAAACACCAACTTCACAAGAAATAGGTCTTACATCGGATAAACCTCGACCATCAATTCTATTTTTGTTTTTTAGAATATCATTTCTTACAATAGATTTTTCAAGATTTTTTAACTGACTGTTAACATCAAGATCTGTGTAATTTTCATCTTCCTCATAAAGCTTTTTAGCTTTATCAGTAATCTCTGAAATCTGATTTGATCTATCTTGTTTATCTCTTGTTGCAAAAGCTTTCCTTAGATCTTCGGTAAAAGTTTCCTCAAGTTTTTTCTTAACTTCAGATAAATCTTTTTTCTCAACTGTCCACTCAGGTTTTCTACATTCTTTTGCAAGTTCCTCGATCATCTCGATTACTGGAACAAATCCCTCATGACCAAATTTAACTGCATTTAACATTTCTTCCTCTGTTAAACCACTTGTTTCAGACTCAACCATAAGCACAGCATCTTTTGTACCTGCTACTACTAAATCTAATTTTGATTTTTCCAATTCTTGCTTAGATGGATTTAAAACATATTTTCCATCAATAAAACCAACTCTAGAAGCTCCTACAGGGCCCATAAATGGCATTCCTGATATGGCTAATGCTGCTGAAGATGCAGTAATTGATAAAATATCCGGCTCATTTTCTTTATCATATGAAATTACCGTTGGTAATAACTGTACTTCATTTTTAAATTCATCAGGAAACAAAGGTCTGATTGGTCTATCAATTAATCTAGAGATTAATGTTTCGCTCTCAGTTGGTCTTGCTTCTCTTTTAAAATATCCACCTGGAATTTTTCCAGCTGCATAATATTTTTCTTGGTAATTTACAGATAATGGAAAGTAATCCATATCAGGATTTACTTTTTTTGCTCCCACTACCGTTGATAGTACGACTGTCTCTCCACATGTTGCGATTATTGCACCGTCTGCCTGTCTTGCTACTTTACCTGTTTCTAAACTAATCTTCTTTCCTGCTACTTCTATTTCTTTCTTATATACTTTAAACATTTCATTTCCATTTCGTTTCGTTCGTTTCGTTCCATTCCGCTCTGTCCAACTTGATCTTTATTTTCTCAAATTCAATTTTAACAATACATTTTTGTAAGAATCCATTTTATTTTTTTTTAGATATTCTAACAATTTTTTTCGCCTATTTACCGCTTTTAACAATCCAACAGAAGAATGTTTATCTTTTTTGAATTGCTTAATATGCTTTGAAAGTGTATCTATTTTTTCAGTAAGCAATGCAATCTGGATCTCTGATGATCCTGTGTCCTTATCATGAATTGCTAACTCTTTCACCTTGCTGTTCATTTTTTTTCCTATTTGTTTGTTTGTTTTATTAAGTTTTCTATTTTTTCTGCATACTCAAAAGATTCGTCTTTTCTAAAGAGTAACTTTGGTAAAAATTTCATAAACACTTTTTTAGATAAAATTTTTCTTATTAAAAAAGAATGCTCTTTAAGTTGATTTATAATCTCATCAGCATTTTTTCCACCTAAAGGCATCACATATGCTTTAGCAATTTTTAAATCTTGACTCATTTTTACCTCAGTAATTGTTATTAAATTTGTCTCTAAATTTGGCACTTTTGCTTCATTTTTAATAAAAATCATACTTAAAGATTGTTTAATCATTTCACCAATTCTTAATTGCCTTTGTGAAACTGGTTTTCCAATTCTATCAGCCATTATATTGTTCTCTCTTTTGAAATTATATTAAATGCTTCTATAGTGTCATCTTTTTGAAAATCCATATAATCTTTTATCGTAATTCCACACTCTTGACCATTGCTTACATTTTTCACCTGATTTTTTTCTCTAAATATAGAACCAATTTTTCCAGTATAGATAATTGCACCATCTCTTATTAATCTTACATCTGAAGTACTATTGATTTCTCCCTCTACAACCTTACATCCAGCAACTTTTCCAGCTCCAGAGACTTTGAATATTTCTAAAATTTGTGCTGTACCTGATATTGTTTCTTGAACATCAGGTGCTAACAAACCTGACATTCTTTGTTTAATATAATCTAGAACTTCATAGATAATATTATAAGAAGAAATCTTAATATTTTCACTTTCAGCTAGTTTTTTGGCTTCTTTACTTGGTTTAACATTAAAAGCAATCAACACAGCATTTGATGCCTTAGCTAATGTCACATCTGTTTCAGTAACCATTCCAATATCTGCTAAAATTATTTTTGGTTTTACCTCTTCATGTTTAATTTGACTTATTGCGTTTTTAATAGCCTCAGATGATCCATGAACGTCTGATTTAATAATTAAATTTAATTCCTCTGAGCGATTATCTGCGAAAGCAGACTCTTGTGTTGCAAACGACAATGGATTTTTTCCCTCTTTTGCCTCTTCAGCTCTATTTTCACTTAATGTTTTTGCCTTTTTTTCATTATCTAAAACAATAAAATCATCACCAGCTTTTGCCGCGCCATTAATACCCAAAATTTCTACAGGCGTTGATGGAGGAGCTTCGTCTATATTTTTTCCTTTATCATTTATAATTGCCCTTACCTTCCCCCACTTTAAACCACTAACAAAAAATTCTCCTTTTTTAAGTGTACCAGTTGTTACAATTATAGTTGCAACTGGTCCCCTGCCAACATCAATTTTGGACTCCAAAACAATTCCTGTAGCTTTTGACTCAAAATCGGTTTTTAAATCTAAAATTTCAGCTTGGAGTAAAATTGCCTCGATCAACTTATCTAAATTTAATTTTGTTTTCGCAGAAATTTCAACCATTAATGTGTCACCAGATAAATCTTCTGCTATTAGTTCATATTCAAGTAATTGATTTTTTATTTTTTGAGGATCTGCCTCAGGTAAATCACATTTGTTTATTGCAACTACAATAGGTACATTTGCTGCTTTTGCATGTTTAATAGACTCTACTGTTTGTGGTTTTACTCCGTCATCTGCTGCTACTACTAAAACTACAACATCTGTTAATTTAGATCCTCGTGCTCTCATTTCAGTGAAGGCTGCGTGGCCAGGTGTATCAATGAAGGTCAATTTATTAGACTGATTTTCAATTTGGTAAGCACCAATATGTTGGGTTATTCCTCCAAACTCACCAGAAACGACATTAGCTTTTCTTAATACATCAAGGACTGAAGTCTTTCCATGGTCAACATGGCCCATTACAGTAACTATTGGAGGTCTATTTTTTAAATTCTCTACTCTAGTCGCTTTTATTTTTTGGATTATTTCCTCAGCTTTTTCTTCACGAATAGGATTATGTCCAAATTCCTTAACTAAAAATTCTGCAGTATCCGCTGCCAAAGTTTGATTTATTGTGACTGTTACACCCATCCCAAAAAGATACTTAATTACATTACTAGACTGTTCAGCCATTCTGTTTGCAAGCTCTCTTACGGTAATAGCTTCTGGTATATTTATATCTCTTTTGATAGGTTTTAAATTTTCTTTATTCTCGTCTTTATTTAAGTTTTTCTGCTCTTTTTCCCTTGCTCTTCTAACAGATGCCAAGCTCCTTTCTCTTGCTTCGATCTCGTCACTTAAAGCTCTTGATACTGTCAATTTAGTTTCTCTTTTTTTTCCACCAAGTTTAGGTTTTTTACTATCATTATCTCCTTTAAGTCTTTTAGTCGCTCTTTGTTCAGCAAGCTTTCTTCTCTCAAAATCATTGGTTACAGGAGTTGTTTTGCCTGCGAAAAAAGGTTTTAAAGGTGCTCCACGGCTGAAAGATGAATTTGATTTTGATCTTGTATTATTTCCAGACGATTTAAAAGAACTTCCTTTTTTTACAAAATTACTTTTTGATTTTTCAATAACAGTTGAATGTTTTCCTTTAATCTTGGCTATCTCAATATTTTTGAGTGATTTTTTGGCCGTACTTGAAATTGTTAATTTTGTTTTTTTGTTTTCCATAAGTCATTACTCAATCTTTATAAACAATGTTTCTAGCCGACATAATTAATTCATCTGCCTCATCTTTTGATAGAGCAAAGTCCTCTAAGTATCCTTGGATTTTTACTCTCTCTCCTTTAACTACATCATACCCGCCTGTTAATTCGTCTGATGCTAAATCAGCAAAATCTTCTAATGTTAATATTTTCTGTTCACCTAAAGTTACCAACATTCCGGGTGTTAAACCTTTTAAATTAATTAAAGCCTCTTCTAGACCAAGATCTTTAATTCTTTGAGAAATATCTTCTTGATCCTTT
The DNA here is from genome assembly GCA_902578775.1 of uncultured Pelagibacteraceae bacterium. Taxonomy (GTDB): domain Bacteria; phylum Pseudomonadota; class Alphaproteobacteria; order Pelagibacterales; family Pelagibacteraceae; genus Pelagibacter. Next base: position 121,586 of record CACHEF010000004.1, read on the forward strand.
TCGTGAAATTCTTTTGCTCTCTCAATTAATGCTTTTGCAGTATCTTCTTCAATCCCCTCAATTTTTGTGAGATCCTCAGAATTACTATCTTTTATATCATCGATTGTTGAAAAACCCTCTGCAACCAATAGTTGCCCTAATGTTTCATCTAATTCTAAGTTTTTAACAAAATTTTCAGTTTTTTCTTTAAACTCCAATTGTCTTCTCTCTGAGTCCTCAGCATCTGTCATTATATTAATTTCATAATTTAACAACTTTGTTGCTAATCTAACATTTTGACCTCTTCTACCAATTGCCTTACTTAAATTTTCTTCACTAAGAATTACATCTAATTTTTTTCTTTGAACATCAACGTTTACTCTTTGAACCTCCGCAGGAGACAGTGCGTTTGAAACTAATATAGCTGGATCCTCAGACCAGTTTACAATATCAACTTTTTCACCTTGTAGTTCATTTACTACTGCTTGCACTCTTGAGCCTCTCATACCAACGCAAGCTCCAACAGGGTCTAAAGATGTATCTACTGCTTTAACACAAATTTTTGCCCTGCTTCCTGGATCTCTTGAAGAAGATTTTATTTCAATTAAGCCATCATAAATTTCTGGAACTTCCTGAACAAATAATTTTTCCATAAATTTAGGATGTGCTCTCGATAAAAAAATTTGCTGACCTCTTGGTTCTCTTCTAACATCATAACAATATGCTTTGACTCTATCTCCAGCTTTAATATTTTCTCTTGGAATCATTTCATTTTTTTGAATAATTGCCTCTGTTTTTCCGAGGTCTACAATAACATTTCCAAATTCCAATCTTTTAACAATACCACTTAAAATTGAGTCTTTCTTATCTATGAAGTCATTAAATTGTCTTTCTCTTTCCGCTTCTCTTACATTAGTGTTAATCACTTGTTTTGCCGTCTGAGCTGCAATTCTTCCAAAATCAAAAGATGGAAGAGGTTGTAATACTTCATCACCAATTTTTTTTTCTTTATTTGTTTCATTTAATGAAATTGCATCTTCAAGTTTAATTTCTGTATTTGCATTTTCAGGATTTTCAGAAATTATTAACTTTCTAAAAAGCTCTATATCGCCATTTTCTCTGTTGATTAAAACTTTAATTTCATTGTCCTGACCAAATTTTGATTTTGCTGCTTTAGCAATACCTGTCTCCATTGAACTGATAATTAATTCTTTATCGATAGATTTTTCTAAAGCTACCGCCTCTGCGATTCTCAACAATTCCAATTTATCTGCTCTTTTATTTAGCATATTTTTGTCTGCTCCAAAAAAAAATGGGCTAAAGCCCATTTTGTAAGTTCAATAATGTAAGAGGAATATATTAAAGTTTTTTTTTAATTCAATAAAAACTATTTTAAAAAAACGTTAATTTTATCAGTGTTTTCCCAAGAAAATGCTCCATCACTCTCTGGTGCTCTGCCAAAATGACCGTAAGCTGCTGTCTTTTCATATATTGGTTTATTTAGACTTAACATTTCTCTAATACCTCTTGGACTCAGGTCAAAATTTTCTTTTATCTTTTCAACAACAAATTTGTTTTTTTCTAAATTGTCATCAAATAAGTCAACATATATTGAAAGTGGTTTTGATACTCCTATTGCGTATGCTAGTTGAATTAAACATTTGTCAGCAATTTTTGACGCAACAATGTTTTTTGCAATATATCTTGAAGCATAAGCGGCGGATCTATCAACTTTAGTTGGATCTTTTCCTGAAAATGCTCCACCACCATGAGGAGCTGCTCCGCCATAAGTATCTACAATAATTTTTCTACCAGTTAATCCACAATCTCCATCTGGTCCTCCTATAACAAAGTTTCCTGTAGGGTTTACATAAAACTCATCTTCATTAAATTCATTCAAAAAATTTTTAGGAATTGAATTTAGCATGTAAGGTCTTAGTAATTCTCTAACCTTAGATTGATTGATGTCAGCTGAGTGCTGTGAAGATATGACAACAGATTTTACTTTTTTTGGTTTTCCATTTTCATATTCAAATGTGACTTGGCTTTTAGAGTCTGGTTCTATATTTTTTAATTTTCCTGATTTTCTATCTTTTGCCATTGATCTTAGTATTTTATGTGAGTAATAAATTGGAGCTGGCATAAATTCATCTGTCTCATTACATGCATATCCAAACATAATTCCTTGGTCTCCAGCGCCTTCATCTTTATTTCCTGAAGAGTCAACACCCATAGCAATGTCAGTTGATTGAGAATGTAAGTGGCTTTCTATTTTTGTTTCTTCTTTCCAGGTAAAGCCTTCTTGGTCATAACCAATATCTTTAATGCAGTTTCTAACTTTTTGAATTAAATCATCCTTTTTAATTTCAGGACCTCTAACCTCACCTGCGAGAACAACTTTATTAGTTGTTGTTAATGTTTCACATGCAACTCGTGAATAAGGATCATTAGATAAATAGCTATCAACAACCATGTCAGAAATTCTATCTGAAACTTTGTCCGGATGGCCCTCTGAAACAGACTCACTTGTAAAAAGATAATTTTTTAAATTACTCATTAGAAATTCTATTAAATGAAAATATCAAAAAAATATATAATAAAATTATAATTAAAAACATTTTATTCCCATATTTTGAAAATACAGTTTCAGTAAAAACTCTAGTCTCGTAAAAGTCTATATATCCTGTTTGACCAAATTCAATTTTCTTTTCAATAACACCAACAGGATTAATTATTGCCGTGATACCATTATTAGCAGATCTAATTAAATATTTTCCACTTTCAATTGATCTAAATACACCATGTATAAAATGTTGATGTGGTCCTATAGAATCTCCAAACCATCCATCCTCTGAGATATTTATTATAAAATCAAATTTAGAGTCATTAAATATGTTACCAGTATAAATTATCTCATAACAAATTAATGGTAATATTTTCAAATTAAACCCGTTATTATCGATTGATAATATCTCTCTCTTTTTGCCACTACTAAAAGACTGATAATTATTAGTTAAAGATTTAAAACCTATTTTGCTCAAAACTTTTTCAAAAGGTAAAAATTCTCCAAAAGGAACAAGTTTCACTTTTTTGTAATCCCCAATAATGTTCAATCTATGATCATAAATAGATAATGTGTTATAATATTTATTTTTAAGCTTGTCTTTTTGAAAACTATTAATTCCAATTGCTAACAGATGATTTTGATTAAATTTTTTATTTAGCAATGTTTTGAGTTCTTTAATTTCATTTTGATTAATATTAGGAATTATTCCTTCAGGCCATAAAAATATGGTTTTAGCATCAAAATCAGGCTGACTTATATCAACTAACTCTTTTAATACTTTGACAGGGTCTGTATTTCCATAAAACCTTTCTAAATCAATATTCGAACTTACTGCTCTAATTATAAAATCATTATTAATAATTTCTGATGACTGAAAATGTTTAATTTTAGAGGAACCAACTAAGTAAAGAGCAATTGGAGATAGTAAAAGAAAAATACTTACAAAAACCTCTAATTTATTTTTTCGCAAAATAAACATTGCTGGACTGGAGAAAAAGGAAATACAAAGTACGTTAAAACCATAAGTACCAGTTAAAGATAATATTTGCAATATTTCAAGATTTTCAGAAAAACTGTATGCTATCAGATTCCACGGAAAACCAGTTAAAATAGTTCCTCTAAGAAACTCCGTTAAACCAAATAAAAGTGAAAACAAAAACAAATTACTTAAAGGATTTTTTATTTTTATAAGAAAAAAACAATAAGTAACTAAACCATAAAAGAGTGCGAGAAATGAAGGTATTAGAATTAAAGCAAAAGGGATTAAAAAGTTGTAATTCTTATCAAATGTTAACGAAATAGTTATCCAGTATATGTTAGTAAAAAAAAACCCAAAACCATAAAAGTATCCATATAAAAAAGAATATTTTCTACTTGTAAATTTTTTTTTTTTTAAAAAGACATAAATAAAAAACAAACTAAAAGTGGCAAAATTAATAATTAGGTAATTATATGGTGGTAAACTTAGTGAAGTCAAAGCACCAAGAAGAATTAAAAATAAGAGCTCTAAAAAATTTTTTTTATTCAATTTATTTAAATTTTTTTACTACTGACTGATAAATATTTTGCTCTTCCTTTAGCATTTTCTTATAATCACGAAGCTTGATATGGTCAAAACTTAATAAATGTAAAAAACCATGAATAAATGTTTTAATCACCTTTTCTTTAAATAAAATAATCTTTTGATTTTTAGGCTTATCCATGAAATTATAACTCATTATAATATCACCTAGATATGATCTATTCTTAATCTTTATTTTTCTCTCAAATGGAAAAGATAAAATATCAGTTGCCTTATTTTTATTTCTGAATTTTTTATTCAATTTTTTAATACTTTTATTGTTTGATAATAATAATGTAAAAGATATTTTCTTATTTAAAAACTGATATTTTTTTGGAAAAGATTTACATATATATTTGAAAAAAAAATCTATTTTTTTAATTTTTTTTGACCAATTTTTCTCTTCTGATATTACTTCAACACTAATCATTATGATTACTATAAGCTTTAACAATCTTTGACACTAATGGATGTCTAACTACATCAGAATGGTCAAAATCAATTACTGAAATTTCATTCAAGTGAGATAGAAGTTTTTTAGATCTATCTAGACCAGACATATTTTTGTTTGGCAAGTCTATTTGAGATGGATCTCCATTTACAATTATTTTGGAATTTTCTCCAATTCTTGTAAGAAACATTTTTATTTGTGTGTCTGTCGCATTTTGTGCTTCATCTAAAATGGCAAAAGAGTTTTTTAAAGTTCTTCCTCTCATAAATGCTAATGGTGCAATTTCAATATCTCCTATTTCAATCATTCTTTGTATTTTTTCAAAATGGAATAAATCATATAACGAATCATAAAGAGGTCTTAAATAAGGGTCGACTTTCTCTTTCATATCTCCAGGTAAGAACCCCAATCTTTCACCAGCTTCAACAGCTGGTCTTGATAAAATTATTCTTTCTATTTTTTTTTCAAGCAACATTGTTAAACCGACAGCTACTGCTAAAAATGTTTTTCCCGTGCCTGCTGGTCCTGCTGAAATTACAATATCACTTTCTCTCAATGCTCTTACGTATTCTTTTTGTTTTTCTGACCTTGGAATTATAGATTTTTTTGGAGTTTTAATAATATCTGTAACATTTTGATTTTTCACTTTTTGATCAATCATAAACTTGTCAATAGAAGATAATATGTCTTTGTTTTCTATATTTCCATTATTAATAAATTGATTAGATAAAAATTGGATGGCATTTTTTACTATTTCATTTTTTTCATTTGTTGATTTTATTATGATAGAGTTTCCTCTTGAATACAAGTTTGACTTTGTAATTCTCTCTAATTCTTTTAAATTTTTGTTAAATTCACCAACAACACCCATTAACAAACTATTATCAGGAAAGATTACACTCAACGTATTATTGTCGGAATAAACAAACTTTAAATTATTATCGAAATTTTTCTTTGTGCTTATACTCAAATTCCTAAGCTACCTTTTGACTTGATTGTTCTATAGCCTCACCGAATAAAGTATTTCGATTGCTTTCTTTTATTTTTACTTTCACAACTTCTTCCAATTAATCTTTTAACTGCAAAAATAGTATTTTCAGGATTTGTTACAGCTTGTCTTTTAGCTGGTTGTCCTATTAATTTTTCACTTTCATCTGTAAAAGCAACTACTGAAGGAGTTGTTCTTGCACCCTCTGCATTTTCTAATACTTTTGGTTGACTACCTTCCATGATAGCAACACATGAATTTGTAGTTCCAAGGTCAATTCCAATAATTTTACTCATAATACTATATTCTCACTTCCTTCATATAGGGGTTAAATTTAATTCTACAAGTTGATCTAAACATTAATTATTTTCCTCTTTTTCCTCATTTTCTTTAGGTTTTTTAATTTCATCCTCAGTTTTTTTGGAAACTCCAACTAAAGAGGGCCTCAAAAGTCTGTCTTTAATTGTAAAGCCTTTTTGGATTTCTTGAATAATAGTTCCTGGCTCTTTTTGATTGTCCTCAATTTCCATCATTGCCTGATGTAAATTTGGATCAAGTTTCTTATTTATACTCTCTATAGGCTTGATATTATTTTTGCTAAATATAGAAATCAAATCTTTGTTAATAATATCTAAATGTTCTAAAGTCTTATTTAGTGCTTCTGTGTTCTTTAATTTATCATCATTTTTTAAAGCTTGACTAGATCTCTCCAGGTTATCTATTAAATTTAATGCTTCTTTTGCAAATAAAAATCCCCCATATTCAAATGCTTCTTCTTTTTCTTTTTCAAAACGTCTTCTTTGATTTTCCATCTCTGCAAAAGCTCTTGCCAACTTATCCTCTAATTCTTTAATTATTTCTTCAGGAGCAATTTCTTTTTTTTCAGATGCTGACTGACTTTCTTTTTCAGAGTTTGACTCTTTCTCGTTATGATTTTCTTCATCAAGTTTCGTATCTTTATTTTTAGAAGAAAGGTCCTCTTGCTTTGAAGTTTCTTGTTCTTTATCCATGACGCATATATGGTAAGAAATTTATAAATTGCTAGGTATAAATGAAAAAAATTTCTAATTTGTTGATAGGTACTAATAATAAGGGAAAATTTAGAGAAATCAGAGCCTTGCTACCTAAATATATTAAAATTTATTCGACTTCAGACTTTAATATTAAAAGTCCAATAGAGAATGGAAAAACATTTGAGGATAATTCAATTATTAAATCAAAATATTTTTCTAGAATGACAGGCTTACCATGTCTTGCAGACGATTCTGGATTAGAAATTGATATTTTAAATAAAGCACCAGGTATTTATTCTGCAAGATGGGGAGGTAAAAATTCAGATTTTAAAAAAGCTATCAATAAAGTTTATAGAGAATTAAATAAAAAGGATAAAAATTGGAAAAATAGAAAAATTAAAGCAAGATTTATTTGTGCTCTATCAATAAGTTATTTTGAAAAAAAAATTGCATGCGTAAGTGCAAAAATTGAAGGAATTATCTCTGCAGAGCCTAAAGGTGAGAACGGTTTTGGTTATGATCCTATTTTTATACCAAAAGGCAAGAAACTTACATTTGGTGAAATCTCTCCAATCTTAAAATATAAAATAGATCATCGATATAAAGCCTTTAAAAAAATTAAAAAATTTCTTTAATAATACCGTCTTCAATTTTATAAAAATTTAATTTGTGGTTAATCTTATTATTCTCTATTTCAAAAATTCCAATTTTACCTTTAAAAGAATTTTTAGCTTTAAAAACTTTATTAATTTCAGAGACCTTGTTTTTTAAGGAAAGATAGTAAACTAAACCAACTAAATCATAACTCAACAAAGATAAGTGATTAGTCTCTTCATTAAATTGTTTAGAAAATTTATTTTTAAAACGATCTAGGTTGTTTTTATTTATTGAAGGGTAATAAATAGGTTGGGAGGCAGTTTCAACTAATAGGCTTTCATCAAACCATTGATTGAAAGTAATAAAATATTTATCTTTAGGTGATACATCTGTATATAATAATGAAGTGATGACACTTTTAAGACTTTCATCAAAATCAGCAATTATAACTGAATCAAAATTTACGTTTCCAATAGTATATCTTTTTTCAAGATTTTTTATTTTTTTATCCTTATTTGGATCATCAGAATTTTCTAATCTTGTAATTTCATCAATTAAATTTTGTTTTCGAATTTCATAATTTGTAATCTCTTCAATTTGTTTAGTAAGTTTTGTAGGCTCGATATTATAAAAATATTTCTTAAAAGTTTTAATTTTAGACTCCTTAATACCTTTTTTTATTTCTAAATCATAATTTAGATTTGGGGTTAAAAATATTGTTTTATTAATATCATTATTCTTAATGAATTTTTTTATAGCATTTAATTGAGATGTTGAGTTTATACCTGTGCTAATTACATTTTTTGGTAAATCAAGAGTTTTATTTGTAAAAGATAAAAATATCAAATTTTCGATTTCATCAAGATAAATTAAGTTTTCATAAAAAACTGGACCGATGATTAAATTAATTCCTAGATCACGTAATTCATTTGCTGAAAGTAAAGTTTTTTTTGGGTCTGATTTTGTATCTCTTGGAAATATTTCTAATTTATCGGAGCCTATATCCTTTAATGCTAGACGTGTAGCTTTTAATATTTGTTTACCAATCCTAGCATTATCTCCCGTAAGAGGCACTAGTAATCCGATCCTCACTTTATTTTCCTCAGCTATACCGTAATTAATAACGTTAAATAAATTACCGAAAGACAAAAAAAGAATTATTAAAATTTTATTCATTTAGTGTTATTTTTACTCTAATACTGTTTAAATTATGGTAAACCCCATATTCCACAAAAGAAAATTAAAAAAAGGGCTATATTTAATACCTACACCAATAGGAAATTTAAATGATATTACTCTTAGAGCCATAGAGTTATTAAAAAAATCAGATTTTATACTTTGTGAGGATACTAGAGTATCAAAAAAATTATTAGATAAATATGAAGTTAAAGCAAATTTAATTTCTAACCATAAATTTAACGAAATTAAAAACTTAAAAAAAATCATTAATATTTTGAAAAATGACAAAATTGTTTCAATGGTTTCAGATGCTGGAACACCATGTATTTCAGACCCAGGTGCAGTTTTAATAAATGAGTGCTTAAAGCATAATATTGACGTAATTCCATTACCAGGTCCATCTGCAGTTACAACTGCTGTTTCAGCAAGTGGTTTTAATGAAAAATATTTGTTCTATGGTTTTTTTCCTGAAAAAAAAAATAAGATTAAAGAAGAATTAGAAAAATTATCTAAATTAAATTTTAGTTTAGTTTTTTTCATTTCAGCAAAAAAAATTAACAAAATAATTCCATATTTGAATGTATATTTTAAAGACAGAAAAATTTTAATATGCAGGGAAATATCTAAATATTATGAGGAGTTTATTCGGTTTAATAAAGGAGAATTAAAATTATTCGAGCACGAGCTAAAAGGCGAATTAACAGTTGTTTTATCTGAAATACAATTTGATAAAAATATTTCACAATTATTAAATGAATCAGATAAAAAGAACATTAAAACAATGCTTTATAAATTAAGTACAAAAGAAATATCTGATATAATAGGACAATATAGTGAGACCTCAAAAAAAGAAATTTATGAATATTGTCTTAAACTAAAAAATGAAAAATAGATTATTAATAATTTTTTTATTGAGTTTAACTTTAACAGGATGTACTGGTGTTGCTTCTAAAGGAATATTTGGAACGGGTGTAAGTGTTGCTTTTGATCCTAGATCTTTTGGTACGCAAGTAGATGATTCTATTATGCAAAAAAATTTATCAGCAAAAATAATTTTACAAGATAAAAAATACTTATTATCAGTTAAGACTAAAGTACTAGATGGAAGAATATTTTTAACAGGAAAAGTTGATAACCCAGAGCAAAAACTTAAACTTACCAAACTTGCATGGGAGACTGTTGGTGTTAGATCTGTAAGAAATGATATCAAAATTAAAGAGGGCTTTAATTTTCAACAATCAGCTAAGGATATTTTAATTACATCTCAACTAAGATCAGCATTAATATTTAATAAAAATATTAAAGCCACAAATTATCAAATTGATACTTATAAAAAGAAAATTTATATTTATGGTATCGCTTTAACTTCAGAGGAAAAAGGCCTAGTGATAAGTGAAGCTGAAGAAATTTTAGATGTTGAAAAAGTTATTGCTAGTATAATTCTTGTAGAAGATTTGAGAATTCAAAAAAATTAATTATTTATCATAATCAATAACGTCTGCAGAATAAGCTGCTATTGAAGCTAAATTAATTAGTTCTGATGTAGAAGTTCTCAGAGGAGCTATTTCTATTGGTAGACCTAATCCAATCAAAAGCGGTCCTATGACCTTAGTATCACCTAATTCTTTCATCATTTTATAAGATATAGCAGCACTATGTTGACCTGGCATTATTAGAATATTTGCATTACCTACTATATTTGAAAAGGGATATAAACTTTTGTATTCATTATTTAGAGCAACATCTGGCTGCATATCTCCATCAAAATCAAAATCTACATTTTTTTCTTTTAAAATATCTACTGCTTTTCTGATATGTTTAGTTCGATTTGTTATTGGTTGGCCAAATGTTGAATGTGATACAAAAGCAACTTTTGGGTCAAAACCAAACAAACGTACAACTCTTGCTGCAGAAATTGCAATTTCTGACATTTCTTCTGATGTTGGGTATTCATGGACACTTGTGTCTGCAACAAAAATTGTTTTTCCCTTATGAACGACTAAATTCAAACCAAACATAATTTCACCTTTTCTAGGGTTAACAACTTGTTTAATTTTATCTAATGAGGCGCCAAATCTTCTAGTATTTCCCGTCACTGCACCGTCAGCATCTCCACAAGCTACCATACATGCTGACCAAACAACTCTGTCATTTCTTACAAGCCTATCGCAATCCCATTCTAATAAACCTTGTTCTCTTTGTAATTTTTTAAATAAATATTCAACATATCTTTTTCTTTTTTTTATATCTTTGGAGTTAACAATTTCTATGTCAAAACTTTGATCATAACCAATTTTTTTTATTTGCTCTTTAACTTTCTCCTCTTTACCAACTAATATTGGAATTCCTAGCTTAGAATTTTTAAATGCGATTGCTGCTTTTAATGTATTTTCATCTTCTCCATCAGCAAATACAATCCTTTTTTGATTTTTTTTAATATAATTATTAATACCTTGCATGATAGTTACCGTTGGATCTAATCTTTGTTTAAGTTGATCTTTATATAACTCAAAGTTATCAATTGGTTTTCTCGCAACACCAGTTTTAATAGCAGCTCTAGCTACGGCTTCGGGGATTACGCTAATTAATCTTGGATCAAATGTTGAGGGTATTATATAATCTTTCCCATAGTGAGGTCTTTCTCCTCCCATAGCTGCAACAACTTCATCAGGAACATCTTCCCTAGCCAAATCTGCTATAGCTTTAGCTGCAGCAATTTTCATTTCTTCATTTATAGTTTTAGATCTTACATCTAATGCACCTCTAAAAATGTAAGGAAATCCAACTAAGTTATTTACTTGATTAGGATAGTCTGATCTTCCTGTTGCAATAATTGCATCGTCACGAACCTCCTCGATTTCTTCAGGTGTTATCTCAGGATCTGGATTAGCACATGCAAAAATAATTGGATTTTTTGACATTTTTTTAACCATGTCCTTTGATAATACTCCTTTTGCAGATAAACCCAAAAATACATCAGCATTTTTA
>CACHEF010000005.1 GCA_902578775.1 uncultured Pelagibacteraceae bacterium
ATGTTTGTCTTTAATCTCAAATATTTTAGGAAAACCTCAAAATGAAATTAAGTTTATGTCACATCCTTGTGGAAGTTATAATAAGAATACATTAGAAATTTTAAAAGAGCTTGGTATTGAATTGGGTTTTAAACAAATAATGAAAATTGAGTCAGAAAAGGGCATGACAAAAATAAATAATTCTTTCTTAGAAATAGCAAGACAAAACCATTCTGAAATATATAGAAGAATGAATTAATGAGAATTACGTTATTTACTTCTAATAGAAATAGGCACAATTATTTAATTAATCTTTTATCAGAGGTATCCAAAGAACTTTTTGTGATTCAAGAATGTGGAACTATTCTTTCAGTTCCTGGTCATTATTATGCATCTCCAATTATGAGTGAATATTTTGAAAAAGTTACAACTGCACAAAATTATTTATTTGGTAATCAATATGTGAATAATAAAAAAAAGAATATTAAAATCTTTCCAATGCTTTTGGGAGATTTAAATAAATGTTCAATTAATCAATTGTCAGATTTTTTGAATAGTGATCTTTATATCGTTTTTGGCAGTAGTTACATCAAGGGAGATTTAGTTGATTTTTTAATTAAACATAAAGCAATAAATATACATGCAGGTGTTTCTCCTTTCTATAGAGGAACTGCTTGTAATTTTTGGGCTTTGTACGATGGCAATTATCATTTGGTGGGTTCAACAATACATTTATTGTCCAAAGGATTGGATAGTGGTCCAATGTTATATCATGCAATGTCTAATCTAAAAACTAATCCTTTTGATTACACAATGTCCACTGTTAAATCAGCATTCCATTCAATTGCAGAGAGAATAAAGGATGAGTCTATTTTTAAAATAAAACCTGTTATTCAAGATAAAAGTAAGGAGATAAGATATTCAAAAAAAAATGATTTCAATGAAGAGATAGTAAAAAATTATTTTAAAAAAGAAATTAACCTTAACCAAATCAAATTTGAACATTCCTTATTGAAAGACCCTTTTTTTTTGGACTATTAATTCTTAATATACAAATTCTCGAAACAGACATAAAAAAAAGGGCAGTAAAAACTGCCCTTTTTGAATTTTTAATGATTAGAAAAGGGTTACATGCCCATGCCACCCATTCCTCCCATTCCACCCATGCCGCCCATGCCGCCAGGCATTCCACCAGCAGCACCACCAGCATCTTTTTCCTCTGGTTTATCAGCTATCATTGCTTCTGTTGTAACTAACAGTCCTGAGATTGAAGCTGCATCTTGAAGAGCAGTTCTTACAACTTTTACCGGGTCAATAATGCCCTTAGCAAACATGTCACAATATTCCTCATTTTGAGCATCGTAGCCGTGAGTTCTTTTGTTCTGTTCTAATAATTTACCAACTACAACTGAACCATCTACTCCAGCATTTTTAGTAATTTGTCGAATAGGAGTTTCTAAGGCTCTTCTAACAAGATCTACGCCAGCTTTTTGATCTTCACCCTTAGCTTTTACTTTATCTAGATCTTGAGCAGCATACAACAATGCACACCCACCTCCTGTTACAATACCTTCTTCAACAGCAGCTCTAGTAGCATTTAAAGCATCTTCAACTCTATCCTTTCTTTCCTTAACTTCAACTTCAGTTGCACCACCAACTTTGATTACAGCAACACCGCCAGCTAATTTTGCCAATCTTTCTTGAAGTTTTTCTTTATCGTAGTCAGAAGTCGTTTCATCTACTTGTTGTTTTATTGACGAGCATCTAGCCTCAATATCAGATTTTTTACCACTTCCATTTACAATTGTACTATTATCTTTATCGACTTTAATTTTTTTACAAGAACCAAGATCCTCAAGTTTTACGTTTTCAAGCTTAATCCCTAAGTCTTCAGAAATAACCTGACCACCAGTAAGAATAGCAATATCTTCAAGCATTGCTTTTCTTCTATCTCCAAATCCTGGGGCTTTAACAGCTACAACTTTTAGTCCACCTCTTAATTTATTTACAACTAAAGTCGCTAAGGCTTCGCCCTCAACATCCTCAGAGATAATCATCAACGGTCTACCGGCTTGTACAACTGCCTCTAAAAGTGGAACCATTGGTTGAAGATTTGTTAATTTTTTTTCGTGTAAAAGAATAAAAGGATTTTCTAGTTCAGTTGTCATTTTATCACTGTTTGTGATGAAGTAAGGTGATAGATATCCTCTATCAAATTGCATACCTTCAACAACATCTAATTCAGTTTCAATTCCTTTATTTTCTTCAACTGTAATTACACCCTCGTTTCCAACTTTTTGCATTGCTTTAGATATCATTGTACCAATTTCCTTATCACCATTGGCAGAAATTGTTCCAACTTGAGCAATCTCATCGCTATCTTTTACTTTTTTTGCTGAAGATACAAGATTTTGTTTTACAACTTCAACTGCTGCATCAATCCCTCTTTTTACATCCATTGGGTTCATACCAGCAGTAACATACTTTACACCCTCTCTAACTATTGCTTGTGCTAAAATAGTTGCTGTAGTCGTTCCATCACCAGCTTCATCATTAGTTTTACTAGCGACTTCTTTTAACATTTGCGCGCCCATGTTTTCAAATTTATCTTCAAGATCAATTTCTTTAGCTACAGAGACACCATCTTTAGTAATTCTTGGAGCACCGTAGGATTTATCCATTACAACGTTTCTACCCTTTGGGCCAAGCGTAACTTTAACAGTATCAGCCAAAACATTAACTCCTCTAATCATAGCTGCTCTTGCTTCAGCATCAAATTTTACAACTTTTGCCATTTTATTTTCTCCTTTTTATTTTAAATTATTTGCTTGAAATACCCATAATGTCTGACTCTTTCATTATGCTATATTCTTTACCATCAATTTTGACTTCAGTTCCTGACCATTTGCCAAATAAAACTTTATCGCCAACCTTAACATCCATTGGAATTATTTTTCCATCCTCAGTCTTTGCACCACCACCAATTGCAACAACTTTACCTTCTTGAGGTTTTTCTTGAGCTGTATCTGGTATGATTATTCCACCAGCGGTTTTTTCGCTGCTATCTAAAACTTCTATTAGAACTCTATCGTGTAACGGTCTAAATTTCATAAATTCTCCTTATTAATATGATCTTCATATAGAGACTGGCTTTACTATTTCAAGATATAGTCAAAAATTAGTTGGTTAAAAAATAAGGGAATTTGAAGGTTTTATGGTTTATAGATTAATTTCATGACTAAAAATTTAGATAATGAAGGTCTAAGTTCTATAGCTGACAATTATCAGCTATTTTATGTTGACTTATGGGGGGTAGTCCATAATGGGGTTGCTCTACACATTGAAGCGATAAAAGCTCTCAAAGAAATCAATAAAAAAAGAAAGGAGTATATTTTACTCACAAATGCGCCCAGACCTAACAATGCAGTTAAATCTTTTTTAGAAAAACTAGGTATGGAGAAAGAAATCAGAGACCATGTTTTTACTTCTGGTGAGGCAGCTCTCATTTATTTAAAGAAAAATTTGATTAATAAAAATTTTTTTCATGTCGGTCCACCAAGAGATTTTGATTTATTTAAAGAATTTAAAAAAATGAAATTAGATAATATAGAAAAAAGCGAATATATTTTATGCACTGGATTATTTGATGATCATAATGAAGACTTAAATTTTTATAAAGATCTGTTTGAAAAAAATATAGAAAAAAAGATGATTTGTACAAATCCTGATCTAATTGTGGACAGAGGAAACACCAGAGAATTTTGTGCTGGATCTGTTGCAATGGTTTTTGAAAAAATGGGTGGAGAAGTTGTTTACTTTGGAAAACCTTATCCTGAAGTTTATAATCAATCTATCGATAACAAAAATAAGAAAATTCTCTCCATAGGTGATAATTTAAATACTGACATAAAAGGAGCTAACCTTTTAAATTATGACTCTTTGATAATTTCAAATGGAATTCATAAAAATGAGATTAAAGAAAAAGGAATTGAAAAAGTTGCAAAATCTTATGAAGCAATTTGTAATTATATTCAATCAGAATTAAAATGGTAAAATCAAAAAAAATATATAAAAATTTTAATATCAATCCAAGATACAAAAACTCAATAATATTGATTGGCAACTTTGATGGAGTTCACAAAGGACATCAAAAATTATTCTCATTGGCTAAGAAATATAAAAAAAAATATTCCTCAAAAATTGGTGTGTTGACTTTTGAGCCAATGCCAAAAATGTTTTTTAATAAGAATTTAGATAATTTTAGGATCTCTAATTTACAGCAAAAAATTGATAATCTCAAAAATCTTAATGTAGATTTTTTGATAATAAAAAAGTTCGATCGAAAATTCTCAAAAATAAAATCTATAACTTTCATTAAAGAAATATTAGGTAAAAAGTTAAAACCAAAATTTATTTTTGTAAGCAATAATTTTAGATTTGGGAATAAGAGAGAAGGTAACGTTGGACAGTTGATTAAATTTGAAAGTATTTCTGGTTACAAGGTAATTAAACCACAACCACTGTTAACTAATAAGAAAATAGCATCTTCGTCGTTGGTTAGAAAACTTTTACAAAAAGGAAAATTAGAAAAAGCCAATAAAATTCTTAATAGAAATTGGTCAATTGTTGGAAAGGTTCAAAAAGGAAGACAGCTAGGAAAAAAAATTGGTTTTCCAACGGCAAACATTGATATCAAAGATTATATTTTAGCCTGCCCAGGTGTATATGCAGTAAAAGCAAAAAGATATGGTAAAAAGAATTACATAAAAGGGATTGCAAATTTAGGCTATCGACCAACATTTAATGGAAAAAAAATATTATTAGAAGTCCATTTATTTAATTTTTCTGGAAATCTTTATAATAAGTATTTAACAGTAGAATTTAAAAAATTTATTAGAAAAGAAAAAAAATTTAAAAATGTCGACCAACTTAGAAAACAAATTAAAACTGACTTATTAATAGCAAAAAAATAAAATGAGCAAATCTCAAATAAATCTTCCTAAAACTGCTTTTTCAATGAAAGCAAATTTGCCGACCCGAGAACCAGAAATTTTAAAGCTTTGGCAAAACATAAATCTTTATGCTGAGCTAAGAAAATCGAGAAAGGGAGAAGAAAAATTTGTTCTTCATGATGGCCCTCCCTATGCGAATGGCAATATACACATGGGAACAGCTTTAAATAAAATTTTAAAGGATATAATTGTGAGATTTCATCAGATGGATGGTAAAGATTCTGTTTATGTTCCGGGATGGGACTGTCATGGATTGCCAATAGAATGGAAAATTGAGGAGCAATATAAAAAAAATAAAAAAAACAAAAATGAAGTTCCGATCGTTGAGTTTAGAAAAGAGTGTAGGGCCTTTGCTGAAAAATGGATAGATATTCACAAAGATCAATTCAAAAGGTTAGGAGTTGTAGGAGATTGGGATAATTATTACTCTACAATGAGTTTTGATGCTGAAGCTCAAATAGTAAGAGAACTAGGTAAATTTTTAAAAGAAGGAAGTTTGTATAGAGGCTTTAAACCTGTTTTATGGTCTACTGTTGAAAAAACAGCTTTAGCAGATGCAGAAGTTGAGTATCAAGATCATAGGTCAGATACTATCTATGCATCCTTCCCGGTTAAATCTTCAAATATTAGAGAATTAAATGATAGTGAAATAGTAATTTGGACAACTACTCCATGGACTATCCCGGCTAACAAAGCTTTGGCTTACAATGAAAGCCTAGATTATTTATTAATTGAAGTAAATGACGATGGGGACTTTAAAGATAAAAAAATTGTTATTGCAGATGCATTAATAGATACAGTTGTAAAAGATACCAAAATTCAAAGTTTCAAAAAATTAAAAAATTTCAAAGGTAGAGATTTAAAAGGCACAATATGCAATCATCCTTTTTTTAAACTTGGTTATGAATATGACATACCTATGTTGGAAGCACGTTTTGTTACTACAGAACAAGGTACAGGAATTGTTCATTGTGCGCCAAGTCATGGTCCTGATGATTTTAATTTATGTATGAATAATGGAATTAAAGCAATTGAAACAGTTGACAGTGATGGAAGATATACAAAAAATGTAGCACTTTTTGAAGGGATACATATTTTTAAATCTAATTCTATTGTGATTGAAAAATTAAGAGACCAAAAAAAATTATTATCAAGTGGTGAACTTGTTCATTCTTATCCTCATTCATGGAGGTCCAAAGCACCACTAGTTCATAGAGCAACTCCTCAATGGTTTATTTCTATGGATAGTCATAAACTTAGAAATAAAGCTTTAAAAGCAATTGATCAAACAACTTTCTATCCTAGTAAAGGAAAAGAGAGATTAAAATCGATGATTGAAACAAGGCCCGACTGGTGTGTATCAAGACAAAGAGTATGGGGAGTTCCATTACCTATTTTTCTTAAAAAGAAGACAGGTGAAATTTTGGTTGATGATGAGGTGTTTGATAATATTGCAAAGATTTATGAAAAAGAGGGATCTGATTGCTGGTTTTCGGATGATCCACAAAAATTTCTTGGAGAAAAATATAAGGCTGAGGATTTTGAAAAGTTAAGTGATATTGTAGAGGTATGGTTTGATAGTGGATCCACGCACTCATTTGTATTAGAAAAAAGAAAAGATTTAAAGTGGCCTGCATCTATGTATCTTGAAGGCTCTGATCAACACAGGGGCTGGTTTCATTCATCTCTTTTAGAGTCTTGTGGAACAAGAGATCGTGCACCTTTTGAGTCTATTCTTTCTCATGGTTTTGTAGTTGATGGCAAAGGCTTGAAAATGTCTAAATCTTTAGGAAATGTAATTGCACCTGAAGATATCCTAAAAAAATATGGAGCTGACATTCTTAGAATTTGGGTTGCCTCCTCAAATTATGCTGAAGATCTTCGAATAGACTATTCAATATTAGATCAGCATGCTGAATCTTATAGAAAAATAAGAAATACATTTAGATATTTACTTGGAAATCTTAATGATAATTTTGAACTAATAGATTTAGAAAAAATTAAAATTGAGAATTTACCCGAATTAGAGCAATTTTTGCTTCATAAAATTTACAATCTAAATTCTAAATTTAACAGGTATTTTAAAGATTATGATTTTCATAATTTATATAAAGAATTATTGAATTTTTGTACTGTAGATTTATCTGCTTTTTATTTTGATATAAGAAAAGATACCTTGTACTGTGATCCAGTAAATTCTGAAAAAAGAAAATCTACTCTTATATTGTTAAATGTTATTCTTAACTCTTTATTAAGATGGTTTGCACCAATATTATCTTTCACAACTGAGGAGATTTATCAACTTATTTCAAAAAACAAAAAAAGTATTCATCTTGAAAAATTTTTAAATTTTCCTAAAAAATTTAATAATTCAAAACTTAATTCTAAATGGGAACAATTAATCAAAATAAGAGATATTTGTAATCTCAGTATTGAGCAAAAACGAGCTAGTAAAGATATTGGATCTAGTTTAGAAGCAGCATTAATCGTCAAGTTAAATAATGAGAACCAGAAATTTTTGAAAAATATTGATCTTTCAGAGCTTTGTATAACTTCTTCAGTTAAAATTGAGAATGGTGATACTAATGAAGTAATTGTAGAGACAAAGAAAGCAACAGGTGAAAAATGTCCGGTATGCTGGAAAATAAGTGAAAAACCATGCTTAAGACATGCAAATTAAAGAACTATATAAAAAGACATTATTTAATATATTTATAATACTATTTATTTTTCTTTTAGATCGTTTCAGCAAATATTTTGTTTTAGAATTTTTTAATAAAACA
Organism: uncultured Pelagibacteraceae bacterium; assembly: GCA_902578775.1. Classification (GTDB taxonomy): domain Bacteria; phylum Pseudomonadota; class Alphaproteobacteria; order Pelagibacterales; family Pelagibacteraceae; genus Pelagibacter. The sequence continues at coordinate 7,775 of CACHEF010000005.1, forward strand.
AACGAGAAGGATATAATAATAACATCATTTTTAAGCTTAAATCTTTTATGGAACGAGGGAATTGCTTTTGGCCTTTTTCAGTCTAAGGAAACTATATTTTACAATTTCATTACAATATTGATAGTTCTTGTATTATGTTTTGTTGCCTGGTTAGCATCAAAAAGTAATCGTTTGGAAAAAATCTGTTATTTAATTATAATTGGAGGGGGTTTAGGCAATACATTTGATAGATTATACTATGGATCAGTAATGGATTTTATTGATTTAAACTACAAAAATTTTCATTGGTTTATATTTAATGTTGCTGATATATTCATTACCATTGGTGTTTTAATATTGATTTTTTTAGAATTTACAAAAAAAAATGATTAGAATTATATTTATAGGCCTTATTTTATTTCTTTCAGCATGTAGTAGCGTAAAAGATACGTTGACTAATAAAAAAAAACCTTCATCAGACGAATTTTTAGTTGAAAAAAAAAGTCCTTTAGTAGTGCCTCCTGATTACGGAAAACTTCCAAAGCCAATTACTGATCAAAAAGACAAAACCCAAAGTGATGAGAAAAATAAAGATGAAATAAAAAAACTGTTAACAAATAAAGAAAATATTCCTGAAGAAAATAATCAATCTGAATCAACGTCTTTAGAAGAGACAATTTTAAAAAAAATTAAATAAACTTAATGTTAAGTAAAAATATTTCTTACAAAAACTTTAAGTTAAATAAGGTTAGTCAAAAAAAAATTTTGAAAATCTTCAAAAAATTAATAAAGTCTCCTAATCAAGTTTTATTATCATTGAGTTCAAATTATAAAGACTCTTATGACAAGAAAACTATATCCAAACTAAGTAAATATAATAATTTACGATTAATAGGTATGGGAGGCTCTATTTTGGGCGCTAAAGCAATCTATAATTTTTTAACACCAAAACATAAAAAATTTCAATTTATAGACAATTTTTCAAATCATTCTTTAGACGTAAGTAAAAAAAAAAAACTGAATTTAATTATTTCAAAATCAGGTAATACTTTAGAAACAATATCAAATGTTAATGTACTGATTAATAAAAAAGAAAGAAATATTTTTATCACTGAGAAAAAAAAAAGTTATTTAACAAATTTAGCAAATGAATTAAAAGCCGAAATTATCGATCATAATAATTATATAGGTGGAAGATATTCAGTTTTATCAGAAGTTGGAATGTTACCTGCTCAATTGATGGGTTTTAAACCAGAGAAATTTAGAAGATTGAATTATTTAATCAAAAATAAGAGATTTAACAATTCTTTAATTCAAAATGTCTCAAATATTTTATCCTTAGTGAAAAATAAAACAAACTCTATAATTCTAAACTATGATCAAAAATCAAATGAATTTTTTAAATGGTATCAGCAGTTAGTTGCAGAAAGCCTTGGAAAAAAAGGTAAAGGAATTCTTCCAATTATATCAACAATGCCCCAAGATAATCATAGTTTAATGCAATATTATTTAGACGGTGCGAGAAACAATTTTTTTACACTTTATTTTTCTAAAGAAAAAAAATCTATAAAAATTAAAAATAGAAAAATTTTAAAAACTCATAGTTACCTTAAAGGAAAAAATTTAAATAATATTTTATTTTCACAATTTTCAGCTACTGAGACAGTATTTAAAAAAAAGAAGATCCCATTTAGAAGTTTCATAATTTCTAATAGAAATGAGGAAACTCTAGGAGAATTATTTACTTTTTTCATTTTAGAAACAATTCTGTTAGGTATGGCTTTAAATGTTAACCCCTATGACCAACCAGCTGTAGAATTAATTAAAAAAGAGACAAAAAAGATATTAACCTAAATTAGATAAAAATATTATTTTTGAAATTCCATACATTTTTTTCTCAACTATCTGAAAACTTGGGGGAAAATTATCAGGTTCATCTTTATGTCTGTGTAAAATGATTATTCCATTTTGACTAAGTATTTTTTCTTCCTTTATTACATCAAAAATATTTTCTAAATTTTTATCTTTATAAGGTGGGTCTAAAAAAATTATGTCAAATTTATTATCTAATTCTAAAAAAATATTTTCATTGTAGATATCTTTTTCAATAATTTCATAATTTTTGATTGAATCTAAATTAAGTAAATTTTTTTTTAATATAGGCAATACTCCTTGATAATTTTCGATAAAAATTACTTTTTTAACTCCTCTTGATAAACACTCAATCCCAAATGAGCCTACCCCTGAAAATAAATCTAATATATGTGAATTTGAAAAATCTATTTTAAATTTATTTGAGTGTTTAATGATATTAAAAATTGACTCTTTTGTAAGATCTTTAAGAGGTCTCGTTTTATTGTCTTTTGGCTCTAATATTTTTTTTCCTTTAAAAAACCCTGATATAATTCTCATTCTTGAATTACCTTGTAACCAATATCTTTTCTATAAAATCCATTCTCCCAATTAATTTCATTAAGAATTTTTAACGTATCATCTCTAGCTGATTTAAAATCATTGGATCTACTTACAATATTTAAAACTCTACCACCGTTTGATAAAATTTTTTTTTCTATAATTTTTGTGCCAGCATGAAATATAAAATGATTTTTTTTTAAATTTAGTTTTTCTAGACTCAATGGAATGTTATTTTTATATTTATCTGGATATCCTTTAGAACATAATACAATACATATCGATTTATCGTCAAACCACTCAATATTTAGTTCATGAAGTTTTTTTTCTATACATTTTTTTATTATGATTGAAAAATCAGTTTTTAATTTAGGTAACAATGTTTGGCATTCTGGATCTCCCATTCTTACATTATATTCGATAAGAAATGGCTCCTCATTAACAACCATAAGCCCTGCATATAAAAAACCTTTATATTCGCAATTAAGTTCTTTTAAACCTTTCAAGGTAGGTTCAATAATTTTTTTAATTATTTTGATATTTAATTTATCTGTTTCCAATCTTGATGGTGAATATGCACCCATTCCACCTGTATTTTTCCCTTTGTCTCCCTCAAGAACTCTTTTATGATCTTGAGCTGTTCCAAACATTTTATAGCTTTTACCGTCAGAAATAATAAAAAAACTCATTTCCTCACCCTTTAAGAATTCTTCGATGAGCACGTTTTCAGCTTTACCAAATTTACCATCAAATATTTCATTTACTGCTATCGATGCTTCAGTAAAATTTTCTGAAATATAAACCCCTTTACCTGCAGCTAAACCATCGGCTTTGATTACAATAGGAAAATTACAATTTTTAAGAAATGATAAAGCAGTTTTAGAATTTAAAAAAATTCCAAATTTAGCAGTTGGTATTTGATATTTTTTACAAAGTTTTTTTGTGAAAATTTTTGATCCTTCAAGTTTTGAAGCTATTTTGTTTGGTCCAAATACTTTAATATCAAATTTTTCTAGATAATCGACAATGCCATCTACCAAAGGTTTTTCTGGACCAACTAAAATAAAGTCTATTTTATTTTGTTTTATGAAATTCTTTAATTTTTCAAAATCATTTATATCAATATCAACATTTGTTGCTATTGACTCAGTACCAGCATTACCTGGAAAACAAAAAATTTCTTTTATTTTATCGGATTTTTTTAAAGAGAAACATAACGCATGTTCTCTTCCACCACTTCCTATTACTCCAACTTTCATATAATGATATATAAACCAAAAATGTTTAAAAAATTAGCGAAAATAAAATATTTACCGAATAATTTTGAAGTTATTCAAGAGGGAGACCATGTGATTTGTGCTATTTCAGGAAAGAAAATCCCTCTTGAGAAATTAACTTATTGGAATGTTGAGAATCAAGAGGCATATTTTTCTTACATAGAAGCAAACATTAAAAGAAAAAATGATTAAATTATTTCCATCTATTATGGGACCAGATCCATTGGTACGGATTTCTATAAATCATTTTTTCTAATAATTGATTTAGTTCTAAGGTAATGTTTTCAATAGTTTTATCATTTTCAAACTTGATTGGATCCATAATTTCTAACATAAACTTATCATCATCATTTCGTTCAATATAAATAGGTACAATTTTACAATTAAATTTTTTAACAAATTGAGCTGGTATAGTTGTTGTTAGAGCTTCTTTATTAAATAATGAAGATTTTATACCCTGCGAAACTCTTTGATCAATCATTAAAGCAATAGAAGTTCCAGACTTAAAATATTTTACAATTTCTTTGACGCCTGAAACTCCTTTTTTTACTTGCTTCAGACAAATATATTTTTTTCTTATTTTTTCCATAAGAGGATTTAAAAAAATATTATTAAGCGGTCTATAAATCGCCGCAAGATCAATCCCTGATTTTTCGATATGCATCGCCATCAACTCAAAATTATCAAAGTGACCAGAAACAAATATTACAGGGTCGTTTGAAGTTTTTATTTTTTCTAAAATTTCTTGACCTTTTATTTCTAAAAATTTTTTTGACTCATTTTGTCTAAATTTTTTTAAATAAACATATTCAGCCAGTATTTTGCCATAGCTTTTCCACATGTTATTTGCAATATTTTTTTTAAAATTTTGATCCTTACTTAAAAATGCTTTTGAGATATTTTTTTCAATTATTTTTTTCGATCTAAAAAGAGGGCCACACATTAAAAAAAAATTACTCGCTAAAATTCTTGATAATTTTAATCCTAAAATTCTAAAAATGATTAATAAAAAACTTATAAACAAAAATTGAAAAAAATATTTTAATAGTTTCATTTTATTTTTTTAAAAGATTTATTAATTGACTTTCATTTTGAATAAGGACATCAATAGATAAAAAGTTAAATTTCACTTTAAATTTTTTCAAAATTTTTATGTAATCTTTTTCTGTAGTTAAGATTTTTAAATTTTCATTTTTTGCATTTTCAAAGATTTGATTAAGATCATTTTGATTATATTCATAATGATCAGGAAATATCATCTCTTTTTTAACATTAAACTTATTTTCTAATAAAATATCTTTAAAATCGGATGGATTTCCTATCCCAGAAAAAATTAAATACCTTGAGTTCAAATCAAGCTTTTCAATGTTTGATATTTGATAAAAAGTTCTAAAAATTTTTATATTTGAATTAACATTTTGAATTTGATCTTTTATATCTTCAAAATTATTTGAATAACCATTTAAAAATACCGCATCAAATCTTTTTAAACTGGAGATATTTTCTCTCATCGGCCCAGCTGGAATCAGTTTACCATTGCCAATCCAATTTTTTATTTTAAAGCATACAAATTTATAATTAAAATCCATTGCCATTTCCTGTAATCCATCATCAAAAATGATAAAATCATAATTTTTATTTAAACCTTGTTTAATTAATTTTTTTCTTGATTTTGTGATGATTAAAGATGTTTTCTCATGCAACAATAATTGTTCATCTTTTTGATTAGAGTAATCTTTTTTAACTGTCGCAACTTTATAATTAAGTTTATTTAAAATTTCGTATAATTTTATAGTTAGCGGTGTCTTTCCAGTACCGCCCAAGTAAATATTTCCAACACATATTGTTTTTATTGCTAATGATTTTTCTTTTTTGAAAAATTGAGAAAAAAAATTCCTTATCATAACTGGTATTGAAAATGGGATCAAAAGATAAGAAATAAAAGTAGGTTTGGGTAAATCCCAAAAATTAGGTTTTTTAAATATCATACTTTCTTTAAAATAGAATTTATTTCATAAATATTTTTTCTTAAAATTTTTTCACCTATTAATTTTACTTTATTTTTAATATTTTTTTTTGTTTTTTTTGAACTAAACAATTTATCTAAAACATTCACAGCTTGATTAATACTATATATCTTTTTTGATATTTTTTGATTTGCAAGAAATTTATATACTTCATGAAAATTAAAAACATTTGGTCCATGTAAAATATTACAATTATATCTGACCGCTTCTAGAGGATTTTGTCCACCATGATTTATCAAAGATCCTCCAAGAAATATATTTCTTATAAGAGTAAAGAATGATTTTGTTTTTCCAAAAGAATTTACTAAATATATATCGGTATTTTGATGAATTTTTGTTTTAGGCTCGTGTGAATGGATTTTAAGATTTAGTTTAGAAATTTGATCTTTAATTTGTTTCTCTCTATCTATATGTCTTGGAATAATTACAGTTAAAAGATTCATGTATTTTTTCTTTAATTTAAGATGAACTTGACAAGCAAATTCTTCTTCTGTTTGATGAGTACTTGAAGCGCACCAAACAATTTTTTTAGAAAAAAACTTTCTTGTTTGGTAATCAATTGAGATTTTCTCACTTTCTGATTGAGAATATTTTAAGTTGCCAAAGTACTTAATTTTTTTTGCTCCTAACTTTTTTAAAAAAATAACTGTTTCTCTATTAGATGATAAGCAAAGATCAAATTTATCAAAAACAAATTTTGAAAATTTTTTAAATTTATTCCATCTTTTGAATGATTTTTTTGTAAGTCTTGCATTTAAAAGTAACATTGGAATTTTTTCTTTATTTAAATTAAATATCATATTGGGCCAAATTTCAGAATCAATAAACAAAGCTAATGATGGTTTCCAATGGTCAATAAATTTTTTAACAATAAAATTATTATCTATAGGAAAATATTGATGGGTGATTTTTTTTAGCTTAGTTTTTGAAATTATTTTTGATGAACTTAAAGTATTTGATGTGATTAATATGTGATCAATTTTTTTTGAATTTTCAAATTTTTCTAGTATTGGAACAATACTTTGAAATTCACCAACACTAGCTCCATGAAACCATATCAATTTACCTTTGGGCCTTTTTTTAAAAAAACCAAATTTTTCCTTAAGTCTTTTTGAATCTTCTTTCTTTTTAAAAAGTCTTATTAAAATAATTAATGGAGATAATATTAACAATGAGTTTATTAATGTTCTATAAAGAAAAAACATTAAGATTTTTTTAACTGCTTTTCATAAAAATTTCTATAAGTTTGGGAAGTTTTTAATAATTCATCATGTTTTCCATGATCAATCACACATCCTTTGTCTATTACATAGATCGCATCAGAATTAAGTATAGTTGATAGCCTATGAGCAATTACTATCGTTGTTCGACCTTTGGTAAGAAAATGAATTGCTTTTTGAATTTTACTCTCAGTTTCTGCGTCAAGAGATGATGTAGCTTCATCCAATAATATTATTGAGCTTTTTTTTAGAATTGCTCTTGCTATTGACAATCTTTGTTTCTCACCTCCTGAAAGCCTAATTCCATTTTCTCCAATAATAGTGTCATATTTATCTGGTAATTTTTCAATAAATTCACTTGCAAAAGAATAATCAGCAGCCTCTTTTACATCAGACATTGAAGCGTTAACATTTGCGTAAGCAATATTATTATAGATAGTATCATCAAATAAAGTCGTGTCCTGACTTACCAAAGATATATTTTTTCTCAAAGAATAAATAGAGGACTCGTAAATCGACTGTTTATCAATCTTGATATCACCTGAATTAGAGTCATAAAATCTTGGAATGAGGTTAAGAATAGTTGATTTTCCAGCCCCACTATGTCCAACTAAAGCAGTCATTTTTCTACCAGGAATATTTAAATTAATATTGTTTAATATCTTTAAACCATCATCTGAATAGTTGAAACTAACTTTATTAAAATTAATTTCACCATTCTCTAAAATTAATTCTTTACAATTTTCTTTATCTTGAATTTCTGGAACATTATCAATTATTGGTAGTACTCTTCTTGCAGCGGATACACCCATCTGTATAGCAATATTTAGGGTAGCTAAAGACCTTATTGGTTGATAGGCCAACATCATTGCTGCTAAAAAAGAGAAAAAATTACCTATCTCAAGTTCATTTTTAGCAATTAAATTCGCTGACAAATAAATAAGGATTGCAATTAAAATACCTGTAAATACTTCCATTATTGGAGAAGTTCTTACAAAGACAATATTCATTTTTTTATTGTTTTCTTTTAATTTCTCAATGATCGTATTTGCTCGATCTTGCTCATATTCCTCCCTCTGAAAAATTTTAGCTAATTTATGATTTTTTAAAATTTCCATTATGTAAGAATTAAGTATCCCAGCACGTTGCATTTGCTGAGTTGTAACTTTTCCCATTCTTTTACCAAGAGTTTTTGCAGCATAAGATGCAATAGGTATCATTATCATAGCAAATAAGGATAATTTCCAATTTTGGTAAAACATTACACATAATAATCCGATTAGAGTAAAGCTGTCTTTAAAGATATTCAAAATTACAGTGCTGACGAGAGTTGTTAAATTTCCTACATCATTTGATAAATTACTTATAAATTTCCCAGAATGTTTATTCTCAATAACTTTAGTATCAGAATTTAATATTGATGAAAAAAGGTCAAGTTGTATATCTCTAGTGACATCCATAGAAACACCTATCATTATAACTTTCGCGATATACAAAGAGATACCTTTAATAGCGAATGCTAAAAAAATTAAACCAGGCACAACTAACATTAAATGTTTTTTTTGTTCAATAAACAGTTGTTTGATTGCAGGATCTAATAAATAAGCAACAGCCGAAGTACTTCCAGCTAATATAAGTGAAAAAAAAAGTGAAAATATAATATTTCTTAAATATTTTTTTGTATAGTCATTGTATAATCTTTTTAGTATTTGAACGTCAGTCATTTATATTTTACCACCTATAAGACTAATCATAATTAAAAAACCAACTAGATTATTAGTTTTGAATATTGATAAACATTTTGGGCCATTTTCAATATCTATTTTTTTGAGTTGAAAATGAAACATTTGTATACTTATTATTATCAATACAAAATAAAAGATGCTGCTAAGCTCTAAAAAAAAACCAACTATAAAAAGACTAAATAAAAATATTGAGTAACATAATGATAAAAACATAAGTGGTTTATTTTTAAATTTAATTGAAGTTGATTTTAATCCTATAATTTCATCATCTTTAATATCTTGGAACCCGTATATGGTGTCATAACCCAGTGTCCAAAATATGGCCCCAAAATAGAGAATTATTGCAGTAATATCAATTTGTTCTTTGATTGATGTCCATCCTAATATTATCCCATAATTAAAAGTAATACCTAAAAAAAGTTGAGGCCAATAAGTAAATCTTTTCATTAAAGGGTATGTAAATGCCAAAGGCATAGATAGTAATGCTAGAATAATTGTTAGCTTATTGAATTGTAGTAAAACAATTAAAGCGATCAAACAAAGAATTAAGGAGTAAATCAAACCTCTTATGACTGATATTTTTTCCTGAGCTATTGGTCTATTTTTTGTTCTTTCAACTTTTATATCAAAATTTTTATCTGAAATGTCATTGATAATACATCCTGCAGATCTCATTAAAACTGAACCTAAGAAAAATAAGACTAAATAAAGTATGTAAGTGATTTTTTCACTAGTAAAATCATAAGCGATCGTTAAGCCCCAAGCACATGGCCAGAATAGCAACATATAGCCAATTGGTCTCTTTAATCTTACTAGTTCAATGAAAAGATTAATTTGGTTCATAAATTTACTTGTAAATAACAAAGACAAGATTGATAATCAAATTGATTCGCATGAATATAGATTACACAGTTACCGCATTAATGTTTCCAGCAATACCTTTATTAATGGCCGTGTACAGTAATCGTTTTCACTCATTAAGTATTTTAATTAGGCAATTACATGATGAGCATGTTTATGAGAAACACATTCCACCAGAGTGGAAAAAACAATTTATAAATTTAAGTGGTCGTATAACTTTACTTAGATGGACAATTCTATTTGCTGCTTTTGGATTTCTTTTTAATATGCTAACAGTTTTTGCTCTTTATCTTGATAGACTATTTTTAGCTCGAGTGATATTTGGTTCATGTTGTTTATCAATGATAATCTCAATTATATTTTTTATAAGAGAAATTCATATTTCAACTAATGCATTGAAACTTCATATGTCAGATATGGATTTTAAAGTAGATTAAGGAATTATTACTGCAGGACCAGTTAACTTTCTACCTTCTAAGTCCTCATGTGCTTTTTTAACTTCGCTTAAAGAATATTTTTTTGAAATTTCAATTCTAAATTTCTTTGCTAAAATGGCATCAAAAACTTTATTTGCTGAGTCGACTAGCTCTTCTCTTTTTATTGTATAATGAGCAATCGATGGTCTCGTAAAAAATAATCCTTTTGCGTTAATGTCTTTTTTGACATCAATCGTATCTACGTAACCTGATGCATTTCCAAAAGCCACCATCATTCCTCTTATTTTTAAAACCTCTATAGATCCTTTAAAAGTTTTAATTCCAACACCATCATAAACAACATCAATTCCATTTTTACCTACAATTTTTTCAACCTCTTCAATAAAATTTTTTTCGGAATAATTAATAACATGATGGCAACCATTTTTTTTTGCAATTTCTACTTTGGCCTTTGAGCCAACTGTTCCTATTACTTCAGCACCTAAAGCACTTGCCCATGAACATAAAATCTGACCAAGTCCTCCTGCTGCAGCGTGATATAAAACTTTATCTCCTTTTTTTAATGGGTACGCTCTGTGTAATAAGTATTCCGCGGTAATTCCTTTCAGTGTAATGCAAGATGCTATTTCATCTGAAACACCATCTGGAACTGATACTAACTTTTCTTCGGGCAGAATTTGTTTTTCTGAATAAGCTCCTATAGGCATTGATGCATGTGTAACTCTATCACCAACTTTAAATAAACTTACCTCAGAACCAATTTCTTCAATTACTCCACAAGCCTCTAAACCAATACCACTGGGAAGTGGAATTGGGTAAAGACCTGTTCTGTGGTAAACATCTATAAAGTTTAAACCAATTGATTTATTTTTAATTAGAACTTCTTTTGGCCCTGGTTTTGAAATTTCAATATCTTTACTAATAAGAACCTCAGGTCCACCGAATTTATCTATTTGGATTGATTTCATTATTTATTTTACAAATGTATCATTATGATAATCTTGAACAGCTTGCAAGATCTCAGCCTTGGTATTCATTACAAATGGCCCACCTCTAGCAATTTCTTCATTAATAGGTTTTCCTGAAATCACTAAAAATTTGGCATCTGATTTACCTTTCACTTTTAAATCTTCACCTTTTGAAAGTAATATTAGTGTACTATTTTTCACATTATCATGTTTTTTTTTACCAATTTCAATTTCTCCATTTATTAAATAAATAAATGAATTGTGAGTAGATGGTAATTTTAAATTAAATTCTTTATCTTTATTTAATTCAACATCAAAATAAAATGGTTCAACATTATGTCCTTTGACAGGACCCTCAGCTTTTTCAAATTTACCAGCGATAACTTTTACTTGTTTTTCATCATCTTTGTGAACTGCCATTTTGTCAGCATCGATATAAATGTATTCTGGTTTACTCATTTTTAATTTAGCTGGCATATTTATCCATAATTGAAAACCGTGTAGCTTACCTTCTTTCATCGCAGGCATTTCTGAATGAATAATACCACTTCCTGTTTTCATCCATTGAACATCACCAGCAGTCATTCTACCTTCGCCACCAGTGCTATCTTTATGTTCAAAATCTCCAGCAAGCATATAAGTAACTGTTTCAATTCCTCTATGAGGGTGGGGTGGAAAGCCAGCGATATAGTCCTCACTATTTTCAGAACCAAATTCATCTAACATTAAAAAGGGATCAAAATAATTAGGCTCAACACCAATACTTCTTTTTAATTTTACCCCAGCACCATCTGAAGCTGGTGTAGGATTAATAATTTTATCTATTTCTATCGATTTCATTCACAGAACATAATAGTTAAAATCTATAATTCAATGTAACTTTTTGGTTTAAAAATTTATTAAAAAGTTTAATAAGCGAGTTTATGGATCCTCGAGCACAAGTAATTCTTGATTTTTGGTTCAAAGATACTCCTTCTGAAAAACGATTTAAAAAAGATGAAAAGTTTGATCAATTAATTCGAGAAAAATTTTTAAATGACTATGAAAAAGCAAGTTTGAATGAATATGATGATTGGCAAGACACTGCTTTAGGAAGTCTTGCATTAGTTATTTTATTTGATCAATTTTCAAGAAATATGTTTAGGGATAACAAAAGAGCTTTTGAACAAGACTCAAAGACAAGATTAATTGTTCATTATGCAATAAAATCTGATTTCTTGAAAGAGATGGATCAAAGTCAAAGATTTTTTATGTTAATGCCTTTAATTCACAGTGAAGAAATATTTGACCACGAAATGGCCTATCATTTCATGGAATTATACCTTCAAGAACACCCTGGTTTAGTTGATATAAAAAAGTTCTGGAAAAACCACACAAAAGCTATCAAAAGATTTAATAGATATCCTCATAGAAATAAAATTCTAGGAAGAGAGTCTACCAAGGAAGAGATTGAGTTTTTGAACGGACCAAATTCTTCTTGGTAATTTCTATCCACATCTATTACATCGAATAGTCGCAAACATATCATCCCAGTCAGTCTCTTTTTCTTCTACGTAATCAAGCAAACATCTTAAGGCTTTTGATTGATCTGGAAGATCATATTTATCTACTATCTGTTCTAACATTTTTTCTGAGTCAGAATAAATTTCGAAAGACACATCTTTTTTTTCACTCATATTTTCTCCTATTAATTATGTCTCCGCACTTAATACTTTGTATATCAAAAAACATATTTGAATATGTGCTAATTGTCCGACTTAAATTATGTTTAATAGTTCTGATAAATTTTTAATTTCAAAATTAGGTTTATAATCTAAGTTATCAAAAATATTCTTATTTCTATTTACCCAAATAGCATTGAAACCATAATTTCCACCACCTGAAACATCCCAAGTATTTGCACTTAAAAAAGCTATTTCATTTTTTTCTATACGGTATTTATTAATTGGCATGTCGTAAACTTTAGAATCTGGTTTATAAATTCCCACTTGTTCAATTGAAAAAAGATCATCAAAAACATTATCCAAATTATTGCTTTTGACTAACTCGTTTAATAGGTCAGGAGTTCCGTTAGACAAGATTGCTAATTTAAAATTTTTTTCTTTGAGATTCTTTAAAACTTCAGGCACTTCTTTAAAAGGAGAGAGAACTTTATATAAATTTAATAATTCATCCTTCATCGAAGGATCTATGTTAAAAGCTTTCATTGATTTATCTAAACTGTCTTCTGTAATTTTCCAAAAATCTTTATGTCTTTTCATTAAACTTCTAAGCCAGGTGTATTCTAGTTGGGTAGTTCTCCAAAAGTTTGCAAAACCTTCCCATTTATCTCCAATTTGATCTTTACATTTTTCTGCAGCAGAATTTACGTCAAACAATGTGCCATAAGCATCAAAAATTATTGCTTTAATATTTTTCATAAATTAACTTAACACAAATGAGTAATATAAGATTATTTTTTTCAGCAGCATTATCTTCAGAGATGATTGAAAAATTAGATAAGTCTCAATCGCATTATTTAACTAAAGTAATGAGAGTTAAAGAAAATGAAGTTTTTTCTTTATTTAATAAAAATGGAGAGTGGGAGGCAAAAATATTAGGAATATCAAAAAATATTGTTGAGTTTAAAATACTTAAGCAACTTAGACAAAAAGAAAATACCAAAGAATTGTGGTTGGCATTTTCTCCTATTAAATCGAATTATCAAAACTTTATGATCCAAAAAGCAACAGAACTTGGTGTAACTAAATTTTTACCAATTATTTTTGACCGTACAGTGGTTAGAAAAATTAATAAAGAGCGCTTAGAAAAAATTCTAATTGAGGCGAGTGAACAATCAAACCGTATCAATGTGCCAACAATTGAGGATGCCCAATATTTAGATGGCTTTTTAAAAAAAAATTTGATGGATTTAATTTTTACAGATTTAAATACCAATAATAATAAAATTGATAAATCAAAACTCACAGACAAGCCAGTTTGTATTATTGTAGGCCCAGAGGGTGATTTTTCAGAAGCTGAAAGAGAGGAGATTCTTGCTTTTAAAGGTGTTCAGTCTATTAAAATAAATGAGAATATTTTAAGATCAGAAACAGCAGTTATTTCTGCTATTTCAATCATAAATTATGTGATTAATTGATAAATTGTCGCGAAAAGTAAAGTGTAATTTTAACAAAAGAGCTTTATATAGCTATTAAAAATGAAAAAAATTTTATTTATATTTTCTGGTATTTTTATCGCTCAAGAAGCCTTTGCTGATCAACCAAAAGATTGGCAATTAGGATTTCAAAACCCTGCATCGGATGGAATGAGAGATATTGTTAACTTTCATAATAATCTTTTGCTCCCAATCATAATTGCGATTAGTGTTTTTGTTTTATTTTTAATGCTGTATGCATGTGTAAGATTTAGAGCTTCAGCAAATCCAAATCCATCTAAAAGAACACATAATGTAACTGTCGAAATTTTGTGGACTTTAATTCCGTGTTTGATTTTAATAGTAATGGCAGTACCTTCATTTAAAATTTTATATAAACAAGACACAATACCAAAAGCTGATTTGACTATTAAAGCCATTGGATATCAATGGTACTGGGGATATGAGTATCCTGACGAAAACATAATCTTTGACTCTTATATGATTGAAGAAAAAGATTTGAGACCTGATCAACCAAGATTACTTGCTGTTGATAATGAGGTTGTTGTTCCAGTAAATAAAGTAATAAAAGTTTTAATCACAGCTAATGATGTGTTGCACGCATGGGCTTTACCATCTTTTGGGGTCAAAAGAGATGCAGTTCCTGGAAGAATTAATGAAACATGGTTTAAAGCAGAAAAAGAGGGAACATACTATGGTCAGTGCTCAGAACTTTGCGGAATTAAACATGCCTTTATGCCAATTACTGTTAAAGTTGTAAGTGAAGAAGATTATCAAGAATGGCTATCAGAGGCTCGAGTAAAATTTGCAAAAGAAGAAATTGAAAACGATAATTTAAGAATAGCGAGTAAATAAATATGTACACACAAACAGCATCACACGACGATCATCATACCCCAACAGGTTGGAAACGTTGGGCTTATTCAACTAACCACAAAGATATAGGTACAATGTACCTAATCTTTGCAATAGTTGCTGGAGTAATAGGAACAGCATTTTCTGTTTTAATGAGAATGGAATTAATGCATCCAGGCGATGGTATATTGGGTGGAAATTACCATTTATATAACGTTTTAGTAACTGGCCATGGTTTAATTATGATTTTCTTCATGGTTATGCCAGCAATGATAGGTGGCTTTGGTAATTGGTTTGTACCTATAATGATAGGTGCGCCCGATATGGCATTTCCTAGAATGAATAATATTTCTTTTTGGTTATTACCAGTCTCTCTAACATTATTAATTTTATCAATATTTGCTGACGGTCCTCCAGGGGCACAAGGAGTTGGTGGAGGTTGGACGATATATCCTCCTTTATCTTCTAAAGCAGGACAACCCGGGCCTGCAATGGATTTGGCTATTTTAAGTTTGCACCTAGCAGGTGCATCATCAATTTTAGGTGCAGTGAATTTTATAACTACAATTTTAAATATGCGAACACCAGGAATGACTTTACATAAAATGCCATTATTTGCTTGGTCGATTTTAGTAACAGCATTTCTATTATTATTATCCTTACCAGTATTAGCTGGTGCAATAACAATGTTATTAACCGATCGAAATTTTGGAACAGCTTTCTTTGAAGCCCAAACAGGTGGAGATCCTGTTTTGTTTCAGCATTTATTTTGGTTTTTTGGGCATCCTGAGGTTTATATTTTAATACTTCCAGGATTCGGAATGATAAGTCATATAGTATCTACATTTTCAAAAAAGCCTGTCTTTGGATATCTTGGAATGGCTTATGCAATGGTTGCTATTGGAGTTGTAGGTTTTGTTGTTTGGGCTCACCATATGTATACTGTAGGTTTGGGCACAGATACTAAGGCTTATTTCTTAGCTGCAACTATGATAATTGCAGTACCGACAGGAATCAAAATTTTTTCATGGATTGCAACCATGTGGGGTGGATCAATAACTTTTAAAACACCCATGGTATGGGCGCTTGGATTTATTTTTATGTTCACAGTTGGTGGCGTAACTGGAGTAGTATTAGCTAACGCTGGAGTGGATACCGCCATGCATGATACATATTATGTAGTTGCACACTTTCATTATGTTTTATCTCTAGGAGCGGTATTTGCAATTTTTGCAGGTTTTTACTATTGGTTTTCAAAAATGTCTGGCTATGAATATTCAGAGTGGTTAGGACAACTACACTTTTGGTTAACTTTTATTGGCGTTAACTTGATTTTCTTTCCACAACACTTCTTAGGATTAGCTGGAATGCCTAGAAGATATGCCGATTATCCAGATGCGTTTGCTGGATGGAATTATATCTCTTCAATTGGTTCTTATGTTGCAGTTGCTGGTTTAGCAGTGTTTTTTGTAAATCTTATTTATTCTTTTGCTAAAAAGAAGGCAGCAGCCCAAAATCCATGGGGAGTAGGAGCTACAACTCTAGAGTGGACAGTACCATCTCCACCAAACTTCCACACTTTTGAAGAATTACCAAAGTTCGAGGATGATCAAGAAACACAAAAATCTCATAGCTGATAAGAGTGTAAAAAAAACTAATGAGTAATTCGAGGATAAAGAAAAGAAGTTTAAGTCAGGAGGATTTATTTAATTTTTCTGAACTGTTTAAGCTAATGAAGCCTAGGGTAATGTCATTAGTAATTTTTACTTGTGCAGTTGGGTTATTAACTTCACCAAATCTTGTATCAACAAAAGAAGCTATCATAGGAATTTTATTAGTTTCTATTGGAGCAGGTGCGGCTGGTGCACTTAATATGTGGTATGAGTCTGATCTTGATGCTTTAATGACAAGAACTTGTTTAAGACCTATACCAACTGGAAAGGTTAATAGAAATCAAGCTCTTATTTTAGGTGTTACATTATCTATTATCTCTGTAGTAGCTTTAGATTATTTTACTAATAGAATTTCAGCAGCCATTTTGCTTTTAACGATCCTATTTTACGTTTTTGTTTATACAATTTGGTTAAAAAGAAGAACCCCACAAAATATTGTTATTGGTGGAGCCGCAGGTGCTTTTCCTCCTGTAATTGGTTGGACTATTGCCACTGGGTCCTTATCTGTAGAACCATTAACATTTTTTTTAATAATATTTTTTTGGACACCTTCGCATTTTTGGGCTTTGAGCTTGTACAAATCAGATGATTATAAAAAAGCAAATATACCAATGTTACCTCTGACTAATGGAGTTCAGAGCACTAAGAATAATATATTTGTTTATTCGTTATTAATGTTGCCAGTAATTATTTTTCCTTTTTGGATAAATTTTGTAGGTTTTGTTTTTTTAATTCCAGCATTGTTATTAACTCTTTATTATAATTTTTTATGTTATGAACTTTATAAATTTAAGAAAAATAAGTTCGACCCAAAAAAAGCTAAATCAATATTTGGATATTCAATTTTATATTTATTTTTAGTTTTTGTGCTTTTTCTAATAGATAAAATTATATGATTACACCTGATAAAAAAACAAAGAAAAAAAATATCCTAACTGCTTTAGCAATAATTGCCTTTATGATTTTCCTTTTCTTTTTTACGCTTTACAACACAGGAGTATTTGAAAGATCAATATGATGCAAAAAAAGAAACTTACCCCTTTAATATTATCAGGAATTTTTATTTTAATGTTAGGTTTGTCATATGCAGCTGTGCCTCTGTATGATTTGTTTTGCAGAGTAACCGGTTTTGGTGGAACTACTCAAATTTCTAATGACGCTCCAAAGTTAGTATTAAACAAAGTTGTGAGCGTTAGATTTGATACTAATGTAAATAATTTACCATGGGAATTTAAAGCTAAAAAAAATGTTATTGATGTGAAAGTTGGTCAGGTCAATAAAATTGAGTTTGAAGTTGAGAATTATAGTAATGAACCCACAGCTGGTGTTGCTAGTTTTAATGTTTCACCTTCAAGTTTTGGAAAATATTATAGTAAATTGGGCTGTTTCTGCTTTGAAAAACAAGAATTAAAAGCAGGAGAAAAAGCGACATTTGTGATGACTTTTTACTTGGACCCCGAAATGGTCAATGATCCATCAGTAAAAAACTTAGAAGATGTAACTATGTCTTATACTTTTTTCTCGACAGATTATTATAAACAATCATAATTCAAAAAATGTCAGCTGAAAAAAAACATGATTATCACTTAGTGGACCCAAGTCCTTGGCCTATTTATGTATCATTTTCATGTTTAGTTCTGGCTTTGGGATCAGTTTATTATCTACATACAGATGTTTCTTGGGGCATGTATTTAGGGTTAGCGCTATTAATTTATGGAGCGTATATGTGGTTTAGAGACGTTGTAATTGAAGCTGAACATCAAGGACATCATACGCCCGTAGTGCAGATACATCACCGATATGGAATGACACTGTTTATTGCATCTGAGGTAATGTTTTTTGTAGCATGGTTTTGGGCCTATTTTGATGTGAGTCTATTTCCAAATGAATTTGTTGGATATGTTTGGCCGCCCAAAGATATTCAAACATTTGATCCTTGGGATATTCCATTGATAAATACTTTAATATTACTTCTATCTGGAACTACTGTAACTTGGTCACATCATGCGCTAATAGAAGGCGATAGAAAAAGTTTTATTCAAGGCTTATGGCTAACTGTAATTTTAGGTTTTTGTTTTACTCTATTACAAATTTATGAATATCAACACGCTTCATTCTCTTTCTCAGACCATATTTATGGATCAGTATTTTATATGGCAACAGGATTTCATGGCTTCCACGTACTTGTTGGAACTATATTTCTAGCTGTTTGCTTATTTAGAGGTAAAAGAGGACATTTTACTAAAGACCATCATTTTGGTTTTGAGGCTGCAGCATGGTATTGGCACTTTGTTGATGTTGTTTGGCTTTTTTTATTTGCAGCAATTTATATTTGGGGAAGTTAATTTTTGGCCTTTGAGACATAAATTTTTATTTTCTGTATTTATAATTTTTTTTATTTTTATTTTCTTTTCACTTGGTTTGTGGCAAATAATTAGATTAAATTGGAAGAATAATTTAATTTTAGAAATTGAAAACTCTTTAAAAAATCCACCAGTAGAACTAACTCAATCTAATAAAGAAAATTATTTAAAAATCGAGACATCTGGAAAAATAGACTTTGATAAACAAATTTATTTATACAATTTAAATGATAATGGAACACCTGGTTTTGAAGTCATTAATCCAATTTTAATTGATGATGAAAATTTTTTAATAAATAGAGGCTGGATTCCTTTTGAAAAAAAAAATATAAAAGAGATAAACAATTTTGACGAAAACAAGATTATTGGAACTTTAAAATTACAAGGAAGAAAAAATATTTTTAAACCTGATAATGATTTAGAGAAAAACTATTGGTTCAGTTTAAATAGAGAGGATATTTTAAAGTTTACTGGTAAAGAGTTTTCAGAATATATAATATATCTAAATGGAAATTATCAGTTTCCTAAACCAAAAAAAATTACTGCTAATATTTCTAACAATCATAAAAAATACGCTATAACATGGTTTTCATTAGCGATTTCAATTCTTTTGCTATATCTATATTTTAGAAAAAAGAATTATTAAATGAATTATATTAGTACAAGAAATAATCAGAAAAACTTTACTTTTAAAGATGTTTTCCTCAAAGGTTTGGCAGATGATGGAGGGCTTTTTGTACCCAAATCAATTGAACCATTTAAAGAAGAGGAACTAGATAATCTAAAAAACCTTAGTTACAATAATTTAGCGGCTGAAATAATTTATCCATTCATAGGGGATTTCATGACTAAAGGTGACTTAGCCTCTATGATTTCAAAATCATATTCAAATTTTAGATCTAACGATGTAGTTAAAATCTCAGATCTAGGAGATTTAAAAATATTAGAACTATTTCACGGACCCACACTTGCTTTTAAAGATATCGCAATGCAACTAATAGGTAATTTTTATCAATATTATTTAGGCAGTGATCAAAAAAAAATTAATGTAATAGTAGCAACTTCAGGTGATACTGGTGCAGCTGCTATAGACGCTTTAAAAGGAAAAAATAATTTGAATGTTTTTGTATTACACCCAAATAATAAAATTTCACCAGTGCAAAGAAGACTAATGACAATACATGAAGAGAGAAATGTATTTAATATCGCGATAGATGGTAATTTTGACGATTGCCAAAATTTGGTAAAAGCAATGTTTAATGATGAAAAATTTTCTAAAGAAATTAATATGTCAGGCGTAAATTCAATTAATTGGGCAAGAATTATTGCTCAAGCAGTATACTACTTTTATGCTTCTTTCAAAGTTGGGGATGGTCAACCTTTATCTTTTTCTGTTCCAACAGGAAACTTTGGTGATATTTACGCTGGCTACTTAGCAAAAAAACTAGGTCTTCCAATTGATAAACTAATCGTGGCTACAAATAAAAATGACATACTGCATAGAGCTATATCTGGTGGTGATTATAGTCAAAAGAAAGTGGAGGAAACAAATACACCAAGTATGGACATACAAATAGCAAGTAATTTCGAAAGGCTTTTATACGATGTTAAAAATTGTAACTCAGAAGCTACAAAGGATGTAATGGCTGAAATAAAAGATAACACTTATAAAATTGATAAAAACGATCTAAACAAAATAAAAAAGAATTTTATATCTGAAATGCTTGATGAAAACGAAACTATTGAAATGATAAAAACTATCAATAATGAACATCAGATAGTAGTTGATCCGCATACCGCAGTAGGTGTTGGTGCTGTTAGAAAATTAGGATTGGAAAAAAATTGTGTTGTGTTATCAACTGCACACCCGTGTAAATTTCCGAAAGCAATAGAAGATGCAATTTCAAAAACTGAAAATTTACCAGAAAATCTTAAATATGTTAATGACAGAAAAGAAAAATTTGAACTTCTGTCAAATGATATTGAAAAAGTTAAAAAATATGTGACGAATTCGATATGAAACTTAAAATAAAAGATCAATTACCAGACACTGAGATTTTTCAACTTGTTGATGGAGAACCTCAAAAAAGCAAATTAAGAGAAGCTATTGGTAATGGTAAAGTTGTTTTGTTTGGTTTACCAGGGGCATTTACATCAACTTGCTCCAAACTTCATTTACCAGGTTTTGTAGCAAATGCAGAAAAAATTAAAGCAAAAGGAATAGAAAATATATTTTGTTTATCAGTAAATGATCCTTATGTGATGAATGGTTGGGGAGAGATAAATAATACTGGAGATAAAATTAAAATGATTTCTGATCCATATTTGTTATTTACTAAAGCAATCGGAGCAGAAGTTGATCGTAATGCAAAAGGAATGGGAATTAGATCAAATCGTTATCTAATGGTCATTGAAAATTTCATAGTTGTTAATATTCATGTAGAAAAAGAAACTAAAGAATGTGGTTTAACGTCAGCAGAGAACTTATTAAATAATCTAATCTAGGCAGGGCAGTTCTGTTGCCAGGTGCCCTTAACTATAAGTTAGCAGCATCTTTAGCTAGTAAATCTACCTTATTGTTTAATTCATCAGTTGAGTGTGCTTTTACCCAATTCCAACTTATTTCAAATTCATTATTAAGTAGATCTAACTCTGTCCAAAGTTCTTTATTGCTCACTTCTTTTCTGTTTGCAGTTTTCCATCCATTTTTTTTCCAATTATGTATCCACTCAGTTATTCCAGACTTTACATATTTAGAGTCTGTGAAAATTTGAACTTTACTTCCTTTTGGAATTTTTTTAAGAGCCTCTATAGGTGCTAATAATTCCATCTGATTATTTGTAGTGTCTTTTTTATTTCCTGTTATTTCGGTTTTTTTTCCTTCATTTAATATAATTGCAGCCCAACCACCTTTACCTGGATTTCCTATACATGAACCGTCAGTGTATATTTTTATCATTAATTTAGATAATCTTTATAAGTTTTTAAATTATTATGTATCACTAATTTTTGATAATATTCTCTTGGATCTTTAATCTTTATCAAAGCAGTTTTTGGAGTATTTGTATAGTCGTAAAGTCTAGTAAGAAAATATCTCATTGCAGCTCCACGACATAAAATATTTAGTGAATTTTTTTCTCTTAGCGAGATATGTTTTATACTTTCATATCCTCTAATTAAATTTTTTACCTTTTTTTTGTTTATACTAAATTTTGTTTTATTTTTATCAAAACATAGTGCATTTACACATATAGCAATCTCGTACATATAGTAATCATTAGCTGCAAAATAAAAATCAATAACACCAGAAAGTTTGTTATTTTTAAAAAAAATATTATCTATAAATAAATCTCCATGAATTATCCCTTTTGGTAATTTTTTGGGCCATTTTTTTTTAATATCTTTAAAGTTAATTTTTAAAAATTTTTCTAAATTAGTAAATTTTTTTGATTTAAATTTTATACTATTAAATAAAGGATTAAGATTTTTAATACCCATAGAGTTTTTTCTAAAAAGTTTAATTTTATTCGTAGATAAATGCATTTGTGCAATCATTTTTCCTATCTCATAACAATTTTTTTGATTAAGAGATTTTTTATCCTTTCCATCAAGAAAAGAAACAATACAACCAGTTTTATTTTTGATGTTTATTTGGTAATTTCCATTTTTGTTTTTGATAGGTTTTGGACAATTAATTTTATAAGTATTTAATTGATCCATTAGTTTCATAAAAAATGGTATTTCTTTTTTAGAAACTCTTTTCTCAAAAATTGTAAGTATGAATTTATTTTTCTTTGATTTTAATAAATAATTTGTATTTTCAATTCCTTGTTTAATACCTTTGAAACTGATTATTTTGTCAATTTCAAACTTATTATTAATATATAAAATATCCTTATTATATATCTTTGTATAAACAGCCATTTTAATTTAATTTTTTTGGAACTTTGAAAACCACATCTTCTTTTATGATTTCTACCTCATCTATACTAACTTTAAATCTATTTTTTAATTCCTTTATAAAATTATCAACTAGAATTTCTGGTGCCGATGCTCCTGAAGAAATACCAATTGTATTTGAATTTTCGATTAAATCGAATGGAATTTCACTTTGTGAATGGATTAATAGAGAATTTGAACATCCAGATTTTTTTGCAACTTCAACCAATCTAACAGAATTTGAGGAATTCCTACTGCCAATTACAAAAAATAGATCACATTTTTTTGCTATATTCTTAACAGCCATCTGTCTATTAGTTGTTGCATAACAAATATCCTCTTTTGCAGGTTCTTTAATATCAGGAAATTTTTCTTTTAATATTTTAATTATGTCTCTTGTATCATCAACTGATAAAGTAGTTTGAGTAACAAAAGAAATTCTTTTATTTCTAGTGCTATATTTTTTTGCTTCATCCTCATTTTGAATGAGATCAATAGATCCCTTGGGTAATTGACCCATTGTGCCAACAACTTCAGGGTGGTTTTGATGTCCAATTAAAATTAAATGATAACCAGCTTTGTAAAGATTTTCAGCTTCTCTATGTACTTTTGATACTAGAGGGCATGTAGCATCAACATAAGTCATATTATAATTCTTTGCATCTTCTGGTATTTTTTTTGGCACACCATGTGCTGAAAAGATGACTGGTCTTGATTTATCTTCTATCTCCTCAAGCTCTTCTACAAAGATAGCGCCTTTGCTTTTTAAATCATCCACTACAAATTTGTTATGAACTATTTCATGACGAACATAAACTGGGGCTCCATATTTTTGAATTGATTTTTCAACAATTTCTATAGCTCTTTCTACACCAGCACAAAAACCTCTAGGGGCAGATAATAATATTTTTAATTCCTTATTTTTCATTTTTTTCAATTAAATATTCGAGCAATATATGTGGAAAGGTTAAAGACGCCAAACCTATAAATATAATTTTAAGAACTGAACTGTCAAAATTGTAAGTATTATTTAATAAAAATAGTCCTAAAAAACAAAAAGTAGCAGTAACAATTGTTAGTGGCAAAGCTTTTTTTGTAAAAATTTTTAAGCCATTGGTAAGGTCATTATTATCTAATTCATACACTAGAGAAATACTGTGTCTAATAGAATGTAAAAAACAGAAATATACTGTAAATGCTACTAAGGGAGAAAAATAAAAATTTATAATCAAAATAGAGAAATAATCTAAAAAAATTGTGAAATTTTTAAGCTCAAAATTTTTAATAAATAATATAATACTTGATAAAGTTGATAGCATAATACCATAAAACAAAATTTTATTTGACTCTATAAAATTTAAGAACTCGTAGAAAGACTCATTATCTATTAGTAATAATTTAAATATGGATATTGTCTCATCAAAATGAAAGTACATTGGAGCAAAAATTATTAATGTGCCTTTTAGGAAAAAAAATAATTGATTAAGATATGAATTTTCAACAATTAAAAATTGAGTATCCTCTTTACCAAAATGATGTGATGCTATTATCAAAAAAATTATTAGAGAAATTGTAGGCATGATTATCCAAAAAAATATAACACTCAGAGAGATTAAAATGTATGACAAATAAAAAATTACAAAGTTATTAATCCCATAAATTTGAAAAAGTTTTCTTCCTTTGAGATTATCGAGTGAACCATGCGAAACACCAATACTCAAAATTAAAAATAAACAAATTAATGGAGAAATTGTAAAATAGGAAATTTTAAATGCAATTACAGAAAAAATATTACAAAATAAAAAAAAGATAAAAGAATGATTGAAATTTATTTTTTTAATCTGACTATTCATTTCTCTAAGTAACTAATAAAATAAAGCTTTAATAAAAGTTATTTTTGGCATTTTTAGAATTATAGACAAATCTTCCAAAAAATTACTTTTATTAGATAAAAATTTTATAACAGCCTTTGGCGAGCACTTAAACATTTTAAAGAAAATTTCAGGCATCATCTCAGGGTTTTTATCTAGAACCCTTAAAAAGATATCATCTAAGTATTGATATTTTTTGTTTATCTCAAATTTTTTAGCATTTGAAATATTTTCAATATTTTTACATATGTATTTACTGTGTTCCTGAATATTAAGAAAAGTATAACCTGTACTTAATCTAGTCATACCTCCAGCAGTTCCAATATTTATTTTGTTTTTTTCTTTTTCATATGTTGGGTAGAATAAAGGTATTGCACCTTCCTCTTTATAAATGATTTTGTAATTTTTTAATTTTAAATAATTTTCGATATAATCTTTTATTTGACTATCATAATCTTTTTGAAAACCGTCATTCATCCTTGATAGCCAAGTAGTTTCAATTAAAGCTGTTTTTTTTGAGTAAGGAAGTGTATAAAAAAAATGAACACTTTCTCTTTGATCACAATCAAAATCCATAAGATTAAAGATCCCATCATCAAAAAAATTATTTTGAGTCTCAATTTCCACACCACAAAAATGTTGCCAAAGGTTACGATCATCTTTTTTAATCGTTGGAACACTATTAAAAACAAATGAATTTTTTGAATTAATTTCACTTATATCTTTAAAGAAATAAATATTTTTGTTTTCCTTTATTTTATTATTAATTTTTTCATAGAATAAGCCGCTATCAATACTTTGGTATGGATAACTGATACATTCTAAATGATTAGTTTTTTTTGGAATATTAATTGTAAAATTTTTCCAACTTTTCTTAACACAATCATCAAAATTATGAGCCGCCACCTTCCAAAAAGACCAGGTTTTATCCTTTTTATATTCTATTCTTGGTTCTATAATGGCTAAAGTTTTATCCTTTAATTTTTCATTTATTTCAAGTTCATATGCGAGCGATAAGCCCGCACAACCAGCTCCAATTATAATATAATCAAATTCTTTCATCTAAATTTATTTCTTCACTTATTAAACTATGATCATGTTGTATTTGATCATCTTTTTTATAACTGAATGATAGTTTAATTAAGTCAAATATTGATAGAAAAGTCTCTAAGATTTTTTCTGCATTTGAGACATATATCTTTCCTGAATTTTGATAATTTTGCAAATTTTTTTTGCTCAAAATTTTATATCCTATTTTTCTATAAATTCTTCTAGCAACCAAAATAGAAAAACGAAAACTTATTGGTATCTCTTTAATTGAGTAAAATGAACTTTTATAAAAAGTATCAGCAAGATTAATAGTAGATGAAATTTCTTCAAAATTTTCATTTATATAGAAACGATTGTTTTTTGAGTCTTCAATTACATCTCTTGATATGTTAGTAAGCTGCATTGCAATTCCGAGGTCGATAGCTGACTTTAGTGAACTTTTTTTATTTACTTTTAAAATTTTTGCCATCATTAACCCTACGGTTCCAGCCACTCTGTAAGAGTAAATCAACAATTCTTTTCTTGAATTTAATTTAACTTTGTCTTTAATATCTGATTTAATTCCAAATAATAAATCTTGAACAATTTTCAAAGATATTTTGAACTCTTTAATAAGATCCCACATATTTTTGATAATAGGATCATTGAATTTTTTTTGATTAAAATCATTTTCAAACTGATTAATTTTTTTTTTTTTACTTTCTATTTCACCATCATCATCTGCAATATTGTCTGCAACTCTGCAAAAATCATACAAAGCTGAACATTTTTTTAATGTTTCTTTAGGTAAAAAAAAACCCGCCCAATAAAATGATTTAGCGTAAACAGATAAGTAACTTTTATCGGACATTATAAAATTTTATCTAATACTTTTGCAGAAGAAAGTACTCCTGGTACACCAGCGCCCGGATGAGTACCGGCTCCTACGAAGTAAAGTCCATCATATATCTCTGATTTGTTGTGAAATCTAAAATAAGCAGATTGGGAAAATTTAGGCTGAATTGAAAAACCTGAACCATATTTAGTATTTAAATCTTTTTCAAAGTAATCTGGTGTTAGATAAAAATCTTCAACTATATTTTCTCTAAGGTTTGGCATTAAATCTTTTTCCATTTTATCAATTACTAAATTTTTCATTTTTTCTCCTTCATCCGACCAATTAATTTTTGACTGGTTATTTGGCACTGGAACTAAAACATAAAAACAATCTTGATTTGCAGGAGCCATAGACTTGTCAGTAGCAGATGGTCTGTGAAGGTAATAACTTATATCGTTATTCAATTTTTTATTTTCAAATATATCATCAAGATGTTCTTTGTACTTATTGCCAAATTTTATTGTATGATGTTCTATATCACTATAAGTTTTTTTTGTTCCAAAATAGTAAACGAATAATCCCATAGAATATTCCATTCTATTTTTTTTCCATTTAAACATGATTGAATTATTTTTATTTCCATTTAACATTTTTTCATAAACAGCAGGAGGATCTGCATTACATATAATATTGTTAGCTTCTATTATAGATTGATCATTTAATTGAACACCAGTTACCTTATTTGTATTGGAAATAATCTTTGTTACTTCATGACCTTTTATTATTTCTATACCCACTTCATTCATAAGTTTCTCAAAACCTTTTATAATATTACCGGTTCCACCCATCGAATAATGTATTCCCCATTTTTTTTCTAAATATAAAATTAGTCCATAAATAGAAGTTGTTGTAAAAGGATTACCTCCAACTAAAAGTGGATGCATACTAAGCATTCTTCTTAATTTTTCATTTTTTATGTAAGATGAAACTAATGAGTAAACTGATTTATAACTTTTTAGTTTTAATAATGCTGGTAATTGCTGCATCATCATAAAAGGTTTATCAAATGGTACATCTGCAAGTTCCGTAAAGCCTTTGTCAAAAATTTTCTTAGTAAAATTTACTAATTTTTCATAACCTTTAACATCGTCTTTATTTATTTTTTCAATTTGTTTTTTCATCTCATTCTCATCACCCGAATAATTAAATTTTGAGTTGTCTTCAAAAACAAACTGATACCAAATTTTCAGTGGAGAAAGTTCAATATAATCTTTTGGATCTTTATTAAATAATTTAAATAATTCATTTATTAGATAGGGCGCTGTAATTACCGTTGGACCTCCATCATAAGTAAAACCGTTTTTTTTAAATACTCTTGCTCTACCTCCAAGATCTTGATGCTTTTCAATTATAACAACCTTATGGCCTTTGGCCTTGAGTCGAAGAGCAGCAGCAATGCCACCAAAACCTGAACCTATTACAACAGAATTCATTTTTATAATTTATAGCTTTTTTAAAAAATTGTAAGGTTATTATGAGTTAATTTTTTTTAACTCTTCCTTAGTTTCGTCCAGATTTTTTTGAAACAGTGTATCTAGCTTTGATTTATCAACAGATGTGGTAATAATTTTTTTAACGGAGTCTACAGCAATTTTAATTGACGCATCTTTAATTTCTTTAATAGCATTTTCTTTCATTTGATTAATTTTATTTTCAGCCAAATTTTTCTTTAAATCAGATGATTTATGAAATTTATCATTTAATTCAATAATCATCTTATCGCTATCTTTCCTTGCTTGATCAAGAATTTCATTTTTTGCATTATTAGCTGTATCAAGTTTTTTTTGAGCGTTATCTAATAGAGTTTTTGCTTCTGTCCTTAATTTTTCGCTTTCATCAATTTCGTTTTTTATGTCTGATATTAGTTTATTTAGGATTTCATTTATTTTTTGTGGCACCTTTAGATATATTAAGCCCCCAAAGAAAAGTACAAAAGAGACCGCCACCCAAAATGTTGAATCAATTACCATAATATTTGTCTCCATTTCTTTTTGACAGATCATCTACTATTGCAGAAATACTACTATTGTTTACTTCTGCACCAATAAGCTTTTGTGTTAATTCTGATGCTGTTTCAATTGCTATTTTATTAATTTTAATTGGAGCATCTTTTCTTAGTTTATTAATTTCATTCTCAGCTTTAACAATTTCCTCATCAATTTGTTTGTCCAAAACATCTCTTTTAGCATTTATATCTTTCAATACTTTTTCTCTTGCTTGATTAAAAATATTTTTGGCCTCAATTTTACTTTTAGTAATAATTTCCTCGTACTCTTTTAATTTCGCATCACTTTCTTTCCTTTGCTTGTCTGCAGCCTCAATATTATCTGAAATTTGTGATTTTCTAGACTCTAAATTTGAGCTAATTTTCGGTAATATTAATTTTGATAAAACAACATATAAAATACCAAAAGTTATCGTTAACCAGAAAATCTGAGAAACCCAAAACTCAGGATCTAATTGAGGCATACCTCCACTTTCAGCTCCAAAAACTTTCTTGTGTGTGAGAAAGCTAAAAAATACTGAATGATAAATAATTTTTTTAATCATTCAAATCTAAAACGCAAAGAGAATAATTAGTGCAACAACTAATCCAAAAAGACCAGTCGCCTCTGCAAGTGCAAATCCTAATAATAAGTTAGGAAACTGTTTTTGTGCTGCAGATGGATTTCTCATTGCACCCGATAAATAATTTCCAAAAATTATTCCAATTCCCACACCGGCACCTGCCAGAGCAATTGCTGCTAGTCCTGCACCGATCATTTTTGCTGCTTCTAATTCCATTATATCCTCCTATATTAATTAATGGTGTAAGTTTAATGCATCATTTAAATAGATGCAGGTTAAGATTGCAAAAACATATGCTTGAAGAAAAGCAACTAATATCTCCAAACCAGTTAAAGCAACCGAAAAACTCAGTGGAAGCCATCCACCTACTATTCCAAGACTTATTACAAAGCCTCCGAAAACTTTCATCATAGTATGACCAGCCATCATGTTTGCAAATAGTCTTACTGATAAGCTTACTGGTCTGCTTAAGTAAGAAATTATTTCAATAACCACAATTAATGGAAGTAGAACTGCAGGCACACCACTTGGAACAAATAACCTCAGGTAACCAAATCCATGTTTAATAAAACCAATAATTGTAACTCCTATAAAAATAAATGCCGCTAAAATAAAAGTCACTATAATGTGGCTAGTTACTGTAAAAGAGTAAGGTATCATACCAAACATATTGCAAAATAAAACAAACATAAACAAAGAAAAAATAAATGCAAAATATGGTTTTGCTTTTGAACCTGCTGTATCACTTATCATTTTAGTTATAAATGTATAACTAAGTTCAGCCAGTAGCTGAAGTTTGTTTGGTAAAAGAGAGTTTTTTTTTGATCCTAAATTAAAAATTATTAATATTGCTAACGAGCTAACAACCATAAATAAACTCGCATTAGTAAAAGAGATATCAAATGCTCCTATCTTTATTTCTGGACCAATTCGATAAACCTCGAATTGTGTCATTGGATTTGCTGCCATATAAAAAACTATTTTTGCATATTCTTAGCTGACTTGATCACGTTTATTATTCCAGCAATCACTCCAACAAAAAAAAATATTATTATTAACCAAGGTTTAGTACCAAAGGTCTTGTCCAAAATAAACCCAATAATTGTCCCTACTGCAACTGCAGATACTAATTCTGTACTGAGCTTAAAAGCGGCACCAATAGAGGAGGAATTTTGGTTATTGTCTCTTAGATTTTTCTTTGAAAGCTTATCTTTTGCAATCTGTAAGCGAGTTTTGAACTGATCTTTTGACATTGAATTTTAAGCAACCATACTCTCTGCTTTTTGAAGGTCAACAGCAACTAGTTGGCTTATTCCTTTTTCTGGCATAGTGACTCCGTAAAGCCTGTCCATTTTGGACATAGTTAAAGCATGATGAGTTACAATTATAAATTTTGTATTTGTAATTCTTGTAAGCTCTTCTAATAGGCTACAAAATCTTGTAACATTTGCATCATCTAGAGGCGCATCTACCTCATCCAAAACACAAATAGGTGAAGGGTTGGTTAAAAAGACAGCAAAAATTAATGATAGTGCGGTCAAAGCTTGCTCACCTCCAGACAAAAGTGTAATAGATTGCAATCTTTTTCCTGGCGGACTTACCAACATTTCTAACCCTGCTTCTAGAGGATCATCAGAGTCAACTAGTTCTAATTTTGCATTACCACCATTAAATAATTTTGTATAAACTTCATTAAATTTTCTATTAACTTTTTCAAAAGCTTCAATTAATCTTTCCCTACCTTTTTGATTCAATTCATTTATACTATCTTTGAGTTTTATTATGGCAGTGACTAGATCTGTTCTATCTTGTTCCATTTTTTGAATTTCAGCTTCATATTTATTAGTTTCTTCATCAGCCTTTAAATTTACCGATCCAAGTTTTTCTCTTGCTTGTTTTCTTTTGTCCAATTGATCTTCTTGATCTACATGATTTGGTAATTCTTCTAAGCCGTTCAAGTTAGAGTTTTCTAAAATATTATTTTCGTTTAGATTTAATTCAGAATAAATTCTATCTAATAGGTCTGATTTTCTTTTATTGAGACCCTCAATAGTAGCACCCGAACTTGCTTTTCTTTCCCTTATTTGGATAGACTGTTCTTGAATTTCGTTTAAATTACTTCTTAAATTTTCGATTTTATCATCTGTTTTACTTATAATTGTTTCATTATCATTTTTTTCTTTTTCTGAGATCCTTAAGTTTTCGGAGATTTGACCTTTTTTTTCAGCTTGAGTACGTGGTTGATTTTCTAATTGTTCTAATTGTTGATTAAGTTTGTTTTTTCTTTCCGTTAATTCATTAACCATCTTTTCAGAATTTACTAGAAGATTTTTCCAACTTTCAATTTCTTTATCTATAATTTTAATTCTTTCACTTCTTTTAACAGACTCTTTTTTGATATTTTCATTTCTGCTGTAACTTCCGGCATATTCTTCAATTAATATTGAACAATTATCCAGGGTAGAAACTGCTTCATGATTTTTTTGTTGAATAATAAGTTCTTTGACTTTTTCGATTTCAATTTTTAATTTTTCTTTAGTGGAGTTTAGATCATTGTCAGATTGTTTTTCTGACTCATAATATTTTGAATCAATTTCTATAAGTTCATTTTTTTCTTCTTTGAGTCTTTTTTCATTTGAATTTGCGTCAATTATGATTCCACGTTCTCTAGATATATCTTCTTCTAAAGTTTTTAGAGATTTTTTTATGGTCTCTATTTCATCTTGTATCCTGGTATTTTCTTTATCTAAACTTTGAAGTTCTAAATTTAACCTTTGAATTCTAGATAAATTTTCAATATTTTTTTCTCTTAAGGGATTTACTTTTTCAATTTCTGATTTAATTTGTTTTTCAAATTCATTTATTTTTTCATTAAAGTCCGTTACTTCACTTTCTGCTTCTGTATTAATTTCATTCTCAATTCTAATTTCTTTGTCTATCTCAATTAATTTTAAATAATATAAACCAGCTTCAATTTTTTTAATTTCTTCAGAAATAAGCTTGTATTTAGATGCCTCCTCTGCTTGTTTTTGTAGATTAGCTAACTGTCTTTCTTGCTGCCTTCTAAGTTCATCTGCTCTTTTAAGATTATTTTCAGCTGCCCCTAATCGTAATTCAGCTTCATGTCTTCTTACATGCAATCCAGAAATACCTGCGGCTTCCTCTAAAATAGCTCTTCGATCGGTTGGCTTAGCAGTTACTAATGCACCAATACGTCCTTGACTTATCATAGAGGGTGAGTGTGCACCAGTCGACAAATCTGCAAAAAACATTTGAGCATCTCTGGCTCTTACCTCTTTATCATTTATATAAAATTTTGAACCTTTATCTTTTTCTATTTTTCTTCGTACATTGACTTCCTCTAATTCTCGAAATTGTACAGGGCCCTCATTATTTGGATTACTAACTGATATAGACACTTCTGCAATATTTTTTGAAGCTTTATTCGATGTTCCTGAAAATATTACATCTTCCATCCCCGAACCTCTCATGCTTTTTGCTGATGTCTCACCCATTGCCCATTTAAGAGATTCAACAATGTTTGATTTACCACAACCGTTTGGACCAACAATTCCTGTTAGACCATTTTCTATTAAAAAATCTGTCTTCTCAGCAAAAGATTTAAATCCATTAAGTTGGATTTTTTTAAACTCCATGAGTTAACTTATATCAGCTTTTCTAATATTTTTTTTAAATTTTTATAATTTAAAGTTTTTTCAAACTTTTTTTCATTAATTATTACCGTAGGAGTAGCATTTACTTTAAATTTTTTAACACCTTCGATTCGATCATTTAATATAAAATCTTCAATATTTTTGTCAGTCGTGCATATATCAAAGTCCACTTTGATTTTTTCTGATTCCAAAAATTTTTTTAAATTTTCATTAATTTCTTCAACAGTATTACCCTTGATCCACCTTGATTGATTTAAGTACAAATTGTTAAGAATTTCTGAACTACCGTCATTTTTGCACTGGGATATTTTAGATGCATTAAAAGCTGCCACATCTAAAGGAAAATGTCTAAATTCTATATTGGCAATACCTTTATCAATGTAGTCTCTTTTTAATTCTGGAAGAACATTAATATGAAAATTTGCACAATGACTACAAGTTAGAGACTCATAAACAATAATTGATATTTTTGCATTTTTATCTCCAATCATTATTCTTTTGACTTCTTTATCACTCTCAGCATTTATAGAAGAGACTTGAGTCAAGAGCATTAAAAATAGTAAAATTATTTTTTTCATTTTTGTTTATAAACTTTAGTTAGTTCGAAAAGAGAGTTTCTTAATTTATCATTTTTTACATCTTTAATTTGATTTTCATATTTCTTAATTGTCACATTTTTATTTTTCATATCTTTAGAGAAAGGAATATTTCGATCATTATCAAAACTAATGAATTTTATTTTTTTTATTACCATATAACCAAAGAAGGTGTTCATTTTACTCATAATATTTTTTTTAGAATATTCCATATCAATTTCATGACCTCTTTTTACCATTACTAATAAAGTGCTTACTCCAAATCTGTTAGAATTTTTAAAGGATTTTGGATAACAAATCTTAAATAGGTCTTCTCCTACTAAATATTTCCAATTATTTAAAGTCTCAGAGTAAATATGGCCTTTTTTATTAATAATTCTTTTAACATTTTTTGGTAAAGTGTCTCTAAATGATCTTAGGCCTTGAACGTTTCTCAGCTTAGAATTATTTTTAGAACTCATATGAAAAATCAAATAATAGCAAATAAAATTCTTAATTGGTATGATTTAAATAAAAGATCTTTGCCGTGGCGAAATAAAATGTCTTCGCCAAAAAGGCAGTATTACATACTAGTAAGTGAATTTATGTTACAGCAAACGCAAGTTTCAACTGTAATACCTTATTTTAATAAATTCATAAAAAATATTCCAAATCTCAAAACTCTTGCAAAGTTTCAAAATAAAAAACTTTTAAAAATTTGGGAGGGTTTAGGTTATTACTCAAGGGTAAGAAATTTAAAAAAAACTGCACAATTAATTATCAAAAATTATAATGGAAAAATACCTGACAACTTTGAAGACTTGATGTCATTGCCAGGAATTGGAAATTATACCGCGAGTGCAATTTTGGCTATAGCTTTTAATAAGCCTTATATTCCGATGGACGGGAATATAGAAAGAGTTTTAAAAAGATATCTTTACTTAAAAAAAGATAAAGAAATTCAAAAAGACAATCTTATAAAAAAGAAATCTACATTTGGAATATCATCAAGATCTAGTGATTATGCTCAAGCATTAATGGAATTAGGTGCGTTAATTTGTAAACCAATTAATCCTCTTTGCACTCAATGCCCTATTTCAAAGAAGTGTAAATCATTACAAAAGAATGATTTTGATTTAATAAAAAATAGTAAAAAAAAAATAGATAAGTACTTTCTTTTGAAAGTCTATAAAAAAAATCAAAAATATTTATTGATTAAAAATACTAAATTTAATTTTTTAAAAAATTTAACAATTTTTCCTATGGAGGAGTTAACAAAACCAAAAAATTTTAATCAGAACTTAAATTTAAAAATATCAAATATGAATATGAACATAAAAATTCAATATTTAAAAAAAAGTGGTAAATTTCAGTCACCTTTCTGGATAAACCAAAACAAATTGAGCAATTATATGCTCCCATCATTCACAAAAAAAGTTGTAAAATATTTGGAGAGAAATTAGTGAAAAAAGTAGCCATCATAGGGGCTGGAATTTCTGGATTATTCATTGCAAACTTATTCAAAAGAAATCCTAATTATCAAATCACAATCTATGAAAAAAATATATCGATTGCACTAGAGGAAGGTTATGGTGTTCAACTATCAGTAAATAGCATCAAATTTTTAAATGAAATAGGATTTGAAAAATTACAAAATAAAGAAAAATTTTCTCCTAAAAAAATAGATTTTTATTCCAATAAGACTTTAAATAAAATTTGTGAATTGGATATTGCGGAATTTAATTCAGAAAACTGTGAGTACACTACTTTAAAAAGATCATCATTAATTAATTTCTTAAAAACAGATTTGGAGGGTTTGATAAAAACTGACCACAATATTTCCAAAATAGACTATCAAGACAAACAGATTAAACTGTATTTTGAAAATGATGAAATAAAAGAATGTGATTATTTAATTATTTCTGATGGGGTTTTTTCTAAATGTAAAAGTCTAATTTCAAAAAATGAAGCTAAACCTATATATAATAATACATTAGCAATTAGAGGAATCTTGAATAAATCCCCTGAAAATATTAATAGTAAAAATATCTCCTTATTTTTAGGTTCAGATTTTCACCATGTTATTTATCCAGTAAGTTCAAGTGGAGATTTAAATTTTATAGCCATAATGAAATACAAACTCTCAACAGAAGATCAAAAAAATTATTCATTATTCAGTGATGATACGTTTATCAAAAAAGTATTACAAAAAATTCCTATAGAAAATAAAGATTTTTTAAAAGATTTAAAAATATTTCCAGTATTTGTAAGCGACAATTTCTATAAGTTACAAAGTAATAATGTTCATTTAATAGGTGATGCTTTTTTTGCATTTCCTCCTTCATTTGCTCAAGGGGCATCACAGTCAATTGAAGGTGCTTATGAGCTTTTTAAAAGTATTGATAATAATACAGAAAGTAATTTTTTTAAGAATAGAGTAAAAAAAACAAAAATGGTTAATACTAGATCAAAATTTAATCAGTTTGCTTTTCACTTATCTAATCCATTAATGACATTTGTTAGAAATATTTTTTTAAAAAGATTGGTCAAAAATAAAAAATTTTTAGAGTCTTACTTGGGAAAAATCTACAAGAATTAGCTATTATTAACCAATCGTTGTCTTAAATGATCAATTGGAACTACCGAACCATTTAAATTATAATGCCAATAAGTCCATCCATTGCAACTTTCAGCACCTAAAATTGTTGCTGCTACTTTGTGAATTGAGCCCTCTGTTTGCGCATGTTTGATACTTCCATCAGCCATTATTTTTGCACTAATTTTCTTTTTATTGTCAAAAATAGTAGTTCCTGGCTTTATTATTCCTAATTCAACCAATGAACCAAAAGGTATTCTTGGTTTAGACCTATTATTTTTTAAAGTATCTAAGTAATCGTCCTCAATCGGTCTTGTATTTTTTAATCTTTGCTCTGCAGCTTTAAAATAAGCTTTTTCCTTCTCTATACCGTAATAATTTCTACCTAATTTCTTAGCAACTGTTGCTGTTGTTCCGGAGCCTAAAAAAGGATCCAAAACCAAATCATTTTTATTTGAAGTGGCTAATAAAATTCTATGAAGTAAAGCCTCTGGTTTTTGGGTTGAATGAACCTTTTTGCCATTATTTTTTAGTCTTTCAGATCCATTACAAATTGGTAGATCCCAATTAGATCTCATTTGAAGGTCATCATTTAAGCATTTTAAAGATTGATAATTAAAAGTGTATTTTGATTTTTCTGACTTAGAGGCCCAAATTAAAGTTTCATGAGCATTAGTAAATCGAGTTCCTCTAAAGTTTGGCATTGGATTTTTTTTATTCCAAATAACATCATTTAAAATCCAAAAACCCAAGTTTTGAATTGCAGAGCCAACTCTAAAAATATTGTGGTAACTACCAATTACCCAAATTGCTCCATCTTTTTTTAAAATTCTTTTACATTCACTTAACCAAGAATATGTGAAATCATCATATTTTTTAAAACTTTCAAATTGATCCCACTTATCATTTACTGCGTTTACTTTAGATCTATCAGGTCTAGTTAGCTCACTCTTTAGTTGTAAGTTATAAGGTGGGTCAGCAAAAATTAGATTAAAAGTTTCATCAGGAATTTTTTTTAGCTCCTTTAAACTATTTCCATTAATTAATTTATTTTTTAAATCTAAATTCATTTTTTAAAAATAAATTAGACTCCAAAAAGATTCTTAGGTCAACCTAGGATTGAATTTTTTGAATTAGAATAGTGTGTGAATTTTTATAGATAACAATATCTAGTGTTTCTACGTGAAACTTATTTCATTTTATTAATTGGTGAAAAATTTTTTCTATGTTGGTTCGTGATGCCTAAATTTTTAATTGCTTTCAAATGTTTCTTAGTTCCATAACCACAATTCTGATCCAAATCATAACCTTTATATTTTTTGGATAAATTTGCCATCATTTTATCACGTGAAACTTTGGCAATTATTGATGCTGCAGAAATCGAAGGTATTTTTTTGTCACCTTTTATTATTGGTTTAAGGTTATAATTTTCTAATTCTGGTATTTTATTTCCATCAATTAATACGAGCGTAGGTTTTTTTTTTAGTTTTTTTATTGCTCTTCTCATAGCTAGTAAGCTTGCATTCAGAACATTAATTTTTTCAATTTCTTTTACAGAAGCTATTCCAATTGACCAAATAGAATTTTTTTTAATGTATTTTGATAAAATTTCTCTTTTTGATTTTTTTAAAATTTTTGAGTCCTTCAATATTTTTTTATTTACAGACTTATTTAAGATTACTGCAGCTGCATAAACTGGCCCAATCAGACTACCTCGACCCACTTCATCAACCCCAGCAATTATTTTCATTTAATTTTAAGATTTAAATCTTGTATTTTTTGTCTTATTTTTTTTAAATCTTGCCAAGAAAATTTTTTATTTTCTGGAAATCTAATTAAATAAGAGGGACTAAAAGTAATCATTAAAGGATAAGTTTTATTTTTTAATATAATCTCTTTCCATTTACCTCTTTCATTGGAAATTCTTTCACCTATAGAAGTAACAGATTCCATTGCGGTGCTTCCAAAAAGAATAATGATTTTTGGATCAATTATTGAAATATGTTCTTTTAAAAATACAGAGTATCTTTTTATTTCTTGAGCAGTTGGTTTTCTATCTTCTGGCGGTCTAAAGTTGACTGCATAACTAGAATACAATTGTTCTTTAGATAAAGTAATCGCATTGAGCATTTTTTCTAATAATGTCCCAGACTCCCCTTGAAAGGTTTTTCCATTTTTTTCTTCCTCTAATCCTGGAGCTTCACCAATAATCATTATTGGACTGTTTATGTTGCCTTCTCCCAAGATTAAATTTTGAGAGTTCTTTTTTAGATTACAATTTTGAATTGAATTAATAAGTTTTTTTAGTTCGTTAATTTGACCTATTTTACTTATTTTATCATTTTCCTTTTCAATACTTTGAATTTTAAATCTATTTAAAGGTTTTTTACTAAAAATGAAAATTGGTTCTATTGAATTCAAGAATTCTTCCTTATAAGACATATTTTAATTTAAAACTTTCTAGTCATATTAATTAATACTTATGTATAAAAAAAAACTAATAATAATTATTATTTCATTATTACTTTATCAGAGCTCATCATCATCTAAAAGCACTAGTTTAGATGAATTTAGTTCAAAAAATTTATCTAAATATTTTTCAGGAATTATAGCTTTTGAAAATGATAATAATTCTCTTGCATTAGATTATTTTAATTCCTCTAAAATTTTGATGAATAGACATGAACCATATCTAGAAAAGTTAATAATTTCCTTAGTTTTAGAGCAAAAAGTTACACAAGCTATCAATTTTATCAAAATTAATAAACAAGAAGAAAATAAAAAATTTTTTGAAGCATATATTTTGATGGTTTTAGATAGTTTTAAAAAAAATAATTTTTATAAAGCAGATGAAATTTTAAGTAAAATTCCAAAAAAATTTCTCGAAAATGGATTCAATTCGGTAATTGTTAATTCACTTGAGGAATATATTGATGTTTTTAAATATAAAAAGATTAAAAAGGAAAAAAAAAATTTAGGCAATCTATCTTTTATATCCGAAACTTTTCAGAGATGTTATTTAGATGATAAAAATACCGATACTTTTTTTTTGACATTAATTAATAATAGTCAAGCAGACTACTCAAGATATATTTTTTTCTATTTAACCTACTTAGTAAAAAAAAACAGAATACAAGATGCAAGAGAAATTACTGATAAATTGAATTATATAAATACTCCACTTTTGTTATCTCAGGGAAAGAGCTGGGTAGAAAGAAATCAAAACAAAGAATTTAGTAAACTTTTCTCATGTAATAATCATAATGATGTTGTAGGAGAATTGTTATTTTTAATTTCAAATTTATACTCTTCACAGAATGAATTTGAAAAATCAAATTTTTATTTAAGCTTAACAAACTATCTGAATCCTAAGTTTGTTTTTAACCTGTCATTAGTAGCAGAAAATTTTTATCGTAATGGAGATTATAAAAAATCTAAAAGTGTATTGAAAAACTTTGAAAAAAATCATGATTTTTATTATTGGTACAGATTAAGAAAAGAAGCACAAATAATTTCAAAAACCAGAAGTCAGGAAGAATCCTTAAATTATATTACCTCTAAATTTGAGAAGATTAATAATCCAAATGATAAATTTATATTTGATATTGCGAATTTTAATAAAAAATCAAAACAATATGAGCAAGCAATAGAATATTATTCATCAATTATTGATAAAATGGAAAACGACAGTGAAATTACTGCAGACTTGTTATATCGAAGGGGTGGAAGTTATGAAAGATTAAAAGACTTCGAAAATGCTGATAAAGACTTGAAAAAATCTTTAGAAATAATTCCTAACGATGCTTATGTTTTGAATTATTTGGCCTACTCTTGGCTTGAAAGAGATTATAAAATTAATGAAGCAATTGAAATGTTGGAAAAAGCTTATGAGCAAGAAAATAATGATCCTTATATAATAGACTCTATCGGATGGGCTTATTTTTTAATTAACGATTATGTTAAAGCAGAAAAATTTTTAAATAGAGCGATACAACTAATGCCAGATGATCCTATTGTTAATGACCACTATGGTGATATCTTGTGGAAATTAGATAGAAAAATACAAGCAAGGTATTTTTGGAAAATGGTTCTGAAAATGGATGACGTAGAAGAGGAATTGGTTAATCAAATTAAAACGAAATTAATCATTGGATTGAAAAGCTCATAATGAGTTATTCAAAGATTAGATCATATGCAAAGATTAATTTAGCTTTAAATGTAGTTGGTAAATCAAAATTTTTACACAAAATTGAGAGTATAGTTGGTTTCATAAATTTATATGATGAAATTTGGATAAGAAAAATTGATAATAAAAATCATCAAATTAAATTTATAGGTCAATTTTCCAGCAATATTAAGTCAAATAATACAATCTCTTTATTACTTAAAAATATAGATAAAAAAAAATTATTAAAAGATAAATTTCAAATAATTGTAAAAAAAAATATCCCTGTAGAGTCTGGTTTGGGAGGAGGGTCGATGAATGCCTCAAGTATAATTAATTTTCTTTTTAAAAAAAAATTAATAGTAGTAAAAAAAAAGGAAATATTGAAAATATCTAAAGCTGTTGGATCTGATGTTGTGTTAGGGCTTTATTCAAATTCAAAAAGTCTACTATTAAAATCCAATGGTATAATTGAAAATTTACCTTCAAAAATAAAATTTTATGTATTAATCGTAAAACCTCATTTTGGATGTTCAACAAAAAAAATTTATTCAAAAATTCAAAAATTCTCTAAGCCCCAATTTTATTCATCTACAAAAAATATACTTAGAAAAGAGTTTCTAAAAAAATTAAATAATGATTTAGAAGAAATAGCAATCAATGACTATCCTAAAATGAGGATCTTAAAGAGTTTTTTAGAAAATCTACCTGATATTGAATTTGTGAGAATGACAGGATCTGGTTCAGCTATAATTGCCTACTTTACTTCAGTCAGAAAGTGTAAGGATGCTGAAAAAAAAGTAAAAAAACAATTCAGAAATTACTGGTGTAAAACATCAAAAACTATATGAATTTATTTTTTTTGTGTTATACGATGATGTTATTGGGGCGTAGCCAAGTGGTAAGGCACGGGTTTTTGGTACCTGCATCCTAGGTTCGAATCCTAGCGCCCCAGCCAATTATGATAAATTTTTTAAATAAATTTATAAGCAGAACACAAAATTTAAATCATGTTTCCAAAAAAATAATTGATTTATCAAAAATTACTTCCATTAAAAAAGTCTTTGACTCAATAAACAATTATTCAACAGATGCTGAAATAAGATATGTGGGCGGTTGTATAAGAAAAATAATTAAAGAGGAAATAGTAGATGATATTGATCTTGCAACTAATTTAAATCCTCAGCAAGTTTGTGATGCTTTAAAAAATAATAACATTAATTTTTACAATAC
The DNA here is from genome assembly GCA_902578775.1 of uncultured Pelagibacteraceae bacterium. Classification (GTDB taxonomy): domain Bacteria; phylum Pseudomonadota; class Alphaproteobacteria; order Pelagibacterales; family Pelagibacteraceae; genus Pelagibacter. The sequence continues at coordinate 49,297 of CACHEF010000005.1, forward strand.
AGGAATAGAACATGGAACGATAACTGCAGTCATAGATGATTACAGTTTTGAAATAACAAGCTTGAGAGAAGATGTTGAGACAGATGGAAGACATGCACAGGTAAAATTTTCTACAAATTGGAAAAAAGATGCTTCTAGAAGAGATTTTACAATTAATGCTATTTATGCAGACGTAGACGGAAATTTATTTGACCCTTTTGATGGAAAAGATGACTTAGAAAAAGGTATTATAAGATTTATTGGTAATCCTGAACAAAGAATCAAAGAAGACTATTTAAGAATACTACGTTATTTTAGATTTTTTTTTAGTTATTCAAAAAAAAAACATGAAATTGAAATATTTAAACTTATTAAAAAAAATATATTAGGTGTTTCTAATCTGTCTAAAGAAAGATTAATAGATGAATTAAAAAAATATTTTAAATCTAATATTTTAACAAAATTGTCAAAAGACAAATATGCTTTGGAAATATTTGAAATTATTTTTCCTCAATTTAAGAGAATTAAATTATTCTCAAATCCTAATGAATTTGCAATAACAAAAATTAAAGAAGGAGATTTCATATTTTTACTTTCAATTTTAATAGTCGACGGGACTGATAATGTTGATTATTTTATATATAAGTTTAATATTTCTAAAAAAGACCAAAAAAGACTTAAAATAATTGACAATTTTTATAAAAATAAAATTTCTCTAAAATCCTTTAATGAAAAAAATTTAAATAAAATTTTTTATTACAAAGGTAGGCAGTCCTTAATTGATATTTTGAGTTATAAGATTTTCACTTCAAAAAAAATTGATAAAAAAATCTTAAAATTTATTGAAGAATTTAAAAAAAAAGACCCACCTTCAATGCCATTTGGAGCAAAATTTTTGATGGAAAAATATCAAATACCTGAAGGAAAAAATTTAGGAAATAAACTTAAGAACATTGAAGAAGAGTGGGTAAATAATAATTTTAAATTATCTAAGAAACAGATAGAAAAAATAGTAAATCGCTAAATATATTTTACATCAATAATTTCAAAATTTTTCGTTCCAGCAGGAGTTTTAATTTCAACTAAGTCTTTTTTATTTTTTCCAATTAGCCCTTTCCCAATTGGTGATTGAAAGTAAATAAGTTTTTGTTTTAAATCAGCTTCATCTTTGCCTACAATCTTGTAATCGATTTTTTCACCTGTATCTAAATTTTCAAGAAAAATAGTAGAACCAAAAATAACCTTACCTTCATTATTTAGTTTAGTAACATCAATCACATTAGCTCTTGCAATAATATCATTTATTTCAGTAATTCTTCCTTCGTTATGAGATTGTTCCTCTTTTGCAGCATGATATTCAGCATTTTCTTTTAAGTCTCCGTGTGATCTTGCTTCTGCTATTGCTGCAACTATTTCAGGTCTTTTTTTTTCTTTCAAATAAACTAGTTCTTTTTTTAGTTTTTCAAGTCCAATCAATGTTATTGGTTCTTTGTCCATATTATTTCCATTTTGCAAGTGGAGGAAGAGACATTAAAATTCCCTCTACATTACCTCCAGTTTGTAATCCAAATTTTGTACCTCTATCATATAATAAATTAAATTCAGCGTATCTACCTCTTTTAATATATTGCAATTCTTTATCATAGGAAGTCCATTTTTTTTTGAGTTTTTTTCTAATAATTTTGTTAAAGAGCGATTGAAAAGTAACACCCACATCTCTTACAAATTCAAAATCTTTTTCAAAATTATCATTTTTGTAATCAAAGAAAATTCCACCTATACCCCTTGGTTCTTTTCTATGAGGTAAATAAAAATATTCATCACACCATTTTTTATATTTTTTGTAATAAGTTTTGTTGTGTCGATTACACATCTTTTTTAAACTTTGATGAAATTCTTTTTTTTCTATTAGGTCTTTTCTTGATGGTGTTACATCCATACCTCCACCAAACCATTGCTGAGTAGTTGATATAAATCTGGTATTAAAATGCATTGCAGGAATTAATGGATTTTTCATATGCATTACAACTGATATTCCAGATGCCCAAAATCTTGGATCTTTGTTTGCACCAAGTATATTTTTTTGAAATTTTTTTGGAAATTTTCCATAAACTTTTGAAAAATTTACCCCAATTTTATCAAACACCTTTCCATCTTTTAATATTCTATATTCGCCACCACCTTCATCTTTGTTCTGATTTCTTTTCCAGGCGGTTGATTTAAACTTTGTTTTATTATTTTCTAATTCAACAATGTCATTACAAAATGCATCTTGAAGAAGTTTAAACCAATTACTTGTTAAGTCTTTTTTAATATCTAAGTCCATTTTGTTTGTTTTAAACATTCTGCTAAAATAATTGCAACAGATGATGCTAGATTTAATGATCGCTTGTTAATTTTCATAGGTATTTTTAATCTATTCTTGATAATTTTATGTACTTTTTCTGGTACCCCAGCACTTTCACGACCAAATAAAATAGTGTCACTTTTCTCAAATTTGAATTGAGTGTAAGACTTCGAGGCTTTTGTAGTCATCAATACAATTCTCTCATTACGTTTTTTATTGAAAAATATATCTGAGCTTTTATAAAAATTAATGTCTTTTTCATCCATATAATCCATCACAACCCTTCTGAATCTTTTGTCAGAGAGTAAAAATCCACATGGTTCTATAATTTCAAGTTTTGCACCCAGACAAGCGCAAGTTCTAATTATTGCAGCTGTATTTTGAGGTATATCTGGTTCAAATAAAGCGATTTTTGGCCTTTGATTTATTGAATTCTGTGTCATTCTTTCAGTAGTAAATTTACTATTTTATATTATATGAAATCATATATTAAGTAGAAAAATCCTATAAGGAGTATATTTAACATAATTATAATGTCAGAAAAAAAAACTAAGAGAAGAGATTTCTTATTTACAGCAACTTATGCTGTTGGTGCAGTAGGTTTAGGTGCAACTGTCTGGCCAATGATAGATCAAATGAACCCAGATGCCTCTGTGAAGGCTTTAGCTAGTACAGAAGTTGATATCAGCTCAGTCAATCCTGGGAATACAATAACTGTTCTATGGAGAGGTAAACCAGTTTTTATCAGAAGAAGAACATTAGAGGAAATAGCAGAAGCAAAATCTGTTAAACTTGAAAACTTAAAACATCCTGAAAAAGATGAAGATAGAGCTAAAAATCCTGAATGGTTAGTGATGTTAGGAGTTTGTACTCATTTAGGATGTGTTCCTTTGGACCAAAAAGGAGATTACAATGGTTGGTTTTGTCCATGTCATGGCTCCCATTATGATATTTCTGGCAGGATTAGGAAGGGTCCAGCACCAACAAATATGGAAATTCCTAAATATGAATTTGTTGATGCTAACACAATTAAGATTGGATAATTTTTATGAGCGAACACGAATACACGCCTAAATCAAAAGTTGGAAAATGGTTTAATGATAGATTGCCACTTCTCACTTTAGCAAATCATTTAACTGATTATCCTACCCCAAAAAACCTAAATTATTGGTGGACGTTTGGTGGAATTCTTACTTTTTGTCTAATCACTCAAATTGTAACAGGATTAGTTTTAGCAATGCATTACATAGCCCATGCTGATCTAGCATTTGGAAGCGTTGAACATATTATGAGAGATGTAAATTATGGATGGTTAATAAGATATATACATGCGAATGGTGCCTCAATGTTTTTTTTAGCAGTTTATATTCATATCTTTAGGTCTTTATTTTATGGCTCATATAAATCACCTAGAGAAATTATCTGGATTATTGGAATTATAATTTATCTTTTAATGATGGCAGCAGCTTTCTTGGGTTATGTGCTTCCATGGGGACAAATGAGTTTTTGGGGAGCAACAGTTATTACAAATTTATTTAGCGCTATTCCTTTAGTGGGAGAAGGAATAGTAACATGGTTATGGGGAGGATATTCAGTAGATAATCCAACTCTTACTAGATTTTTTACATTACACTACCTAATTCCATTCTTAATTTTAGGTTTAGTTGTTTTACACATTTGGGCACTTCATGTACCAGGAAATAATAATCCAATAGGAATTGATATTCAAAAACCCTCAAAAGATACTGTACCATTTCATCCATACATTGTCATTAAAGACGGTTTTGCTTTACTAATGTTTATGATTGTTTTTGCTTTTTTTGTTTTTTATACACCAAATATTCTGGGTCATGCTGACAATTATATAGAAGCGAACCCGTTAGTAACACCAGCACACATAGTACCAGAATGGTATCTCTTACCTTTTTATGCAATATTGAGATCAGTTCCAGATAAACTTTTAGGAGTTATAGCAATGTTGTCTGCAATTTTAATATTAGCAGCTCTACCATGGTTAGACACATCTAAAATTAGATCAGCAGTATTTAGACCTTTGTATAAACAGTTCTATTGGATCTTAGTAGCCGATGTTTTGATATTGGGATATGTTGGAGCTATGCCTGCTGAAGGACTTTATTTATTAATTGCAAGAGTAGCTACCGCATATTATTTCTTGCATTTTTTAGTTATACTGCCTGTTTTAGGATTTAAAGAAAGAACAATACCTGTGCCTTTAAGTATAACTGAACCTATTTTGGCTGGATCAACAAATTTAGCTACTGCAAAGAATAAAGATAGCATCATAAATCAGTGAAAAATTTAATTAGAATATCATTATTGATTGTATTCATCGTTGGTTCACAATTAAATTCTAACGCAGCCGAAAAAGCAGAATATTTGAAAACTGACTGGAGTTTTAAAGGTCCTTTTGGAAAGTTTGATCGAGCCGCTCTTCAAAGAGGATACCAAGTTTATACTGAAGTATGTTCTTCTTGTCACTCAATGAAATATTTGAGTTATAGAAATTTAGTTCAGAGCGGTGGACCTGAATTTTCAGAAGCACAAGCAAAAGCTATTGCTGCATCATTTGAGGTCAAAGATGGACCAAATGCAGACGGTGAAATGTTTATGAGACCAGGAAGGTTGTCAGATAAATTTGTAATGCCTTATGAAAATGAAAAAGCAGCTCAAGCTGCAAATGGAGGAGCTTACCCACCAGATATGACTGTTTTAGTTAAAGCAAGAGGAGGTGGAGTTGACTATATCTATTCACTTCTTCAAGGATATGAAGATCCTCCAGCTGGAATAACTTTAGATGATGGGGTTTATTACAATAAGTATATGTATGGAAATAAAATTAAAATGTCCAATCAGCTTTCTGACGGCTTGGTAGAATATTCTGATGGAACTAATGCAACTGTTGAACAAATGGCAAAAGATGTCACAACTTTTTTAATGTGGACTGCAGAACCTCATTTAGAAACTCGTCATAGAATGGGTTTCAAGGCAATAGTTTATTTAATTATACTAACAGTTTTGGTTTATTTCAGTATGAAAAAAATTTGGTCACGTATTGAAACGGAAGTTTAAAACATCCCCATCTTTTACAATATAATCTTTTCCTTCTAACCTCATTTTACCATTAGCTTTAGAATTAACCCAGCCATCATTAGAAATAAAATCATTGTAAGATACAGTTTCTGCTCTTATGAAGCCTTTCTCAAAATCTGTGTGAATTTCACCTGCAGCTTTTGGAGCTGTGCAATTTTTTTCAATAGTCCATGCTCTAGTTTCTTCAGGACCTGATGTAAAATAGGTATCTAGCTCTAATATTTTGTAACCTTTATGAATTAACATATTTAGTCCCGTTTCTTTAAGACCTATCATTTTCATATAATTTTTTCGCTCTGGTTCTTCAAGCTCATTAATTTGATTTTCTATATCTGCAGATATTATCAAAGTATTTTTATCACCATATTTGTTAATAAAATTTTTTGTATATTCGTTTCCATTTTGAACACTTTGTTCATCGACGTTACAAACAAAAATATTTGGTTTAATAGATAATAATCCGCTTTTATTAAGTTTCTTTTTATCATATTTATCATTCATTATTGATAAATCTTTATCATTATTAATACAATCTTGAGCTAATTCTAAAATTTTTAATTGTTCTTCATCAACATTTTTTTTATTACTTTTCTCTAGTCTTTTTTGAATTGAATCTAAATCAGCTAACATCATTTCTGTTTCAATAATCTCTAAATCTCTAATTGGATCTACAGTTGGATTAACATTTTGAATATCGTCAGAATCAAAGCATCTTATCATATGAATTATTGCGTCCACTTCTCTGATGTGAGATAAAAATTTATTTCCTAGTCCTTCTCCTTTAGAAGCACCTTTTACTAATCCAGCAATATCTACAAATGATATTGTTGTATTAATTATCTTTTTTGACTTGGATACCTTCGCAAGAGTGTTTAGTCTTTGATCTGGCACTGGCACAATTCCTATATTTGGATCAATTGTGCAAAATGGAAAATTAGCCGCTTGAGCTTTGCTAGAATCTGTGAGTGCATTGAAGAGAGTTGACTTACCAACATTTGGTAAACCCACTATTCCACATTTCAAACTCATAATTTGTTATTTACTGTACTTGAAAATGAGTCTAATTTTTTTTTAATTAGATCTCCAATTGAATCAGTTATATTTTTTGAAATCTTTTCAATACCAAGAAGTTCATCCTCGTCAAAGTTTTGCAAAACATAATCACTAATTTCTATTGGAGTTTTCGGTTTACCAATACCAACTCTAACCCTGGAATAATCTTTACCAATAAATTTGTCAATAGAGGCAATTCCATTATGACCTGCACTAGAGCCACCGAATTTTGCTTTAATTTTTCCAAATTCAATATCGAGATCATCATGGAATACAACCACATCTTCAGCATCAAATTTAAAATATTCCAACAATTCTCTAATACAAATTCCGGAATTATTCATAAATGTTAAAGGTTTAATTGCATAAATCTTTTCACCCTCAATGTTACCTGTTGTGAGCAATCCCTTAAATTTAGGTTTTTGTTTTGATAAACTAAATTTTTTGTTTATTGCATCAATAATTTTAAAACCAACATTATGTCGATTGTTTTCACTGTCTGGTGTTGGATTTCCAAGACCTACAAATAGAAGCATAAATTTTTTATTGGAAATTAGATTTCAATTTAATTGATTATTTTTTTTGTTCAGCAGTTTTTTTATCAACAGGCTTTTTGTCATCACCTTCTTTTTTATCAGCTTCTTTTTTATCACCCTCAGCTGCTGGTTTTTCTCCATCTGCTGCTGCATCTTGAGCACTTTCTTCACCTTCTTCTGTCTCAGCTTCAGCTGGTTTCTCTGGTTCTTTCATTACAGTTGGTGCTGCTAATGTTGCGATAACAAAGTCTCGTCCTTGAATTGTTGGAACAACTTCGCTGTCCAATTTTACTGACGAAATTTTAAAACTTTCACCAATATCTACACCATCAAGATCAATTGTTAATTTTTCAGGTATTTTTTCGCTTGGACATTTAAGTTCAACTTTTCTTCTTACAATATTAAGTACTCCGCCTCTTTTTAGTCCTGGTGACTTCTCATGGTTGATAAACTCTACTGGCACCTCTATTCTTATTTTAACTCCAGCAACAACTCTTAAAAAATCAACATGAATTGGTTCATCAGTTATTACATCATATACAACCTCTCTCGGAAGAACATTTTGGTTTTTACCATTAACAGATAATGTAATTATGTTTGATAAAAAATTTTCTTTTTCTATTGTTGATTTTAATAATTTCTTTGAAATGGAAATTTTCTCATTTTCCTCATTTCCTCCATAAATTATTCCTGGAACACTTCCACTATTTCTAATAGCACTTAGTTGACCTTTAGTTTTATTATCTCTTGTAATTGCTTCTAGTGAAATCATAAAAACAAAGGTTTTTACCCCATGTTGATAAATAATCAAGGTAATTATTTGAATAAATCCGAAACTGAAGTTGAGTTAGATATTCTTTTTATAGCCTCCCCCATAAGGCCTGATATTGGTAAAACTTCGATGTTCTTTGCACTTTTAACTTTTTCACCATTATCAATTGTATCTGTAATCACTAAATTTTTTATAACTGAATTCTTAATTCTTTTGACTGCATCACCGCTAAGAACACCATGAGTGATATAAACATAAACTTCTTTTGCACCCCTATTTTTAAGTGCTTTTGCTGCATTGATTATGGTTCCACCAGAATCAATTATATCATCAACAATTATACATGTTTTGTCTTTTACATTACCAATAATATTCATAACTTGAGACTGACCAGGTTTAGGTCTTCTTTTATCAACTATTGCTAAACCTACATTTAAAATCTTTCCTAAAGCCCGTGCTCTTTCGGTACCTCCAACATCAGGAGCAATACAAATAACATTTTTACTTTTTATTTTTTTCTTTATATGTCTTGCAAATATAGGAGTTGCAAATAGGTTATCTACTGGAATATCAAAAAATCCTTGAATTTGTCCTGCGTGTAAATCAACTGTTACTACTCTATCCGCTCCAGCTTTTGTAATTAAATTTGAAACTAGTTTTGCTGAAATTGATGTTCTTGGCACAACTTTTCTATCTTGTCTTGCATAACCGAAATAAGGAATTACGGCTGTAATATTTTTTGCTGATGATCTTTTCAAAGCATCAATGCAAAGTAATAATTCCATTAAATTATCATTAGCGGGCGACGAAACAGACTGAATAATAAAAATACTATTTCCTCTTATATTTTCATTTATTTCTATATAAATCTCTCCATCGGAAAATTTTCTAATACTTGAATTTACAAGTTTAGATTTTAGAAATTTAGCGATCTTTTTGCTTAGAGGTTTATTACTGTTTCCTGATAAAAGTTTCATTGAAAAGTTTAATTAATCATAATTATTGAAATATTTCTACCGTAATCATCATGTTTTAATTTTAAAGAACGTCTGGCGCTAAAAAAATTATTTTTTTTATCGTAAGTATCAATATTTACCATATCAATTTTATTTATTTTATTAAATTTCAGTTGAGATTTAATAAAATTGGGTAAATCAAAATAAATTAATCCGTTTTGATTTTTGAAAAAAATTTTGTTTTTTTTATGTTTTTTAATAAATTTATTCTTAAAATCGATCTTAATTTTATAGTTTTTTTGAGTAATTGAAGGCCCTATAGCAACAGAGATATCTTTTCTGCTACAACCCTTCTTTAACATAAATTTTATGACTTTGTTTACAATACCTTTTAAAGCACCTTTCCAGCCAGCATGAATTGCAGCAATTATTTTTCTTTTTTTATCAAAAATCAAAAGAGGAACACAGTCTGCGGTTAAAACTGCAATTGGAAAATTAGTTTTTTCTGTAATGATTGCATCAGCTTTGATACTTCTATTTTTGATTTTTGAATTTTTAGATAAAAATATAAACTTATTACTATGAACTTGATTAACCAAGAATATTTCTTTAGATTTTCTACATATTTTTCTCTTTACAATTTCAAGATTTTTTTTGACGTAATTTTTTTTATCTTTTGAGCCAATTCCACAATTTAAACTTTTATAAATCCCTTTTGATACACCTCCATATTTATTGAAGAAAGCATGGCTAATATCAGAAAATTTTGATAATTTTTTTGAAGTAATCAATTTTAAAATCCTACTTTAAAATTATTATTAGAATTTTTGATTAACATAACTTTAAATAAATCTCCCATTTCTTTTTTGTCAACTAATCGTTTAAGTCTATAAAATATATCTGATTTTTCAGAAAAAGTTTTATTTTTACTAATTATTTCAGCCCTCTGATAAATACCTAGATTGGTTAAAAATTTTTTTTGTGTTGTAAAATTTGTGCTCACTTTGTCAAAATTTTTGGCAATTTTTTCTATAAAATTAAAATTCAAATTGTAAGTAATGTCAGACTTACAAATATTTTCTAAAACTTTTGAGTATTTTTGCTTATAAATTCCCTGGAGTGTATTTTGCATTTTATCTTCAAAATATCCATAATCTATAATTAATAGCCCACCATTATTTTTTATTATATTATAACAGATATCTTTAAGATATTTAATTCCTAAAGGAGAATACTCTATAAAATTTTGTTTATCTGAAATTTTAAAATTAATTTTATTTTCTAAATTTTTTATATTTATTTTCTTATTAAGAAATTCAGCTTTTTTATCATTTGAAAAAAGTACAAATTTTTCAAACCAATTATTTTTATTTTTAACAAATTGCTTAATAGGAATCGCATCAAAAAACTCATTCGCTACAAAAATACAAGGATATTTATCTAATTTCTTAAAGTTTATAACCCACTTTATATTTTTACATTTTAAATTTTTTTTTTGTTCTTTAATTAATTTTGGACTCTTTTCATAAATAAAAATATTGCAACTATTTTGAAATGAAGGAAATTTTTTAAAACTTTCAATCATTACTTTCATCATTTCTCCATTACCAGCACCTAATTCAATAAAATTGAATTTTTTTGGCGATCCTATACTTTTCCAAAAACTTATTGTCCAGATAGCAATCATCTCTGAAAAAAGTCTCGAGATATTTGGAGCTGTTGTAAAATCGCCAGATATTCCAAATGGATTTTTTTTCATGTAATAACCTTTTTTTTTATCGTAAAGGCAATAATCTATAAATTTATCTAATGGTATTTTATGATTTTTTTTTATTATCATCTTTAAAATAATATATAAAGCAACCAGTTATAAAAAATAAAAAACTTAATAATTGACCCATTGTCAAATTTAGAATTAAATATCCCAATTGTTCGTCTGGTGAACGAAAATATTCAATTATAAATCTAAAAATAGAATAAAAAATTAAAAATAAAGCAGACAATTTTCCTGGTATTTTTAGATAATCTTTAGACCAAAAATATATCATTATTAAAAATAATATTATTCCCTCTAAAGCAGCTTCATATAATTGTGAAGGATGTCGATATAGATTATCAATTTGAATAAATTTTACTGCCCAAGGCACTGAAGTTTCAAGTCCGTATAATTCTGAATTAATAAAATTTGCAATTCTTCCAAAAAAAATTCCAATTGGTGAAATTATAGCAATTACATCCAGATATTTAAGTGGGTCCTCATTATCTTTTTTTGAAAATAAAACACTTGCAATAATTATTCCAATAACTCCTCCATGAAAGGACATTCCGCCTTGCCAAATTTTAAATATGTCAAAAAAATTATCTAGATAATAATTTAGATTATAAAATAATACGTAGCCTAGTCTTCCGCCTAATATTAAGCCAATAATTAAAAAAGTGACATAGTCGTCGAATTTTTTTTTAAGGTTATCATAGATAAAGATTTTTTTTGCAATATACCAGCCCACAAGTATACCCATTATATATGCTAACGAATACCAATGTATTTCAAATGAAAAAATTTCTATTGCTACTGGGTCAAAATTATTAATGAACATTATAATTTATAAATATAAGATTAGAGTATATTAAGATAATATATAAATATATGAAAAACTCTAAATTTGTTTTTGACAAAATAACTAAACTATTTGAACAAGGTCTGGTTTCTTCAAGAGATCTTGCAAATGAACTAATTACTATTTTGAAATCAAAAAGAGATGAAATTGTTTTTAAATTAAGACTTACAAGTAAAGATGAATTTGAAGTATTATCTAAAAGAGTTGAAATTATAGAAAAAAAGCTTGAAAAATTATATCCACAAAAGAAAAAAAAAATTAAACGGGTAAAAAGATCTTAACCGCAAGTCCATTTAAATTAGATTTTTCCAACTTGATGTTTCCACCATGTGATCGAATTATGTCAGAAGCTATTGAAAGACCTAAACCAACGCTGGATTTTTTTTCAGCTCTACTTTTATCAATTTTATAGAATGGCTTAAAAACATTATTGTATTCTTCTTGTGGAATACCAGGGCCATCGTCTTCAATTTTAATGAATATATTTGAATTTTTCTTTGAGAGATCTATGTGAATTTTTTTGCCATATTTTAATGCATTATCGATTAAATTATTTATGCATCTTTCAATTAGATTTTTTCTTCCATTTAAATAAACTTTTTCAGTAATCCTTCTTGATATATTTTGATTATTATATTTTTCGATAATTTGATTTATTAAATCACTTAAGTTAAACATTTCATCTTTTCCAAGATAAGAAGAGCTTGCAAACTGGAGATATTCATTTAACATTTTTTCCATTTCATTAATATCCTCAACTAATTTAATTGAAATATCCTTATCTTTGATAAAAGCAGTTTGTAGTTTCATTCTTGTTAATGGAGTTCTTAGGTCGTGACTAATTCCAGATAGCATTTCTGATCTTTGATTTAAATGTCTTAATATTCTTTTTCTCATTCGATCAAATTCGTAGCCGGCTTGTCTAATTTCAGATGCCCCGGAGGGTTTAAATTCTTCTATTTCTTCTCCTTTACCAAATTTTTCAGCAGCTTTTGCAAGTGCCGTTATAGGCCGAGTTTGATTTTTTAAAAATATAAGAGATATGATTATCATTATAAATGCTGGCACAGTTATCCATAAACCAAAAATTCTAGCTGATGAACTTGTTAATCTATCTTTTGGTATCAAAAATTTAAAATAACCATTTTGGTATTTAATTCTTAAGTCAATTAGCTCTTTATAATTTGTAGTGTCAAACCAATATCCGCCATTTCCAAATTTTGATTTTAACTCTCTTCTTAAAGTTCTATCTATAGGACTGAACCATCTTTCATCAAAACTATAGTCAAATTGATCATCCTGAATAAATTGAATATTTAGATCTTGATAAATTGAAAAAATATTTGTGATTTCATTTTTATCATAATCATCATTATTATAAACTTCAATAAAGGTTTGTACTTCATTAACCAATGCTCGCGTCATACCTTTATTTGTTTTGATCCAAAGACTATCAAAAAAAACAATTGTAATAATAAGTTGAATTACAATTACAGGAGTGGCAACAATCAATAATGCTCTGTAAAACAATCTTTTAGGTAGCAAATCTTTAATAAATTTATTCAATCCATAAAACATAGCCAGCACCCCTTATTGTTTGAAGAAATTTAGGATTTTTAGGATCTAATTCTATTTTTTTTCTTAATCTTGTAATGATAACATCAATTGATCTTTCTTTATCTAAATCTATTAATTTACCTATTTCCACTCTTTCAAAAGTTTTTCCTGGATTATTAATCATTTTCTCTAAAATGATTTTTTCTGTGTTATTAATTTTGTATTCTTTTTCATTTTTTAAAATTATTTTTTTATTTAAATCAATTTTAATGTTTTCAAATTGAATAACTCGTTTTTGGTCAATTTTTTTTGTTTTATTAACTATATTTTTAATTCTTAAGAGTAATTCTTTTGGTTCAAAAGGTTTTGGTAAATAATCATCAGCACCAATTTCTAAACCTTCCACTCTTTCGTCTGGCTGACCTTTTGCTGTTAATAAAATTACTGGTGTTTCTAAATCTTTTTTATTTTCTTTTATAAATTCTAAGCCACTTTTACCAGGCATCATTATATCTAAAATTATTAGATCAAATTTAATGATTTTAATTTTTTCAAAAGCGTTCTCTGCACTATCAGCTGTTGTTATTAAATAATTATTTTCACTTAAATATTTTTTTACTAATGATCTAATTCCTTCATCATCGTCAACTACTAGTATGTGTGCTAAAAAATCATTCATTTATTATTTTATTTAATACAGTATCAAAGTTTAATACCTCTTCAGATTTAGATGTTAACAAGGCGTTGTAAATTCTTTTTTTTTGAACTTGAAATATTTCATTTGAAATACTTTTTCCCTTATTGTTCAAAAATATATGCTTAATTCTTGTATCTTGTTCATCTTTCTTAAATTCTATTATTTCTAATTTAATTAAATCTTTAAGAACTCTATTTAGACTTTGTTTTGTTACTTTTAGTCTTTTAAGTAAATCAGAAATTGAAATACCTTCATACATAGATAATAGATGGATAACTTTATTATGAGCCAATCCAATAGAGTATTTATCAAGAATTTTTTTTGAGTCTGAAAAGATTTCTCTATATCCTATGAATAATTTTTCAATTAAATCTTTAAGCTGATCATCTTTTAAATATAAAAGTTCTTTCATGGTTGGTAAGTTATATTGACATATTACAGATACAAAGATAATTTTCAGTAATAATTTTATTTCACAAATGATACCATACGATAAAAGATCTGGAAAAATTTGGTATAATGGCGATCTTGTTGATTGGGCAGATGCTAAAATTCATGTTCTTAATCATGGATTACATTATGCAAGTTGTGTTTTTGAAGGCGAAAGAGTTTATGATGGATCAATATTTAAATTAGAGGAGCATACAGATAGACTTTTTTATTCAGCAAAAAGAATGGGAATGAAAGTTCCATATTCCGAAACCGAAATTAATGATGCTTGTAATAAGATTATAAACTTTCAAAAAGTAGAGAATGGATATGTAAGGCCAACAATATGGAGAGGAAGTGAAATGATGGCAATTTCAGCTCAAAAAACAAAAATCCATGTTGCAATAGCAACGTGGGAATGGGGTTCATATTTTGATCCAAAATTAAAAATTGAGGGAATAAAATTGAACATTTCAAATTGGAGAAGGCCAGCACCAGATACAATTCCTTGGGATACAAAAGCATCAGGTCTTTATATGATTTGTACATTGTCTAAGCATGAGGCTGAGAAGCAAGGATTTACAGATTCTTTAATGTTAGATCATGAGGGAAATATTGCAGAGGCAACAGGTGCAAATATTTTTTTCAAAGATAAAAATGGTGATATTCATACTCCAGTTCCAGATTCTTTTTTGGATGGTATTACAAGACGTACAGTCATTGATATTGCAAAATCAAAAAATATTAAAGTTCATGAAAGAAAAATAAATCCCTCAGAACTATCTAATTTTGTTGGTTGTTTTTTAACAGGTACTGCTGCAGAAGTTACACCAGTATCCTGTATTGCAGAATATCAATTCAAAGTATGTGATTTGATTATTGACTTAAATAAAAGTTATCAAATTCTAGTAAGAAAGAAAAAAGCAGCCTAATCTTTATTATCTTCAGAAATAGCATGGTCTATTCCTTTACGCATATAATCATAACCAGTAAATAAAGTGAGCGCTGCGGATAACCATAGTAAAATTATTCCAATTGTTTGAGCGTTATAATCTTGAAAATTTATAATTTTATTTCCTGTTTCTCCAGAAAGCAAAAGTCCGATAGATACCATTTGCAATACAGTTTTTAATTTTGCAAGGTTTGAAACTGGAAGCTTTATCTTTCCTTTAGCTAAAAATTCTCTTAAGCCTGATATCAGTATTTCTCTTGTTAAAATAATTATTGCTGCAATCACCTCATAATCTCGAATAGTACCATCCATTACTAATAGAATAAGAGCAGTCGCCACGATAATTTTATCAGCTATAGGATCAAGTAATTCACCAAGTTTTGACTCTTCTCCGAGCAATCTAGCTAACATGCCGTCTAAGAAATCTGTGAAGGATGCAATTATGAATAAAATTAGAGCAGTTAAGTCTCCATAAAATCCAGGCAAGTAAAAAGCCAAAACAAAAAAAGGAACTATCACTATTCTTCCTACTGTTAATATATTTGGTATTTTTCTAAGCATATTTTTTATTCATGGAAAAAATTATATATCTTTTTTGCAACTTTTGCTTCAACACCTTCAACAGATTTTATTTCATCAAGACTAGCAGATTCCACCGCTCTTGCTGATCCAAAATGGTTTAACAATGCTCTTTTTCTTATAGACCCAATACCCTCAATTTGATCAAGTAAAGATTTGCTTATACCTTTTTTTCTTTTAGCTCTGTGGGCACTTATTGCAAATCGATGAGACTCATCTCTTATTCTTTGAAGAAAGAAAAGAGTAGGGTCATTTTTTGAAAATTTAAAATCTCTACCATTATGAAAAAAAGTCTCATTTCCACTATTTCTTAATTTACCCTTTGCAATGGCTACTATAGGTAAATCATGGAGACCTAGCTCGTTTAGAGTTTCTCTTGCAGCAGAATATTGGCCTTTACCACCATCAACAAGGACCAAGTCAGGAAAAGTAAGATAATTATCTTTTTCTTGTATAGCTCTTTTAAACCTTCTATTTAATACTTCGCGCATCATACCATAGTCATCCTGTTCATTTTTTTTCATCTTTATATTAAATTTTCTATACCTTTTTTTTATAAATCCTTCATCACCATATGCAATTAATGCACCCACACTATTAGTTCCTTGAATATGGCTGTTATCATAAACTTCAATCAAATTAACGTTCGTCTCTAGATTAAACTTATTTACAACTGACTCAAATAATTCCTTATTATTTTGGCTTTCATAAATTTTTCTATTTAAACTATCTTTTGCATTTTTAATTGCTTGATGGATTACCTTTAATTTTGATCCTTTCTTTGCAACAGAAATATTAATTTGTTTTTCTTCTTTTTGAGAAAGAGTTTTTTCTATTAAAGCTTTTTCTCTAATTTCTTCAGATAAAATTATTGATGAAGGAACACTTTTATTTTCATAAAATTGCGAAACAAATGAATTTAATATTTCACCTAGTTTTTCATCTGGATCATGTTTTGGGAAAAATGCTTGATTGCCCCAATTTTGTTTTGAACGATAAAAAAAAACCTGAATGCAAGTTTTACCAGACTCTTTATAACCGGCGATTACATCAGCTTCAGTTAAATTTGCTTCATTAATCCTTTGAGATGACTGAATAATATTTAAAGATTTTATTCTATCTCTTAAAATTACTGCTTTTTCAAAATCTAAATCATCACTTGCCTTTTCCATTTGATCCGAGAGGCTTTTTTGTATTTTTCTTGATTTACCAGAAACAAATTCTATTGCATCTTTGACTGTTTTCTTATACTCATCTTTTTCCACATAACCTACGCACGGTCCAGAGCACCTTTTAATCTGATATAAAATGCATGGACGTTCTCTATTTTTAAAAACTGTATCATCACAAACTCTTAAATGAAAAATTTTTTGTATCATTTTAATAGTCCAATTGGCAGAACCAGCTGATGCAAATGGTCCAAAATAAAAACCCTCTTTTACCTTTTTTCCTCTATGTCTTTTTATTTGAGGCCATTTATCTTTATTGCCAATAAAAATAAATGGGAACGATTTATCATCCCTTAAAAGAATATTAAATTTTGGTTTATGTTTTTTGATCAAATTTGCTTCAAGAAGTAAAGCTTCACTCTCATTTGATGTTGTTGTTATTTCCAACTTTCTTGTTTGGGACAACATCCTTTCTGTTCTAATAATATGATTTTTTTCTGCGATGTAATTTTTAAGTCTATTTGGTAAATTTTTTGCTTTTCCAACATAAAGAATTTCTCCCTTTTCATTTAACATTCTATAAACACCAGGAAGCTTAGGAATTAAGGTGAGTTCTTTTTTTATTACTTCTTTTCCAACTTCAGAACTTATCATGACTTCTTTTTTTGGTAATTTGAATACCAACTGATGAACATTCTTTTAAAATTTCTAGCTTTTCAATTTTTAACATTATTCTGCCTATTCTCTTATCTTTGAAAAGTTCATCAAAAACAGCTTCGGCTAAAGTTTCTAAGAAATTATAATGCTTCTTTTTGATAAGTTTTTTAATCAATTTAACAATAGTTGCATAATTTACTATTGATCTAAGATCTTTATCGTTTGAAGGTTTTTTATCCTGGTAATCAATTTCTAGACTAAATTTTACTTTTTGCGCTTTCTCTTTCTCAAAATCATAATAGCCAAGCTTTAAATTTAAAATAAGTTCATTAATTAGAATTTTTTTCTCATAGTTAAATAAGCTTTTGTTTTTATAAATTTTTACAACTTTGAGATTATTTTTTTTCATTCTTTACCTTTAATTATATCTGGTGTCTGCCAATTTAAGCTTTGACCACTATCTATCGCTAAAACTTGGCCAGTAATAGAACTGTTTTTAATAAAAAAGTCAACTGCATTACAAATCTCATTAACATCAACTTGTTTTTCAAGAGGTGTAGCTAAATATTGATTTTTGAAATGTTTTTCAGATTGTCTTTTATTTTTGATTGTCGGCCCTGGGGCTATCCCATTAACTCTTATATTTGGTGATAGGCTCATTGCACTAGTTTTAGTTAAATTATATAGACCTGTTTTACTTAATGTGTATGAAAAGAAATATGGGGTTAATTTAAATATTCTTTGATCAATTATATTAATAATATTATTGTTTTTACCTCTGACATTTTTTGAAAATTCTTTTGATAAAAGAGCAGGTGCTTTAAGATTTGTAGAAATATGACTTTCCCAGCTTTTAGAGGTAAAATTCTCTAACTTATCGTTTTCAAACAATGAGGCATTATTTACTAAGCAGTCAAAAAATTTCATTTTTGATTTAGAGAATTTAATTATTTTATGTATATCTCTCTCTTCCTTTAAATTACCACTGACCAAATAAATTTTTGTTCCTAATTTTTGTAATTTTCTTTTCAAGCTTTCTGCTTTAGATTTTGATTTGTTGTAATGGACAGTAATTTCTATGTTTGGACCAGATAATTTCTCAGCAATTGCAGCACCTATTCTATTAGCTCCACCTGTAATAATTATCTTCCGTGCTTCCACTTTTTATCCCTTTTTTTTGTAACTCTTGTACCTGGCATCCCTAGTGTAGATCTACCTTTAGGATAGATCTTATTTTTTACATCATACTGTCTAATTTTAGGGTTTAAAGTTATTTCAAGTTCAGTGCTTTGCAATTTTCTTATTTCATCTCTAATTTTTGCAGCTTCTTCAAATTCAAGGTTTGAGGCCGACTCCTTCATTTTTTTATCTAAAGCTTTAAGATGCTTTTTCAGGTTTCCACCTACATTAGACCCCTCGCTAATTTTTACATAATCTTTTTCATAAACACTTTCTAAAATATCACTAATTTCTTTTTTTACAGTTTTAGCATCTATCTTATGTTTTTTATTATAAGCAAGTTGAATAGATCTTCTTCTATCAGTTTCTTGCATAGCCTTTTTAATACTTTTAGTTTCTTTATCAGCGTATAAAATTACTTTACCCTCAACATTTCTTGCTGCTCGACCAATCGTTTGTATTAATGAAGTTTCAGATCTTAAAAAGCCTTCTTTGTCTGCATCTAAAATTCCGACTAATGCACATTCAGGTATGTCTAAACCTTCTCTTAAAAGGTTTATTCCAACTAAAACATCAAATACTCCCATTCTTAAATCTCTCATAATCTCAATTCTTTCTAGTGTATCTATATCTGAATGCAGATATCTTACCTTTACCCCATTTTCATGAAGGTATTCTGTCAAATCTTCAGCCATCTTTTTTGTAAGAGTTGTAACTAGAACTCTATGATTTTTTTCAACAACTTTTTTACATTCATGCATAAGATCATCAACTTGACTTTTTGCTGGTCTAATTTCAACTGGCGGATCTATAAGCCCTGTGGGTCTAATTACTTGGTCAATAAATTTTCCTTTTGTTTGTTCTAATTCCCATGGACCAGGTGTTGCTGAAACAAATACTGTCTGAGT
The DNA here is from genome assembly GCA_902578775.1 of uncultured Pelagibacteraceae bacterium. GTDB lineage: Bacteria > Pseudomonadota > Alphaproteobacteria > Pelagibacterales > Pelagibacteraceae > Pelagibacter. Next base: position 68,796 of record CACHEF010000005.1, read on the forward strand.
TCTCATTAAATCCCATTCTTCAAACTTAAGTGGTCTATTATCCATACAGGATGGAAGTCTAAAACCATATTCAGCTAAGGTACTTTTCCTAGATCTATCACCTTTATACATTCCATTAAGTTGAGGAACTGTTACATGACATTCATCTACAAAAATTAAAGTGTTATCTGGAAAATATTCAAAAAGAGTTGGTGGTGGTTCACCTTTTTTTCTTCCAGATAAGAATCTTGAATAATTTTCAATACCGGCACAAGAACCTGTTGCCTCTATCATTTCAAGATCAAATTTAGTTCTTTCCTCTAATCTTTGTGCTTCAAGCAATTTATTTTCTGCTTTGTGTTTTTTAAGAGTAATTTCTAGTTCTTTCTTTATATTAATAATTGCTTGTTCAATCGTTGGTTTTGGAGTGATATAGTGGCTATTAGCATAAACTTTAACCAAACTTAATTCTCTTACTTGATCACCTGTAAGAGGGTCAAATTCCTCTATTTTTTCAAGTTTATCACCAAATAAACTTAGTCTCCAAGCTCTATCTTCCAAATGAGAAGGAAAAATTTCTAAATATTCCCCACGTGCTCTAAAAGTACCTCTATAAAAATTCTGATCATTTCTCTTATATTGTAAAGCAACCAAAGATTTAATTATCTGTTCTCTATTATAGTCATAATTTTTTTGAAGAGTTAAAGTCATTTTACTATACGCCTCGACTGAACCTAGACCATAAATACAGGATACACTCGCAACAATAAGAACATCATCTCTTTCTAGTAGTGATCTTGTAGCCGAATGTCTCATTCGATCTATTTGTTCATTAATAGATGCCTCTTTTTCTATATAAGTGTCAGACCTAGGCACATATGCTTCCGGAGTATAATAATCATAATAAGATACAAAATATTCAACAGCGTTGTCTGGGAAAAATGTTTTCATTTCTCCATATAACTGAGCAGCAAGCGTTTTATTTGGAGCTAAAATTAGTGCCGGTCTATTTGTGGCTTCAATTACTTTTGCCATTGTGAAAGTTTTCCCAGAACCAGTCACTCCAAGCAAAACCTGGTTGAATTCATCTTTTTTAGCACCATTAACCAATTTTTTGATAGCCTCTGGCTGATCACCTGCTGGTTTAAAATCAGATTTAATTTTAAATTTTTTACCACCTTCAAGTTTTCCACTAATTTTTGGATTTTTACTCTGAATATCTGTAATTAAATCTTGATAAGTATTTTCCATATATTAAGAACGTAGTAGAATTAATTAATATTTCAATGAGCATAATATCAGACAGTTTAAAAAAAATTAAACCATCACCAACAATTGCAGTTACACAAAAAGCTCGTGAATTAAGAGCAGCTGGAAAGGATGTGATCGGTTTAGGAGCTGGAGAGCCAGATTTTGATACTCCTGATAATATAAAAAATGCAGCGATTAAAGCTATTAAAAAGGGAGACACGAAATATACAGCTGTTGATGGTACTCCAACTTTAAAAAAAGCAATTATCTCAAAGTTTAAAAGAGAGAATAAATTAAATTATTCAATCGATCAAATTACTGTTGGGACAGGCGGTAAGCAGGTTCTTTACAACGCCTTTATGGCAACTTTAAATAAAGGAGATGAAGTGATTATCCCAGCTCCTTTTTGGGTATCATATCCAGACATGGTTTTATTAGCTGGTGGAAAACCAAAAATAATTAAGTGCACAGAACAGGAGGGTTTTAAACTGACAGCTAAAAAGTTACAAAAGGCTATTACAAAAAAAACAAAATGGTTAATTCTTAATTCTCCGTCTAACCCCACCGGAGCAGGATATACAAAAAAAGAAATTCAAGATTTGGCAAAAGTTTTAATAAAAAAAAAGAAAGTTCTTATTTTAAGTGATGATATTTACGAACATGTTAGATATGATAATTTTAAATTTTTCACAATTGCACAAATTTCAAAGTTAAAAGAGAGAACTCTTACAATGAACGGAGTAAGTAAATCTTATGCGATGACTGGATGGAGAATCGGGTATGCAGCCGGTCCAACAGAAATAATCAAAGCAATTAGAAAAATTCAATCACAGTCTACTTCTAATCCATCATCTATCAGTCAAGCAGCTGCAGTAGAAGCATTGAATGGCAATCAAGGGTTTATTAAAAAAAGAGCTAATGCGTTTAAGCAAAGAAGAAACTTTGTTGTAAAAAGTTTAAATGCTATTAAAGGAATTAGTTGTCTTACTCCTAATGGTGCTTTTTATGTGTTTCCTAGTTGTAAAGGTCTTTTGAACAAAAAAACAAGAATTAAAACTGATGCTGATTTTGTAAAAAAATTACTAGAAAAATCAAATGTTGCAGTTGTGCAAGGATCAGCATTTGGCTTAGATGGATTTTTTAGAATTTCTTACGCAACCTCAATGAAAAATCTTAAAAAAGCGATGAATAGAATTAAATTTTTTTGTGAAAGCTTAATATAAATAATATTATTTTTGTTCTAATATTTTTTTGGCAGGTGTAGTTTTTTTTATCCAAGATTTAGGAATAGTATTTACTCCTTTTAAAGCAGCAAAATATGCCCCAATAAAGTTAGCTCTTGAACAGTTACAGCCACCGGCTTTAATTGTTTTTAAAATTGCACTTTTATAATTTGTTGAATTAATAATAGAATGAATTGAGCTATTAAAAGTTCCGGGGTAGCTGCATGCCATTCCTAATTTTTTAACTATCACTGAGTGGGGTTTTGATTTTAATCTTCTCACTTTATAAATATCAGCTACAATATTTTTAAAATATATATTTTTTTTAAATTTTTTTATAAATTCACTAATAGGATCATTGCTACCTTTAAGCGCTAAATCAAGCAAATGAAATTTCGCCAAAGCATACTTGTGACTAATTTTTGATACAGTAACTGTAGAGATCACTTTTTTTATATCTTTAAAATTATAGCCATATAAAAAATAGGGAAGAGCAGCACAATAACCATCAGACTCATTTACTTTTTTACCTCCAGTAATTTTTTTTTTATCTTTGATATTCCTTACAGTCTCTATAATATTTTGATGAATCCAAGGTCCTTTAATTATTCCTCTCCAATCTTTAACTTTTCTATATTTGGATCTTAAATTCAGATTTTTCCAATAAATACTTCCTGGACCAAAAATTTTTGTAATATTCTTTTTAAATCTTGCTTCAATATTTTTATGATCTTCAAGCAATGTTTTAAACATAACTTGACCAATTTCATTATATCCTGAAACTTTTCCTGTCCTGATATTGTAAAATGGGCTTTTATTTCTTTTTAAGAAAGTAAAATCTTTTTTTTCTTTAACATAACCAAGAATTTTTTTTTGATTATATACCCAATGTAATGGTCTTGCAGCAGCATCAGCCACTGTTGCTCCCAAAAATACGTGTAAATTATTTTTCACTTTACTTATGTGAAAGATGTTTTTCAGCCTCTAACGCCGCCATGCAACCCATTCCAGCAGCAGTAACAGCTTGTCTAAAAGTTTTGTCCTTTACATCTCCTGCAGCATAAACTCCAGGGATATTAGTTTCAGTAGAATCTGGTTTAGTAATCAAATATCCCTCATTGTCCATTTTTAATTGTTCTTTAAACAATGATGTTGCTGGATCATGTCCAATTGCTATAAAGAGACCGTCAACTTTAATCTCTTCAATTTTATTGGTTTTCAAATTTTTAATTTTTACTCCTTTTACATTTTTAGGTTCTGTTTCTCCAACTACATCTTCAACAACAGAGTCCCAAATTATCTCAATCTTTTTATTTTCCATTAGTTTTTTTTGTAACAACTTTTCTGCCCTTAGACTATCTCGCCTATGAATTAATTTTACTTTAGAGGCAAATTTTGTAAGAAACATTGCTTCTTCAACAGCAGCATTACCACCACCAACAACTGCAACTTCCTTTTCTTTAAAAAAAAATCCATCGCACGTAGCACAAGCAGAAACGCCAAAACCTCTGAATTCCTGTTCTGATTTAAGATTTAACCATCTTGCCTGTGCACCAGTAGAAATGATTATACTGTCAGCAGTATATTTTTGACCACTATCTCCAACTGCCTCAAAAGGTTTAGATTTTAAATTTACAGAACTAATATGATCTTCAATCATTTCAGTTCCAACTGCTTTTGCCTGATCTTTCATCTGGTCCATTAACCAAGGACCTTGAATCACGTCAGCAAAACCAGGATAATTTTCAACATCAGTAGTTGTTGTTAATTGTCCTCCTGGTTCAGACCCATAAACTAAAATTGGATTTAACATTGCACGTGCCGCGTAAACTGCAGCAGTATATCCAGCCGGACCGGATCCAATTATTAACACTTTTGTGTGTTTAGTTGGATTTTGACTCATATGAAAGCTATATAGTAATTAATGAACAAATTAAAAGGTATATTATTAACTCAAGGTATGCATGGTATGATTAGCCAAGTAGAGGGACTTGCAAAAGCTTTAGACATTGAATTTACACACCAGACAGTTGAACTAAATAATTTTTGGAAAATGATTCCTCCTAAACTTACTCCAATTTCACAAAAAATTTATAAAAAAATAGACCAACTTGAGTTTGATATAATTATTTCTTGTGGACGTAAAAGTGTAATCCCTTCAATTCACTTAAAAAATATCTCAAAAAAAAAAATAATTAATATTCACATTCAAAATCCAAAGGTAAATTTTAATCATTTTGATTTTATAGTTGCTCCTGAGCATGATTCTATAAAAGGTCAAAATGTAATTACCACAAAAGGCGCAATACACTATCTTACAGACTCAGAAATTATAAAAAATAAAGATTATCTAAGTTTATTTATTAAAAAAGACCAAAGAAAAATTTGTTCATTAATTTTGGGTGGTCCAACAAAATATTATGAATATTCTACAGAGAATATAAAAAATATTTTTTCTATTTTGAATGATTTACTTAAAAAAAATAATTTTCAACTTGTTGTAATTCCATCTATGAGAACTCCAAAAAATATAATTGATTATGCCAAAAAATATTTTGGAGAAAATCATACAATTATAAATAATGTTGATAAAAAAGCTTATTTATCTGCATTATCTATTTCTAATTGTTTAGTTGTTACGTGCGACTCAAGCTCAATGATTTCAGAGGCAGCATTAACTGGAAAACCTATATATGTCGCAAATATTATTCCAAAAAAACATGATAAGAGGTTCCAACAATTTAGAAATTTATTTAGAGAATTAAATATCATAAGAAATTTAGGAGAAGAAGTGCAAATTTGGAGCTATGAAAAACTTGATGAAACGAATAGAGTAGCAAATATCATCAAACAAAAAATTTATTCTTAATGTATTTTTTAAAATCAATTAAAGAACAATCTAAAAAACATGATTTTCCATTTGATCATTGGGAGTATAAAAATGCTCTTACCAATGAAGCAATAGAGGAAATTATCAAAGCAGATATTCCAGATGTTAGTAAACATAATCTTAATTATGATGGCACAAGAGCTATTGATGGCGGGGCTGCTGAATTTAGAGAGGGAATAGCATCAGGTGGTGAAGCAATGAAATTTAGATGTTTCATAACAAATAAAAATTCCTCACAATTTCCACATTTAGTAAAATTTATTAAAGAACTTCAATCAAAAGAAACTTACAAAACTATTTCAAAAATGATTAACAAAGATTTAACAAATTCTTATGTAAGAGTTGAAGTTATTTGTGACCGAGAAGGTTTTTGGTTAAAACCTCACTGCGATATTAAAGAAAAATTAATGTCAGGATTAATTTTTGTTAATAATGCAAACGAGTCAGAAGAGTTAGGTACGGATTTTTATAATGAAAAATTAGAAAAAGTTAAAACAGTTCCTTATAAACATAATTATGGATATCTTTTTACTAGTGGTCCTAATACTTGGCATGGTATGGAAAAGAAAAAAATTGTTAAAGAAAGAAGATGTATACAAGTAAACTATGTAACATTTCCTACTGATTGGAAAGTTAAATAATTTTTATTTGATCGCCTATAGAAATTCTTCCATCATTTATTATTTGGCATCTAACGCCTCCTTTTCTCATAAATTCTTTGATTATATCATTTCTATTTAATTTTTCTGATAGATGACGGCAAGGTCTACATAAATCTATCACATTTAATATTACTGATCCAATCGATATTTTTTTTTCTACTAAATCATTTAATTTAATACCTTTTGTAACTATATTTCTTCTAAAGTTTAGATACGGAATATTTAATTTATTTTTTAGATTATATTCATCAATATTCTCACTTTCGATAATTGTTAGCTGGTTTAAAGGATCGTTAAAATCTTTAAAATGTCTATCACCAATAATTCCTTTTCCAGCAATTAAATCTATTTCACTTGTTTCAATAATTTTTTTATTGTGATCTTTGGTTAGACCAATTTTTAATATTTCTGACATTCTAAATATCTTGGAGAGCAGTTACCTCAATTTTTTTTGTCTTAAGAGATTTAATAGCTTCAAGGCAAGCTTGAGCAGTTGACATATTTGTACAATAAGGAACTTTATTTTTTAAGGTGGCTCTTCTAAGAGCTATGGCGTCACTTAACCTGTGCTCAGTATTTCCACCACCTGTATTTATTACAAGTGCAATTTTTTTGGAGTCCAATACGTCAACAATATGAGGGGACCCGCTACTTACCTTATTAATGATTTTGCATTTCATTCCAAATTTTCTAATATATGCGGCAGTGCCTTTAGTTGCACATAAGGTAAAATTTAATTTGATAAGTTCTTTTGCCAAATCAATTCCTTCATCTTTATGAGAGTCTTTTAAAGATATAAAAGCAAGACCTTTTTTTGGTAATGAATTTGAAGAAGCTATCTGGCTTTTAGCAAATGCCATTCCAAAGTTTTTATCAAATCCCATAACTTCACCAGTTGACTTCATTTCAGGACCCAAAAGTAAATCACTATTTGGAAATTTATTAAAAGGAAATACTGCTTCTTTTACAGCATACATCCCTTTAGAATTATCCTTTAAATTAAATTTAGATAATTTTTCACCCGTCATTACTCTCGATGCGATTTTAGCAAGAGGTAGACCTTTTGCTTTTGAGACAAATGGAACCGTTCTACTTGCTCTAGGGTTGACCTCAATAACATAAATTTTATCATTTTTAATTGCAAATTGAATGTTCATGAAACCTTTAACTTTTAAAGCTAAGGCTAACTTTTTGGTTTGATTTTCAATTTCTTTAATTAAGTATGGTTTGATAGATATTGGAGGTAAACTACAAGCCGAGTCACCAGAGTGAATACCGGCTTCTTCGATATGTTGCATTATACCTGCTACATGTACTTGCTTTCCATCAGATATTGCATCAACATCAACTTCCATTGCATGGTTAATAAATTTATCTATTAAAATTGGATTTTTTTCAGCTACTTTAAATGCTTCTACAACAAAATTTTTAAGTTGGTTTTTTTCATGGACTATTTCCATTGCTCTTCCACCCAGAACATAAGAGGGTCTAACCATTAAAGGTAATCCAATCTTATCTGCAATTTGTATAGCTTGTTTAAAAGTTTTAGCTATCCCACTTTCAGCTTGTTTTAGCTTAAGTTTATCAAGTAAATTTCTAAATCGATCTCTATCTTCTGCTAAATCAATTGATGTGTACTGTGTCCCTAGAATAGGAAGCCTATTATCATGTAAAAATTTTGCAAGCTTAATCGGAGTTTGACCACCAAACTGAGCAATAACCCCTAGTAAGTTTCCTTTTTCTTTTTCTTTCTTGATAATGTTAAAAACGTATTCTTCTTTGAGTGGCTCAAAATATAATCGATCGCTAGTATCATAATCTGTTGAAACTGTTTCGGGATTACAATTAACCATGATTGTTTCAAATCCAGATTCTTTTAATGAAAAACTTGCCTGACAACAGCAATAGTCAAATTCTATCCCTTGACCTATTCTGTTAGGACCACCCCCTAAAATAACAATTTTTTTCTTATTTGATGGACTTGCTTCACACTCTGAGTTTATTGAGAAATTTCGCTGGTATGATGAGTACATATAAGGCGTAAATGATTTAAATTCAGCAGCGCAAGTATCAACTTTTTTAAAAACTGGTAAAACTTTTAGTGCAATTCTCTTTCTTCTTACAATATCTTCAGATATTTTTGTTAGTTCTGCTAATTTTTTGTCAGAAAAGCCTATTGATTTAATTCTATTAAATTCATTAAAATTCTTAGGCAAGCCTTTTTTTTTAATTTTAATCTCATTTTCTACTATTTCTTTAATTTGTTCTAGAAACCACGGATCAATTTTCGATAGTGCGAATATTCTTTTTAAATTAATTTTTTTTCTAATTGCTTCTGCAACAAGCAAGAGTTTATTGGGAATATTTTCCTTTAGCTTTTTTTCAATTAGTTTTTTATCAAAATCAAATATTCTATCTAATCCTGAAAAACCAGTTTCAAGAGATACCAACGCTTTTTGAAGAGATTCTTTAAAATTTCTTCCTATGGCCATCGCTTCACCAACTGATTTCATTGATGTGCCTAAAGTTGCTGGTGAAGTTGAAAATTTTTCAAATGTAAATCTTGGAATTTTTGTAACCACATAATCAATACTAGGTTCAAATGAAGCAGGTGTTACTTTGGTAATTTCATTTTTTAATTCATCCAAAGTGTAACCAACCGCAAGTTTTGCAGCAACTTTTGCAATTGGAAATCCAGTTGCTTTTGATGCAAGGGCTGATGATCTAGATACTCTAGGGTTCATTTCAATTACAACCATTCGGCCATTTTTAGGATTAATAGCAAATTGAACATTTGATCCACCTGTCTCGACTCCAATTTTTCTTAAACATGAAATAGAAGCATTTCTCATTATTTGGTATTCTTTATCAGTCAATGTAAGTGCTGGAGCGACAGTAACTGAGTCACCAGTATGTATTCCCATTGGATCAACATTCTCAATTGAGCAGATAATGATACAGTTATCTTTTTTATCTCTTACAACTTCCATTTCAAATTCTTTCCAGCCTTCTAAACACTCTTCAACCAATACTTGACTAACTGGAGACTCGTGAAGTCCGACTTTAATTATTTTGAGGTAGTCTTTTCTATTTTTAGCTATACCACCGCCAAGACCTCCAAGTGTAAATGCAGGCCTTATAATTGCGGGAAGACCGATCTTTTTTAAAACTTTTGATGCTTGGTTTATATTGCTTACAATTTCAGATTTAGGTAAATCTAAACCAATATCGATCATATTTTTTCTAAATTTTTTTCTATCCTCTGCATTGGCGATCGCTTTAGAATTTGCCCCTATGAGTTCAATCTTATATTTTTTTAAAATTCCTTTTTTCTCAGCTTCCATTGCAAGATTAAGTGCAGTCTGACCACCCATAGTCGGCAAGATTGCATCTGGTTTCTCTTTTTGAAGAATTTTTTCTAAAACTTCTAATGTTATTGGTTCTATATAAGTTTTATCTGCAACATCTGGATCAGTCATAATAGTAGCTGGATTTGAATTAATTAAAATTACTTTGTAGCCCTCATCTTTTAATGCCTTACAAGCTTGAGTCCCTGAATAATCAAACTCGCATGCTTGACCAATGATAATAGGCCCAGCCCCTACAACTAATATTTTTTTAATATCTCTTCTTTTTGGCATTTTTTTTTATGTTGTTAATAAATTCTTGAAACAAGTAGACACTGTCCTGTGGTCCGGGGTTTGATTCTGGATGATATTGCACTGAAAATACAGGTTTGTTTTTAAGTCTTATTCCTTCAATTGTATTATCAAAAAGAGATTTATGAGTTACTTCAATTTTTTTTGGTAAAGTTTCTTCAACAACTACAAAACCGTGATTTTGACTAGTAATTTCAACTTTATCATGCACTAAATTTTTGACAGGATGGTTTGCACCTCTATGTCCTAACTTCATTTTTTTTGTTTTCCCACCCAAAGCTAACGCTAAAATTTGATGACCCAAACAAATTCCGAATATAGGTAAATTTTTTTTAATTAATTTATTAAGTATTTCAATCGCATATTTTCCTGTTGCCGCAGGATCACCGGGACCATTAGATAAAAATATTCCATGTGGCTTAAGATCTAATATTCTTTTAGCAGAAGTTTTGCAAGAAACGACTGTTACTTTACATTTAAAGTCTGAAAAATATCTCAAAATATTTTTTTTAATCCCATAATCAATTGCAACCACGTGGAAAGAATTTGTTGTATTTTTTTTATAACCTGTTTCTTTTTTCCAAGTTTTAAGGCCTTTCCAAATATAGTTTTTTGAGGTTGTTACAGTTTCTGCAAGATCAAGATTTTTTAATCCACTCCATTTAATAGTCGTGTTTATTAATTTATTAACATTAAATTTTCCATTTTTTGAATAAGAGATTGTTCCCTTAGGGGCACCTTTATCTCTAATTAAATTTGTTAAATATCTTGTATCTAGTCCTGTAATTCCAACAATTTTATTTTTTTTTAGCCAGGAGTCTAAATGCAAAAATGCTCTATAATTTGAAGGAGAAGTTATTTCAGAATTAAAAATTACGCCCCTCGTCCAGATTTTGTCAGACTCAATATCCTCTTTGTTAGTACCAACATTTCCAATATGTGGGAATGTAAAGTTAATAATCTGACCCGCATAAGACGGATCAGAAATAATTTCTTGGTATCCCGTTAGAGAGGTGTTAAAGCAAACCTCACCGGTTGCTTCTCCTTTATATCCAATTCCGATACCTTTAAAAACTTTCTTGTTTTCAAGAACTAAAACGCCTGTGTGATTTTGAGATTTTTTTGAGTTTGTTTTTTTTGCTTTTTTGATCAATTACAACTCATAAGTTAAAGGTTAATACAATAATTGATTTATTATCGCAACAGAGATGTATTATAAAATTGTAAAAAAACAATTTTTCTTTTGAAGATTTTTTTCTTTGAAGTAAATTAAAAAAATATGCCATTAAAACAGACAATCGAAATTGAATATAAAAATGCCTTAAAAGCTAAAGATAAAACAAAAATATCAACTTATAGGTTAATTTTGTCATCAATAAAAGATCTGGATATTTTAAATAGGTCAGGACCTAATAAAAAAGAAACAGATGATGAAGACATAAAGAAGCTTCTGAAAAAAATGGTCAAACAGAGAGCCGAATCGATAGATATCTACAAAAAAAACAACAGGACAGACCTCTTAGAGGTAGAGCAAAATGAGTATAATATTTTAACTAGTTTTTTACCTAAACAGCTTGGCGAGGAGGAAACTAAAAAAATTTGTTTAGAACTGATTTCGAAACTTGGTGCAAGTTCAGTTAAAGATATGGGAAAAGTAATGGGTGAGTTAAAAAAACTACATTCTGATGAAGTTGATTTTGCAAAAGCAGGCCCTCTCATTAAAGAATTATTAAATAGTTAATGAAATATCCTAAAGAATATCTTGATGAGATTAAAACGAGGTTGAAAGTTTCAACTGTTGTATCAAAGTCTGTTGCCCTTAAAAAAAGAGGAAAAGAGTTTGTTGGTTTATCTCCATTTAAAAATGAAAAAACTCCATCATTTACAGTCAATGATGAAAAAGAATTCTATCACTGTTTTGCAACATCAGAGCATGGAAATATTTTTGATTTTGTCATGAAAATTCAAAATCTTAAATTTGGTGAAGCAGTAAAACATTTAGCCCAATTAGCTGGAATGCAACCCTACATGTTTTCAAAACAAGATGAGGAAAGAGAAAAAAAGTGGAGAGAATACCAAACAATTTTTAGCCAGTATGTGGATTTTTATCATAACGAATTATTAAAAAATGAAAAATGCTCTGTTGCAAGAGATTATTTAAAAAATAGGTCATTAACTAAAGAGGAAGTTAAAAAATTTAAAATTGGATATATAGAGAAGAACCCAAATTTTTTTGAAAAATTAAAAGATAATTTTAGTATGCAAACTTTAACTGAGTCAGGTCTATTTTACTATGATGAAAAAAAGAAAATATACGTCGAAAGATTTAGAGGAAGATTAGTTTTTCCGATAAATAATATTTCGGGTCAACCAATAGCATTGGGTGGTAGAATAATTGAAAATTTAGACTATTTGGCCAAATATATAAATTCACCTGAAACAAATTTTTTTAAAAAAGGCTCAAATTTATATAATTTAGATGAAGCTCGAAAGCTTTCCAACAAGATAGATCACATTTATTTAGTTGAAGGCTATATGGATGTAGTTGGCTTAAGTAAAAATGGAATCGAAAATGTAGTTGCAAATCTTGGAACTTCTTTAACAGACAAACAGATTTTAATTCTTAATCAATTTTTTGATGATATTATAATTTGTTTTGATGGAGATGAAAGTGGTTACAAAGCAGCTGTAAGAGCAGCAGAGAATTCTATTAAAGAATTAAAACCTGAAAAACAAATTTCATTTTTATTTTTACCAAATAAGGAAGACCCAGACAGCTATGTAAATAAAAATGGTAAAGTAAATTTCATTAATTTTACAAAACAATCTAAAATATCTATTCATCAATTTATTTTCAGTCATTATAAAAAACAAACAGAAAACAACCCTTCTTCATTAGCTATTTTTGAAAAAAAATTAAGAAATATTGCAAATACGATAAAAGATGATTTTATTAAAAAATATGTATTGGAATATTTCTTAGAAAAAATTGCAGAACTAACACCTCATTTCAATCAAAATAATAAAAAGTCTTTTGTTAAAAGAACTAAATCTTTAGATACAACTAAAAAATATTTTAATGATAGTCAGTCACTGACTGGTGTGGAGCTTAAAGAGTTTTCTTTATTATATCTAGTAATTAATAATTTAAAGTTGTTGCAAGCAAATATCCATTTAATTGAAAATATTAAGTTTTTTACAGAAGTTAATAAAAAAATTTTTAAACTAATTATTGAGAAGCTGAAATCTGAAGAACAAATTACAATCAAAGATTTAAAACTTGATAATGAATTGTTAGATAAAATAAATAAATTTGCACCTATCAAACACATTTTAAAAAATCAAGCAAATGATGATCAAAAAACTATTGAATTGTTAGAGGATATATCAAGAGATCTGTTGAATTATGATCTTGAGTTTAGAATTCAAGAATTAGAATCGAAGTTCTCAGTTGACATGAGCGAGACCACGTTTAATGAGCTAAAAGAGCTCAAAAAAAAGCAGAATCTCAATTAATCTAACTAAATTAGTAATGGATTTTTTTAGATTTGATATTATATAAGACATCCTAACTTAGATTGCTGTGGAAAGAATTATTACTAAATCATTTGCTAGATTAATGGGTCGTGGAACCCATAGAGGATTTATAACTTACGAGGAACTAAGTAAGTCACTTGGAAAAAGAAATCTTTCTAATGAAAATTTATCTCAGGCATTTATTCACATTTTAGATGAAGGTGTTTCACTTGTAGAAAAGAAATCTGACTTCAAAGTCTTAAGAAAAAAGGATTCTTCTTCTAAAGAAGAAGGCAAAACTATTGAAAAAAGTGATGACCCTATCAGAATGTATTTAAGGGAGATGGGTGGAGTTGAGCTTCTTTCAAGAGAAGGTGAAATTGCAATCGCGAAAAGAATCGAAGCTGGAAAAGATGTAATGTTAATAGCACTATCTCAAAGTCCAATTACAGCTCAACAGTTTTTTGAATGGAACGAACAATTACAAAAAGATGAAATTTTAGTTAGAGAAATTATTGATATTGATACAAACTATATGGAAGATGAAAGCACAGGACCAAGTGCTAAACAAAAAAATGCGGGTGAAACAGATAAGGAAGACGGAGCATCTGATGATGATGATGATTTTAATCCCACACTCGCTGCAATGGAAACAGAAATTAAACCTAAAGTTTTAAAAACTGTTCAAACACTTACAAAAGAATATAACAAATTAATTAAATATCAAAAAGAAGAGCTAGATTGCGTTCTAAATTCACAAACTACTTCGCCAGCCAAAAAAAAAGGGTACGAAAAAATTGTTAAAGATATCTTGGAGAATATTAAATCTCTTCAATTATCACCATCTGTTTTGGAGGATCTTGTTCAAAAACATTATACTGAAAATAAGAAAATCATTTCGCTTGAGGGTAATTTATTAAGATTGGCAATGGATCATAAAATTTCTAGAAATGAATTCATTAAATTTTATATCGGAAATGAAATAAATCCTAATCTTAAAAAATTTTTAGATACGAACACAATATGGAAACAATTTTTTTCTAAGAATAAAGATGAATTTAAAAATATCAGAGAAAGATTAATTGAGATAAGTCATAAACTTGGAATGTCTGTTACTGACTTTAAAAAATTAGTTAGCAGAGTTCAAAAAGGTGAAAAAGAGTCTAGAATTGCAAAAAAAGAGATGGTTGAGGCTAACCTAAGATTAGTGATTTCAATAGCAAAAAAATATACTAACAGAGGTCTTCAATTTCTAGATTTAATTCAAGAAGGCAATATAGGATTAATGAAAGCTGTAGATAAATTCGAGTATAGAAGAGGTTACAAATTTTCTACTTATGCAACCTGGTGGATTAGACAAGCTATAACCAGGTCGATAGCAGACCAAGCTAGAACTATAAGAATTCCAGTTCATATGATTGAAACAATAAATAAAATTGTAAGAACACAGAGACTTATTTTAAGTGAATTTGGCAGAGAAGCTACACCAGAGGAACTAGCTAAAAAATTGAGAATGCCTTTAGATAAAGTACGGAAAGTTTTAAAAATTTCAAAAGAACCTGTCTCTCTAGAAAAACCAGTTGGTGATGAAGAAGACAGCAGCCTTGGCGATTTTATCGAAGATACAAAAGCTCTAGCACCTTTAGAACAAGCTATTAAGTCAAATTTAGGTGAAGCAACAACAAAAATACTATCCACATTAACTCCAAGAGAAGAGAGGGTATTAAGAATGAGATTTGGAGTAGGTATGAACACAGATCATACTTTAGAAGAGGTAGGTCTTCAGTTTTCTGTTACTCGAGAAAGAATAAGACAAATTGAAGCTAAAGCTTTAAGAAAATTAAAACACCCAAGTAGATCTAAGCAACTTAAAAGTTTTCTTGAAAGTTAAAATAATTTAACTCAATGTAATTTTGTATTATTAAATTCATCTTTATAAATTGAGATGATTTTTTTAAAAAATAAGTAATATTATATTTTATGATAATAAATAGGTATATTGATAACTATTTTTTGCTGCTTTTTTCCATAATACCATTAACAATCATACTAGGTACAACGGTTTCACTAATTAATATACTCTTAATTGATATATCATTTTTAATCTTAATTTTTTACAAGAGAGATTTTAAATTTATTAAAGATAAGTCAATTTTATATTTATTATTGTTGTATATTTATTTGATATTTAACTCTTTTATTTCAATTGATTTTTATGAGGGTTTTTTTAGAAACTTTGGATTCATAAGAATAATAATTTTCTTCGCTGCATTTAATTTTTTTTTTCTTCACAATGACTTTTGTAGAAAAGTATTCAAATTTTGGTCTTTTATAATACTAATTGTATTGTGTGACGTATTTATTGAATTTATTTTTGGTAAAAATATTTTTGGTTTCAGTGGCCATCAAGGAAGAATAGTAAGTTTTTTTAAAGATGAGCCAATAGTTGGTGGTTTTTTACTCAGTTTCTTTTTAATAATAATTGGTTTTATGACTAAAGAATTAAAAAACAAAAATTTCTTTATATTCTTAATTATAGGTACTTTTGTATTTGCAATTCTTTTTACAGGAGAGAGATCAAATACAATTAAGGCAATAGGTGGTATTAGTTTATTTTTATTATTCATCAAATCAATTAATATAAAAAAAAAAATTATCATTATATTAACAATGATAATTTCAATTTTATTTTCTATATTTAATCCATTTTCTGAAAGTAAATTTTTAGAGCAAAGATACGATAAACTTTTTAAAGATTTTGTTGCTAAAGAAAATGTATACTATTTAAACTTTGAATATGGTTTTGAAATTTTTAAAAATTATAAATTATTTGGAGTGGGCAATAAAAACTATCGAATAGAAGCTTGTAAATTAGAAAATATAAAAAAATATGATAATCTTTGTAATACACATCCTCATCAAATTTATTTTGAACTATTATCAGAGCATGGAATAATAGGTACATTGATTATTTTATATATTTTGTTTAAGCTTGTATTTTCGAAAATTTTTTCAACTTTTAACTCTTCTAATTATATAAAATTAGGTTCACTGATATATATGATGCTTGTTTTTGCACCGCTATTACCAAGTGGAGCCTTTTTTAGTAGTTATCTTTTAACCCTTTTTACCATTAATTTGTCTATTTTTTATGCTTTAGACGCAAAATTGAATATATTTAGATACAAAAATTAATTATATTTTTACTTTTTAATGGGCCGTTAGCTCAATAGTAGAGTACTGCATTGACATTGCAGGGGTAGTTGGAGCGTAACCAACACGGCCCACCATTTAACGGTTTGCGGAATTGGTAAAAAAAAATCATATATTTGATTTTGTATTTTAGATCTTGTAAAAGCTGATAATTTTAAAATTGATTAAATGTATAAGTTAAAGAAATTAATACGTTTTTTTTTAGAAAAAATAGGTTTCTTAAAACCAAAAAATCCTTTTGAAAATAAAGCAGGTTGGCCAGGTTTGCGTGTTTTACCAAAGGTAGACAATCTAATAGATGTAGGCATTGGTCATCAAGGTTCAGAAGGACTTTATAAGTTTTTTTCTAATTCAAGAAAATTTTTTATTGATCCAGTAATTGAAACAAAAGCAGCGGTGTCTAAACATTTAGAAGATACTAATAATAAGTTTTTTGAATGTGGTGTTTCTAGTAAACAAGGTGAATTAGAAATAATTATAAGAAA
>CACHEF010000006.1 GCA_902578775.1 uncultured Pelagibacteraceae bacterium
ACTTTATCCAGATATTTTTCCTGGGCCTTTAGGAAAAGGTCTTTACGGAAAAGCAATGTCTAAAAAATTGTGGAGTTTGAATGTGATAAATATTAGAGATTCAGCAACAGACAAACATAAAACAGTTGACGATACACCTTATGGTGGTGGAACAGGTATGTTATTAAAACCAGACGTTTTAGCAAATTCTATCGATCGAAACATAAATAAAGGAGATAGGATTTTGTATCTTTCACCAAAGGGCAGAGTATTTAACCAAAAACTTGCGCAAGATCTATCATTAGAAAAATCCTTTTCATTAATTTGTGGTCATTTTGAAGGGGTTGATGAGAGAGTATTATCCACAAGAAATATTGAGGAAATAAGTATAGGGGATTATATATTATCAGGTGGGGAAACTGCTGCGCTAGTAGTGCTTGATAGCGTGTTAAGACTTTTGCCTGGAGTTTTAGGTAATGACAAATCATCTTCTGAAGAAACTTTTGAAAATGGTCTTTTAGAGTACCCTCAATATACAAAACCTCAAATTTGGGAGGAAAAATCAGTACCAGATGTCTTATTATCAGGTGATCACACCAAAATTAAAGACTGGCGTTTATCTCAATCTGAGGCTATAACACGCGTCCGAAGACCGGATTTGTGGCAAAAATATAAGAAAAATTAACTTGCTAAATATTGAAATGAAAACGATTGAAGAAATAAATCAACATAATGTAAAAAAAATTCTTTCGGAAAAAAAGATTCCAGAATTTTTTCCAGGTGATGTTGTAAAAGTTGGTGTAAGAATTACAGAAGGAAAAAAAGAGAGAATTCAATATTTTGAAGGAGTATGCATTGCAAAAAAAAACAGAGATTTAAATTCTTCATTTACTGTAAGAAAAATTTCTTTCGGTGAAGGTGTTGAGAGAACATTCCCACTGTTTGGCACAGTAATTGACACAATTAAAGTCATTCGTTCGGGAAAAGTTAGAAGAGCAAAATTATATTACCTAAGAGATAGAACTGGTAAATCAGCTAGAATTGCTGAAAAAATAAGAAAGAAGATTGGTATTGATGTTGAAGTAAAACCAGAAACAGTATCTGAGGAAAATTTAGCTGCTGTTACCCCAGAAGTATCTAATAATAAAGATGATGTAATAAAATCAGAGGCTAAAAAAAAAGAAACTTCTAAGGAAGAGACTAAAAAAGAAGAAACTGTCAAAGTTGAACCAAAACTTAAAACTGAAGAAAAACTTGAAATTTCTCCAGAAAAAAAATAATTTTTTTTTCAATGCCTAATACCCTTTACGACAAAATTTGGAAAGAACACTTAGTTGATCAGCAAGATGATGGTACAGCCTTATTATTTGTTGATAGGCACCTAGTTCATGAAGTAACTAGTCCACAAGCATTTGAAGGATTACGAAATTCTAAAAGAAAAGTAAGACACCCAAAACTTACTTTGGCCGTTGCTGATCATAACGTTCCAACAACTGATAGAGCCAACGGTATTTCAGATAAAGAGTCTAAAATTCAAGTCGATACATTAGAAAAGAATTGTAAGGAATTTGATATCCAACTCTTTGGAATGAAGGACAAGCGTCAAGGTATAGTGCATATAATAGGTCCTGAACAAGGATTTACTCAACCTGGAACAGTAATAGTTTGCGGAGATAGTCATACAGCTACACATGGAGCCTTTGGTGCTTTAGCATTTGGAATAGGCACTTCAGAAGTTGAACATGTGCTAGCTACACAAACTTTAGTGCAAAAAAAAGCAAAAAATTTCAGAATTAATGTTAATGGTAAACTTCCGTTAGGTGTTACATCTAAAGATGTAATTTTACAAATAATTGGAAAAATAGGGACAGCAGGTGGAACGGGATGTGTCATTGAGTATGCTGGTGATTTAATCAGATCATTGAGTGTTGAGCAAAGAATGACTATATGCAATATGACGATAGAGGGTGGAGCAAGAGCAGGTTTGATCGCACCAGACGAAAAAATTTTCAAGTATTTAGATGGAAAACCTATGTCACCTAAAGGTGAAAAATGGGAAAAAGCTTTAGCATATTGGAGAAATTTGAAATCCGATGAAGGTGCAAATTTTGATAAAGAAATAAGTCTTCAGGCTAGCGAAATTTCACCAATGATAACTTGGGGTACTTCACCTCAAGATGTCATTACTATTGAGGACAAAGTCCCGAACCCAAACAATGAAAAGGATGAAGATAGAAAAAACTCTATTGAAAGAGCTTTAAAATATATGGGTTTAAAACCTGATATGGCTGCTAAAGATATTAAGATAGATAAAGTTTTTATAGGTAGTTGTACAAATGGAAGAATTGAGGATTTAAGAGAGGCAGCAAAGATTTTAAAAGATAAAAAAATTGCTTCTCATGTTCATGCAATGGTTGTACCAGGGTCTGGTTTAGTTAAAGAACAAGCAGAACAAGAAGGTTTACATAAAATATTTGAAGAGTCTGGTTTTGAATGGAGAGAACCAGGTTGCTCTATGTGTTTAGCAATGAACGCTGATAAATTAAAACCAGAGCAAAGATGTGCATCAACATCAAACAGAAACTTTGAAGGAAGACAAGGTAGAGGTGGAAGAACACACCTTGTAAGCCCGGGAATGGCAGCTGCAGCAGCAATTTCTGGAAACTTAGATGATGTTAGAAAGTATCAAAATTAATGCAAAAATTTTTTAAATTAAAAAGTATTCCAGCATATTTACCAATAGTAAATATTGATACAGATATGATTATTCCAAAACAGTTTTTAAAAACAATTAAAAGAACTGGGCTCGGAAAAAATTTATTTTTTGAAATGAGGTATGATGATAATGGAAAAAAAATAAGTGACTTTATATTAAATCAAGTTCCATTTACTAATTCAAAAATACTTATAACAGGAAAAAACTTTGGTTGTGGATCCTCAAGAGAACACGCTCCCTGGGCATTATTAGATTTTGGTATTACATGTGTAATAAGCTCTAGTTTTGCTGATATTTTTTATAGCAATTGTTTTAAAAATGGAATTTTACCGATTATTGTCGATGAGGAAAAAATAAAAGAATTGTCAGAATATGCCAATAGAAAAGAGGAAATTTCAATAGACCTTAAAGAAGAAAAAGTAGTTTATGGTAATAATGAAATTAAATTCAAAATAGATTCATTTAAAAAAAAATGTCTCCTAGAAGGGTTAGATGACATTGCACTATCTCTAAACAAGGCTGATAAGATTAAAAGTTTTGAGCAAAAATTAAAAAGTTCCAAGCCATGGATTATAAGTGATTAAAGTAAAAAAGAGAAAGATACTATTACTTCCTGGAGACGGTATTGGTCCTGAAGTTATCAGTGAAGTAAAAAAAATAATTAGTTGGTTCAATGATAAAAAGTCTCTAGATTTTGAGATAGACGAAGATTTAGCGGGAGGATGCTCTTACGATAAACATGGTACACCGATAACAGATGAGGTTTTTTACAAGGCATTAGAAAGTGCGGTCGTTATGTTAGGTGCTGTAGGAGGACCAAAGTGGGATAATGTTGAGTTTTCGAAAAAACCTGAGAGAGCGCTTTTAAAATTAAGAAAAGAATTAAAATTATTTGCTAATTTGAGACCAGCAATATGTTTTAAACAATTGGTAGATGCCTCATCATTAAAACCTGAAATTGTTTCAGGTTTAGATATTATGATTGTTAGAGAGTTAACAGGGGGAATATATTTTGGTGAACCTAGAGGAATTAAACCAATAGAAAATGGGGAAAGAAAAGGAATTAATACTCATACTTATACAAGCAATGAGATTATAAGAGTAGCTAGAGTTGCCTTTGATTTAGCAAAAAAAAGATCAAATAAGGTAACTTCTTGTGAAAAATCAAATGTAATGGAAGCAGGCCAACTTTGGAAAGAAGAGGTTCAAGCATTACACGATAAAGAATTTAAAGAGGTTGAATTAAGTCATATGCTTGCAGACAATTGTGCTATGCAACTGTTAAGAAACCCAAAACAATTTGATGTAATTGTAACAGATAATTTATTTGGAGATATGTTATCTGATCAAGCCTCAATGTTAACTGGATCATTGGGCCTTCTGCCTTCTGCATCTTTAGGTGCAAAAAATAAGGATGGAGAAATGAGGGCAATGTATGAGCCTATTCATGGTTCGGCTCCAGATATAGCTGGTAAAAGTATTGCTAATCCAATAGCTACAATTTTAAGTTTTGCTATGGCTTTAAAATATTCATTAGATTTAGATAAAGAGGCAGAAGCTCTTGAAAAAGCTGTACAAGATGTATTAAATGATGGTTTAAGAACTAAAGATATTTTATCAAAAGGTACAAAAGAGGTGACTACATCACAAATGGGTGATGCGATCATTTCAAAATTGCAATAGTAAATTAATTATTTTAAAATCAGATTATGCCAACTTATACCGCACCCGTTGAAGATATGATGTTTCTTTTTGAAAAACTAAGAAACAATAAAGAGTATAATGAATTGGAAAAATATAGAGAGGTTACTCCAGATTTAGTAAAAGATATTTTACAAGAAGCAGCAAAAATAAATCAAAATTTAATTTTACCATTAGCTAAAGTTGGCGATGAGAATCCTGCAATTTTAGAAAATGGGGTTGTTAGAACTCCTCCAGGTTACAAAGAGGCTTATAAAAAATATATTGAAGATGGCTGGACATCTTTGTCATGTGATCCAAAATATGGGGGTCAAGGTATGCCAAAAACTGTGAGTGCATTTTTTGATGAAATGCTATCCTCTGCAAGTCTTTCATTTAAACTCTATAGTGAACTTAGTATTGGTGCTTATAATTGTATTAATCATCATGCTAGTGATGAAATAAAAAATAAATATTTGCCAAAAATTGTAGAAGGTAAGTGGAGTGGAACAATGTGTTTAACAGAGCCAGTATGTGGTACCGATTTAGGGCTACTAAAAACAAAGGCTAAAAAACAATCTGATGGCACATATAAATTAACTGGACAGAAAATTTTTATTACTTCTGGTGATCATGATTTAACTGAAAATATTATCCATTTGGTTTTAGCAAGAGTCGATGACTCTCCAGCTGGGACTAAAGGCATCAGCCTATTTTTAGTTCCAAAGTTTATTGTAAAAGAGGATGGGAATGCTGGACCAAGAAATGGAATATCAACTGGTTCTATAGAAACAAAAATGGGAATTAAAGGATCGGCAACTTGTGTTCTCAATTTTGATGAAGCAACTGGTTATATGATTGGTGACAAGGAAAAAGGTTTGAGTGCAATGTTTACAATGATGAATCTTGAGAGAATTGTTGTTGGGATTCAAGGTTTGGGTATATCAGAGATTGCTTATCAAAATTCTCTGTCATACGCAAAAGAAAGAAAACAAGGTAAGTCGAATAATTCAAAATCTAAAAATGGTGCTGATTTTATAATTGAACATGCAGATATCAGAAGATCGTTGTTAAATATGAAATCTATTATTGAAGGTGAGAGAGCCTTATGTTTTTGGTTATCTCAACAAACTGAGGTAAGCTTATATCATCCAGATCAAAAAGCTCGCAAAGAAGCATCTGATTATGTCTCATTAATGACTCCAGTAGTTAAATCCTTATTCACAGATTTAGCAATGGAAATTACTAGTGATGCAATGCAAATTTATGGTGGGTATGGTTATACTAAAGATCAAGGAATAGAACAGTTATATCGGGATAATAGAATCACACCAATCTACGAGGGTACAAATTCTGTACAAGCTGCTGATTTAGTTTTTAGAAAATTAACAAATAAGAATGGGAATGTAATAAATAAATTTTTAGATCTGGTTAAAAATGAATGTAATTCTAACAATGAAAAAATAAAACCATTCATCTCAGATTTTAATAATTATTTAAAAACATTAAAAAAATTTAGTGATTGGATGATTGATAAATCTAAAACGGATAAAGATGATGTAAGTGCTGCTGCTAATGATTATCTTAAGTCTCTTGGATTTGTCTCGATTGCTTACGCATGGATAAAAGTATTAGAAGTAAGTTTTAAAGATTATAATGAAAATAAAAGCTTTTATGATGACAAAATCGATACTGCTAGGTTTTATTTTGATAAAGTTCTTCCAAGAGCTGAACATCATTATAAATCAGCAATTTCTGGAAGTTCCAATATTATGAATTTTAAATTCAATTAAATGAGTCATTACGATACTAATTTGGATAAGAATAGAGCAAATTATGTTCCTCTAACTCCTTTGACTTTTTTAAAAAGAGCGAAAGAGATTTATCCTGATTATGAAGCAATTGTCTACGAAGATCGTAAATACTCTTGGGCTGAGATTTACAAACGTACTATTAAATTTGCAAGCGCTCTTAATAAAATTGGAATAAAAAAAGGTGATACGGTCTCATTTTTAGCTTTCAATACACCTGAAATTTTTGAGGGACATTATTCTGTTCCTATGTCTGGTGCAGTGTTAAATACAATTAATATAAGATTAGATGCTAAAACTATTGCTTATATTTTAGAGCATAGTGATGCCAAAGTTCTTGTTGTTGATAGGCAATTACACATTGAAGTTAAAAAAGCGTTAAGCACCTTAAAAAAGAAAATTACGATTATTGATATAGTTGATAAATATGCAGATCAATCAAAATGTGAAAAAATTGGTGACTTAGAATACGAAAATTTTTTAAATACTGGTGATGAAAATTTTGATTGGAAAATGCCGGAGGATGAGTGGCAAGCAATATCATTGAGCTATACATCTGGAACTACTGGAAACCCTAAAGGCGTTGTTTATCATCATCGAGGATCATATTTAATGTCCACAGGTAGCGCAGTTGCTTGGAACATGCCAAACAGACTTAATTTTTTAACTATTGTCCCGATGTTCCATTGTAATGGATGGGGTTATCCTTGGACAATACCCATGTTAAACGGAAGGACAATTTGTTTAAGAAATATAGATGTTAAAAAAATATTTGAATTAATAGACAAATATAATGTTACTCACTTTGGTGGAGCACCCATTGTACTAAATATGATAACCGGCGCACCTGAATCTGATAGAAAAAAATTAAAGCAAAAAGTATATGTGCTTACTGCGGGAGCTCCACCCCCAAGTATAATTTTCAAAAAAATGAAAGAGCTTGGTTTTGAGGTCATGCACGTTTATGGATTAACCGAAACTTATGGACACGTAACTCAATGTGCATGGAATGATGCTTGGAATGACTTTGATGAGGAAAAGCAGAACGAAATTAAAGCTAGACAAGGAGTTAGGTATCCTAATACAGAAGGGATTGCTGTGATGGATCCAGAAACAATGACCGAAGTTCCAAAAGATGGAAAGACGATTGGTGAAATTATGATTAAAGGAAATGTAGTCATGAAGGGTTATTTTAAGGATAAGGACGCTACAAATAAAGCGATGGCTGGTGGGTGGTTTCATTCTGGTGACTTAGCTGTCATGCATCCAGATGGATATGTAAAAATTCAGGATAGATCTAAAGATATAATAATTTCTGGAGGTGAAAATATATCCTCTATAGAAATAGAAAATACTCTTGCAAAACATCCATCAGTATCTATAGCAGCTGTTGTAGCTAAACCAGATGAAAAATGGGGAGAGGTGCCTTGTGCATTTATTGAGATGGTAAAGGATAAACCAACAACTGAGAAAGAGTTAATTGGTTTTTGTAAAGAAACACTTGCAGGTTTCAAGGTGCCAAAACAAGTTGTTTTTTGTGAATTACCTAAAACATCAACAGGAAAAATTCAAAAATTTGAATTGAGAAAAAAATTTTAGGTAATTGATTGATATTTGAAATAGAAAATAAAACCATTCATGCATCTGATGCAGGTCAAGGTATAGATCCTAAAAAACAAACAATAGTATTTCTTCATGGAAGTGGCCTTTCTCATATAGTTTGGTCATTAACTGAAAATTTTTTTTCGAATAAGAATTTTAATGTATTGTCTATTGATCTTCCTGGTCATGGAAATTCAGATGGACCATGTTTAGACACCATAGAAAAAATTGCTGACTGGCTAGAAAGAGTATTTGAAAAATTACAATTAAAAAATTTGATTTTAGTTGGCCATTCTCAAGGATGTTTAGAAATACTTGAATATGCTTTCAAATATAAAAGCAGGTTAAATAAAATAGTTTTTATTGGAGGTTCAAATAAAATGCCAGTTCATCCTGATTTAATAGAACTTGCAAAAAATGGAGATTCTGATGCAGTAAAATTAATGATGAAATGGGGTTATGAAGGCTCAAAAAAATTTATTGGTGGAAATCCCGTAGAAAAAATAATTCAGTCTCCTAGAGATATTAGCAAAATTTTAGCAGTTGATTTAAATGCGTGTAATAATTACTCAAATGGGTTAGAAGCAACAAAAGTTTTAGATCTTCCCACATTACTTATTTTTGGAGAGTTAGATAAAATGATTAATTTAGAAGTAGGAAAAAAATTTTCAAATTTAATAAAAAACTCATCTACTCATGTAATTAAAGGTTGTGGTCATATGATAATGATTGAAAAAGCGTTTGAAATGAGAGAAAAGATTTTAGAATTTTTAAATTAATGAAAAGTTATCCGATAGCAAAATCAAGAAGAGTTAGAAGTACACCTTATACTTCTAGAATAGAGAGCCAGGGTGTTACCGCTTATACTGTTTATAATCATATGCTTTTACCAGCAGCATTTGGTTCATTGGAAGAATCTTGTATTCATTTAAAAAAGAATGTCCAGATATGGGATGTAGCAGCAGAAAGACAAGTTGAAATTTCAGGTAAAGATGCCTCAAAACTTGTACAACTTATGACTTGTAGAGATTTATCAAAATCTAAAGTAGGAAGATGTTATTATTGTCCTTTAATTGATGAAAATGGAAATTTGGTAAACGATCCTGTTATTTTGAAATTAGCTGAAGATAGATGGTGGATTTCAATCGCTGACTCTGACGTAATTTTTTTTGCAAAAGGTCTTGCTTCAGGAAATAAATTTGATGTTAAAATTTTTGAACCAATCGTAGATATTTTGGCAGTTCAGGGTCCTAAATCTTTTGATTTAATGGAAAAAGTTTTTGATGAAAAAATAAAAGAATTAAAATTTTTTGGTTTTGATCATTTCACATTTAATGGTGCAAAACATTTAATAGCTAGATCTGGTTGGTCAAAACAAGGTGGTTTTGAAATTTATGTTGAAAACACTGATGCAGGTTTAAAATTATATGATCATCTTTTTGAAATTGGTAAGGAATTCAATGTTAGGCCTGGATGTCCAAACTTGATTGAAAGAATTGAGAGTGGTTTACTTTCTTATGGGAATGATTTTGATAATAACGATAATCCATTTCAATGTGGTTTTGATAAATATATTGATTTAGACACTGATATAAACTTTTTAGGCAAGGATAAACTTAAAAAAATCAAAGAAAAAGGAGTTGATAGAAAGCTAATGGGCGTTCAGATAGATGCAACTGAGATTAATTTAACTAGTTCTTTAAACATCAAAAATAATGATGGAAGTTTAATTGGAGAACTAAGATCCGCTTGTTATTCGCCCCATTTTAAAAAAGTTATTGGTATTGCAATGATAAAAGAACCATATTGCAGAGCATCTTCGTCTGGAATAATAGAAATTGATGGAAATTCTTTAGCTCTTAAAGTTTGCGATTTACCTTTCATCTAGTATAAAACTTACATCATGAATATTGTGATAGTAGGTGCAACGGGAAATGTAGGTAGAAAAATATTAGAAGTTCTTGAGAAAAAGAACCTTCCTATAGAAAATTTATTTTTAGTTGCATCATCTAAAAGCGCAGGAAAAAAAATTAAATTTAGAGGTAAAGAATATGAAGTCTCTGATTTAGCAAGTTTTGACTTTTCTAAAGTAAAAATAGCTTTTTTTTCTGCTGGTGGAAAAATTTCAGAAAAATTTGTGGAAAAAGCTGCAAAAAGTTGTGTCGTGATAGATAATTCGAGTTATTATAGAATGAATCCAGATGTACCTTTAATAGTACCCCAAGTTAATTCTGAAGACTTAACTAATATAAAGAAAAATATTATTGCAAATCCAAATTGTTCAACAGCACAACTAGTTATAGTATTAAAGCCTCTCCATGACGAATTTATTATAAAAAGAGTAGTAACTTCAACATATCAATCTGTTTCAGGTGGAGGTAAAGCACCAATGGATGAATTGATAGAACAAACAAAATTATTCTTAGATAATAAAGAAATAATATCTAAAAATTTTACAAAACAAATAGCATTTAACGCTATTCCACATATTGATGCATTTGCTGATGAAGGTTACACTAAAGAGGAACTTAAAATGGCAAATGAAACAAAAAAAATTTTAGGTCCAAACATTGAATTAACAGCAACTTGTGTGCGACTTCCAATTTTAGTTTCTCATTCAGAGTCGGTTAATATAGAATTTGAAAAACCGTTTAATGTAGAAAAAATTAAAAAACTTTTAAATGATGCAGATGGATGTAAAGTAATTGACGAAAGAAAAGATGGTGGTTATTCAACTCCGATTGAAGCTGCAGGTAAAAATGAAACATTCATTTCAAGAATACGAGAAGATAAAACAATTTTGAATGGTCTAAATTTGTGGATTGTGTCAGATAATTTACTTAGAGGCGCGGCTTTGAATGCAGTTGAAATAGCTGAAACATTAATTAAGAATAAATTTTATGGAAAAAAATAATCCGATATCCCCTCATCTTCAAATTTATCGATGGCATATTTCATCATTAGTTTCTATTTCACATAGAATTACAGGGATAATAAATTTTGTAGCTTTTATACTCATTTGCATTTGGGTATCTATGCTTTTATTAGGTGAGTCCAATTATAGTTCAATAGAGATTTTTTTTAGTTCTATATTTGGAAAATTTATTACTCTTGGCTTAACTTGGTCTTTTAGTTTTCAAATATTAAGTGAAATTCGACACTTAATTATGGACATGGGTTATGGATTTGAATTAAAAATGACTAAAATAAGTGGTTTGCTAGTTATTTTTGGTTCAATTATTTTAACAATTATAATTTTTATTATAGGAAAAAACTTTATTTAATGAACGCTTCTACAAAGAAATGGATCTTAATTAAGATTAGTTCTCTAGCTTTAATTCCTTTAATGTTCTGGTTTATCTTAAATTTTATTTCTATTTATGATAAAGGTTTTGTTGAAATTATTGATTTTTTTTCAAATATAACAACAAAATTTCTGTTCAGTTTATTTATTATTTTTGGTTTTTTATTCTCGGCATTGAGTATCAGTGAAGTTTTTGAGGATTATATTGGAGAAAATAATCTCAAAAATGTCGCAAATAGACTGTTGTATTTATCTGCTATAGTATTCCCACTTTTAACAATAATATTACTTTTTAATTTAAACATATGAGTTCATATAAAATTATAGACCACGAATATGATGTAGTTGTTCTTGGGGCAGGCGGATCTGGATTAAGAGCCGCTGTAGGTTTAAGTGAAGCTGGTTTAAAAACTGCTTGCATTTCCAAAGTATTCCCAACAAGAAGTCATACATCAGCCGCACAAGGTGGAATTTCTGCAGCATTAGGCAATATGGGTGAAGATGATTGGCGTTGGCATATGTATGACACTGTCAAGGGAGCTGATTGGTTAGGAGACCAAGATAGTATTGAGTATTTATGTAAAGAAGCGCCAAAAGCTGTGATTGAATTAGAAAAGTATGGAGTTCC
This sequence comes from uncultured Pelagibacteraceae bacterium, assembly GCA_902578775.1. Lineage (GTDB taxonomy): Bacteria > Pseudomonadota > Alphaproteobacteria > Pelagibacterales > Pelagibacteraceae > Pelagibacter. The sequence goes on from CACHEF010000006.1 coordinate 11,721, forward strand.
ATTTAGCAGAACTGATGACGGCAAAATATATCAAAGACCATTTGGTGGAATGACCAAAAATTATGGAAATGGAATCGTACAAAGAACTTGCGCTGCAGCTGATAGAACGGGACATGCAATATTGCATACGCTTTATGGTCAAGCACTAAAACATAATACAGAATTTTTTATTGAATATTTTGCTTTAGATTTGCTGATGAAAAATGGTGAATGTAAAGGTTTGATAGCGTGGAATTTAAATGATGGAACAATTCATAGATTTAGAGCTCATACAGTAATTATTGCTACAGGTGGATATGGAAAAGTTTATTATTCAGCTACATCAGCTCATACTTGTACAGGAGATGGAAATGCAATGGTGCTTAGAGCCGGTCTTCCACTACAAGATATGGAATTTGTCCAGTTTCATCCAACAGGAATATACGGTCATGGTACATTAATTACTGAAGGTGCTAGAGGAGAAGGAGGATATCTGACGAATTCCAAAGGTGAAAGATTTATGGAAAGATATGCTCCGAAAGCAAAAGATCTAGCATCAAGGGATGTAGTCAGTCGATCAATGTCAATTGAGATTAATGAGGGAAGAGGTGTAGGAAAAGATGGAGATCATGTTCACTTAAATCTAAGTCATTTGGATAAAGATATTATTGAGAGTAGATTACCTGGAATAACTGATGCTGCGAGATTATTTGCTGATGTAGATGTTACTAAAGATCCAATACCTGTAGTGCCTACAGTTCATTATAACATGGGAGGAATCCCAACCAATTACAAAGCAGAAGTTTTAACAGTAAATGGTTCTGAAAAAACTGTTCCAGGTTTAATGGCGATTGGAGAAGCAGCATGTGTTTCAGTTCATGGTGCTAATAGGCTGGGCTCTAATTCTTTAATTGATTTAGTTGTATTTGGAAGAGCCGCCGCCAAAAGAGCTGCTGAATTAGTAAAACCTGGCACACCTCATGAAGAAATAGAAGAGTCAGAAACCCAGAAATGTTTAGATAGATTTGATAAACTTAGAAATGCTAATGGTGAGAACAGTACAGCTGATTTAAGATTGTCCATGCAAAAAACTATGCAATCAAAATGTGCAGTTTTTAGAACAGAAAAAACTTTAAAAGAAGGTGTCGAAGAAATAAAAAAGACTTATGAAGGCATGGAGTCAATTTCAGTAAAAGATAAATCATTGATATTTAACACAGACCTAGTTGAAACTTTGGAGTTTGATAATCTTATTAGACAAGCAGTAGCAACTGTCGGTTCAGCTTACAATCGAAAAGAAAGTAGAGGAGCTCATGCAAGAGAAGATTTTCCAAAGAGAGATGATAAAAAATTTATGCAGCACACTCTTGCTTGGTGTGATGGAAAGAATACTAAAATTACTTACAGACCTGTTCATAAATCCACATTAACAAATGATGTACAATATTTTCCACCACAGGAAAGAGTATATTAATGGTTCAATTAAGTTTACCTAAAGATTCTAAAGTTAAAAAAGGTAAATATTTCAAAGATAAATCTGGCTCGAAAAATATAAAGAAAGTTAATGTTTATAGGTGGGACCCTTCAATAGAAGAAAATCCAAGAATAGATACATATGAAGTTGATATGGATAATTGTCCATCTAAAGTTCTCGATGTTTTAAATAAAATTAAAAATGAAATAGATCCAACTTTAGCTTATAGAAGATCTTGTGCTCATGGAGTTTGCGGATCTTGTGCTATGAATATGGGAGGAAAAAATGGATTAGCATGTACAACACCTCATTCTGAAATTAAGGGGGACATTGATATTTATCCATTGCCACATTTAAAAGTAAAAAAAGATTTGATCGGTGATTTAGATGGACTTTACAAACAATATAAATCAATAGAACCATGGTTAAAGTCAAATTCAAAATCTGAAAATGCAGAGATTTATCAATCTAAAGAAGATAGAGCCAAGTTAGATGGGGCTTATGAGTGTATAATGTGTGCTTGTTGTTCAACCTCATGCCCAAGTTATTGGTGGAATGGTGATAAGTATTTAGGTCCAGCAGTTTTACTTCAAGCCTATAGATGGATTATAGATAGTAGAGATGAAGAGAGAGAGGCGAGATTAAAAAAAGTAGCAGATGAATTAAAACTCTATAGATGTCATACGATATTGAATTGTACAAGCGCATGTCCTAAAGGATTGAATCCCGCAAAAGCAATAGCGGAAATAAAAAAAATGTTAGCAACAGCTAGTCTTTAAAAAGAACTTTTCTTAAATTATTTGCTGCAGATAACATGATTGACAAAATTTTTTTTAAATCATTTATATCTTTTCTACTTTTTGCGGTATGGGTAGATAAACAAAAACATAATTCCTTATTTTGATTAAAAATTGGGACAGAAACTCCAACCATTCCATTAAACCACTCTTCATCATCAAAAGCGTATCCTTGATTTTTAATTTTTTTTAATTCTTTTTTAAATTGTGAAATTTCTGTTATCGTATTTTTTGCAGTTTTAGGTGTTTTGATATTTTTAAATATTTGAATGACCTTTTCTTCATTAATTGATGAAAGATATAATTTTCCTGATGCAGAAGCATGTAAAGGAAGATGATCTCCTGCTTCTAAATTTAATTGCATAGGCCAATGGAATTCTATTCTATCAAAATAAACAAGTTTAGTTCCAATAGGTATTGATAGACTAACTGTTTCTTCTATATCGTTAGTTAATTTTCGTAAATATGATCTCCTCAAAGTAAAATTTGGTTCATAAGGTAAACTTTTTAAAATCAAATTTCTTATTTTTGGTCCAGGAAGGTATTTTTTTGAACTACTTGCTACTAAATATTTTTCTTCACATAAAGTTTCGATATGTCGATAAATTGTTGGTAAGGGTATTTTTAATTTATGGGAAATTTTTTTCGCAGTGAAATTATCAGGATCAATCACAATTTCTTCAAGAATATTCAATATTCTTCTGGGAGATGTTCTGCTACTTATTTCTGTCATTTTAAGTTAAATTTTTTTAAAAAATTTAAGATAAAACTGGAATTGTAAACTCAGGTCCTGCATTATCTTCTACCCAAGTCACAGTTGCAGTTTTTAGCTTAGTGTAAAATCTTACACCTTCAGGTCCATGCATGGAATGATCTCCAAACAAAGATCGTTTCCATCCTCCAAAGCTGTGGTAGGCAACTGGCACAGGAATTGGTACGTTTACTCCTATCATTCCAATTTTTGCATTTTCAGTAAAATGTTTAGCAATGTTTCCACTCTTAGTAAAAACAGCTGCTCCATTTCCTAATTCATGTTCATTTACTAAATTAAGAGCTTCTTCATAGGTTTCAGTAGTCATCATACTTAATACTGGTCCAAAAATTTCCTCCTTATAAATTTTCATTTCAGGTTTTACATCGTCAAAAATTGTTGGTCCTACGAAATATCCTTTTTCATAACCTTGTTTTTTAAAGTTTCTTCCATCACTTAATAATTTTGCACCTTCTTTTTCTCCAGTATCTATGTATCCCAAAACTTTTTCAAAGTGTGCTTTGTTATTTAAAGGACCAAAATCGCTTTTTTCATCTGTATAAGGACCAACATTAAGTTTAGCAGTTTCCTCTAATAATTTTGTTTTTATTTTTTCTTTAGTTTTTTTTCCTACACAGACTGCTACAGAAATAGCCATACATCTTTCCCCAGCTGATCCAAAAGCTGATCCTATAATAGCATCTGTAGTTTTATTAACATCAGCATCTGGCATTATAACCATATGATTTTTTGCTCCACCTAATGCTTGTACTCTCTTATTATTTTTTGTACCAGTATGATAAACATATTCAGCAATTGGAGTAGAACCAACAAAACTAATTGCTTGAACTGTTTTATTTTCAAGTAGTGTATCTACTGCTTCTTTATCACCATTCACCACATTTAAAACTCCAGCAGGTAGACCTGCTTCAATTGCTATTTCAGCTAACCTCATTGGGCAGCTTGGATCCTTTTCTGATGGCTTTAACACAAATGTATTTCCACAAGCGATCGAAACTGGGAACATCCACATAGGTACCATAGCAGGAAAATTAAATGGTGTAATACCAGCACAAACCCCAAGAGGCTGTCTTAGTGTATGAGAGTCAACATTAGTTCCAACACTAGTAGAATGATCACCTTTTAAAGAGTCCGTAATACCTGTTGCGTATTCAACTACTTCTATTCCTCTCTGAATAGAGCCTTTAGCATCTGCAATAGTTTTACCATGTTGTTCAGAAACCATTACAGCCAACTCTTCCATATTTTTTATTAGAAGGTCTTTATATTTTGATAAAATTCTTGATCTACTTATAGGAGTAGTCTTTGACCATTTTAAAAATGCTTTCGAGGAGCTTTCAATAGCTTTTTCTACAGTTGCTTTACTTGCGAGCTCAACCTCAGCAATTTGTTCACCAATAGCGGGATTAAATATTGGACCTTTTCTAGATTTGCTATCGCTAAATATTTTACCGTCAATAAAGTGATTTACTGTTCTCATTTAAGTTTATTTTTTAAAATAAACTATAACACGTTTTTTTTGATTGCAATATCTATTCCTTAAATGAGAAAAATATTATCAATTAAAGGTTATATCTGGTTGACTCATCAATTTAGTTAAGCTTAGACTAAGGCATTAATAAAGAAGGGGAATAGCTTGATAAAAAGAGATAACGTTCGAGTTTGTGTGCCAAGATATATGCAGATTGGCAAAGGTAGCCTTAATCAGCTTCCAGAAATTTTAAATATAATCGGTTCAGTAAAATCTCCCTTAATAGTAACTGATAAACAAATGGTAAAGTTCGGTTACGTAAAAAAGCTCCAGGAATTACTTAAAAAGGCAGGTCTAACTTCGAGTGTTTTTGATGACACTATACCAGATCCTACTGACACGGTAGTTTTAAATGGTATTGATATTTTAAAAAAAAATAAAAATGATGCTGTAATTGGCTTTGGAGGGGGAAGTCCTATTGATACTGCAAAAGCAATAGCAGTGCTTTCTCAATACAGTAAAAATATTCAAGATTATAAACCACCTTCTACTTTTGATAAAAAAGGACTACCAATTATTGCTATTCCAACTACCGCCGGCACCGGTTCTGAAGTTACTCATCACTCTGTAATTATTGATACGAAAAGTAACAATTTTGAGAAAATTTCTTGTAGGGGAGAAGGATTTGTTCCTATTGTTGCTATTGTTGACTATGAACTGACGCTCTCAAAGCCAAGAAGATTAACTATTGATAGTGCAATTGATACATTAACCCATGGTATTGAAGCTTATGTGAGTAAAAAAGCGACTATGTTTTCTGATAGAATGGCATTGGACACTATAAGACTTGTTCAAGAGAATATTTTTGCAGTTGATAAAAATCCAAAAGATTTAAAAGCTAGAGAAGGTCTTATGTTGGCAGCAACATTGGGAGGCTTAGCTTTTTCAAATGCTTCCATTTGTTTAGTTCATGGAATGAGTAGACCGTTAGGTAGTAATTTTAAAGTTCCTCATGGATTAAGTAATGCAATGCTATTACCAACAATAACTGAATTTTCAATAGATCATGCAAAAAGTAGATATGCAGACTGTAGTAGAGCTGGAAATTTCGCGTCATTAGACGATGACGACAACACAGCTTGTGAAAAATTAATTAAAGGACTTTATAAATTGAATAACGATTTTGATGTTCCATCTATGAAAATGTTTGGAATTGATAAAAAAAATTTTGAGGACCAGCTAGAAAATATGGCAACAGATGCAGAAATATCTGGGGCGCCGGGACTCAATCCAAGAGTGCCCTCTGTAAAGGAAATGATCAATCTTTATGGAGAAGCATGGAGAGCATTCTAAATGAGTTGGGAATACTCTTCATTTTTTAAACAACTCAGCAAACAAAAGAGGGGAAAATGAAAAAACTAATAAAAACATCTGTTAGTTTTTTTGCTGTTTTTGCATTAATGATAACTTTTTCATTACAGCAAGTAAGTGCAGCAGAAAAAATTAGATGGAAAGTTCAATCTACTTTTAATACTGGTTGGCCAGCACTAGGAGATCCTGTTGCTCGTTTATCAGATACATTAGATAGAGCGACTGATGGTAGAATTAAACTAAAGGTTTATGAGCCTGGAAAAATACTTCCACCATTAGAAATCTCACCTTCAATTAGTAAAGGTGACTTACCAGCAGCTTATAACTACATGGCTTACGACCAAGGTAGAATTCCAGCAGCAGTATTATTTGCTGCAGTACCTTTTGGAATGGAACCATGGGAATACGCAGCTTGGTGGTTTGAAGGAGAAGGCGCTAAATTAGCTAATGAAATATACAATAAACAAAATATTCAAGTTTTATTGTGTAGTACAATTGGACCTGAAACAGCAGGTTGGTATAGAAACCCTATAACTAGCTTAGCAGATCTTAAAGGATTAAAAATTCGTTTCTCTGGTTTAGGAGGAATGGTTTTAAATGAAATAGGAGCTTCTGCTACTCTAATGGCTGGTGGAGAAATATTTGCTGCTCTAGAAAAAGGAACACTAGATGCTACTGAATATTCTATGCCTGCGATTGATGAGGTTTTAGGTTTTCATAAAATCACTAAATTCAACCTGTTTCCAGGTTGGCACCAAGTATCTACTTCAACTCATTTCATGATCAATTTAGATTTATGGAAAAAAATGGGTGCAGCTGACCAAGCCTTATTCGAAATGGCTTGTACAGCAGCAGCTATGAGAGCAATTACAACTGGTGAATTTTTACAAGGTAAGCAAATTCAAAGCTTCCCAGGTAAAGGAGTAACAGCTGCTAGATTGCCTGATAGTGTATTGAGAGAACTACAAAAAGTTAGTGCTAGAGTAATGAAAGAAGAATCTGCTAAAGATGCTGACTTTGCTAAAGTGTGGGCTTCTCAACAAGCATTCATGAAAGAGTATGATGTTTGGCAAAAATGGGGTTATTTACCTCGAAACTTTTAGTATTTAATACTCAAAAAGTTGATTATAATAATGAAAGCGGCCGGTTTTACCGGCTGCTTTTGTTTTAAGGAAAAAAAATTATGTCTAAAGATTTTACATCTGTAGAGAGCTCACTAGATAAAAAGCTACCGCTTAGACACACATCTATCACAAAAAAAATAGATAATTTAGTTTTACAGATTGGTGAAGTTTTTAATTGGCTATGGGTATTCTTGGTAATTGTTATCATCTTGAACGTAGTTTTAAGGTATGTTTTTAAAAATGGAATGATTGAATTAGAAGAACTACAATGGCATCTTTACTGTATTGGTTGGTTAGTTGGTTTATCTTCGACATACATAGTTGATTCTCATGTAAGAGTAGATGTTTTAAGTGAGAGACTGAGTTATAGAAAAAAATTATGGTTTGAATTATTTGGTATTTTGATTTTATTTTTACCATTTGTAATCCTGGTCCTTTATTATGCAGTTCCTTTTTTTGAATTATCATGGACAACAAGTGAAAGATCAACATCTGCAAATGGTTTACCTGCAAGATGGTTTGTAAAAGGTTTTTTAGTAATTAGTTTTTTCTTGTTATTAATTTCAGGCATATCAAGAATAACAAGAATAATAACTACACTTCGATTTGGATTAGAGGATAAAAAATGATTTCATTAGTTACTGAATATTTTTTAGCAATTGCACTATTTTTTAGTTTTATAACATTAATATTTTATGGATTTCCTGTAGCTTGGACTATGGGTGGTTTAGGAGTTCTCTTTATATTTATATCAATGATTTCTGATAATTTATTTGACACTTTTTATGGTGTGGATTTCGGATTTGCTTCAATGGTGGTTTACCGGCTTTACGGTGTCATGGCTAACTGGGTTTTAGTTGCATTACCAATGTTTATTTTTATGGGAATAATGATGGATAAGTCCGGTATTGCAGAAGATCTGATGACCGATCTATCTAAATTATTTGGTAAAACAAGAGGTGGACTTGCAATCTCAATTGTATTCATTGGAGTTTTGCTTGCTGCTTCCACAGGAATAATTGGTGCTGCAGTGGTATTACTCACAATTTTAGGTGTGCCATTAATGTTAAAGAATAAGTACAATCCAAATTTAGCATGCGGAGTAGTCTGTGCCACTGGAACACTAGGAATTTTAATTCCTCCTAGCATTATGCTCGTAATCATGGGAGATCAAGTTCGAATATCAGTTGGAGATTTGTTTATGGGAGCAGTATTTCCGGGTCTATTACTTGGATTACTTTATACAATATTTATTGTTGTTTATGCTTATATGAACCCAAAAGCAGCTCCGTTACCAAAAGATGCTGAACCAGTAGATTTTAAAATAGTTTTAAGGGTACTTAAATCTATAATACCACCAGCACTATTAATAGTAGCAGTTTTAGGAAGTATATTTATGGGGATAGCTACACCAACTGAAGCATCAGGGGTGGGAGCTTTGGGAGCATCTATATTGGCAATGATTAGAGGAAGATTGTCATTTTCAGATTTAAAAATTGTAATTAGAAAAACAACACATACTACAGCTTATATTTTTGCTCTTTTTGTTGGAGCAACTATGTTTGCATTAATTTTAAGAGGCTTAGGTGGTGATGAATTAATAGAGGGAGCTCTTAAAGCCTTACCTTTTGGAACAAATGGAGTTGTAATTGTAGTTTTGTTTGTTGCATTCTTATTAGGGTTCTTCTTAGATTGGATTGAGATTACTTTAATTATTTTACCTTTTTTAGCACCTGTGATGGTTGATCTAGGTGTAGATTTGGTTTGGTTTATAGTAATGTTTGCAGTTGTTTTACAAACTTCATTCATAACTCCACCTGTAGGTTTTGCTTTATTTTATATGAAAGGTGTTGCACCTCAGGGTATTTCAATAACAAATATTTATAAGGGAATAATTCCATTTGTAATTCTTCAAGTAATAGCAGTTGCTATAGTATTTAATTTTCCTGAAATAGTTACTTGGTTACCAAAAGTTGCATACGGCCCATAAAATAAAAATTAATCAACATGAAAAAAATAAAATTAGTAATCATAATTGTATTTACATCAATCTTATCAAATTTTGCTAAAGCAGACCTAAATGAATCTTTAAAAAACTATTTAGATGGAAAAGATTTAGAAAAAGGATCAACACAAATATATCTTCTTAAAAGATGTAGTTCAGTTTATGCGTATGCATCTGGGATTGTTCTTAAGTCTGATGCAGTATCTTCAAAAAATTTTATAGAGATTTCAAATAATTTATTATTTAAATCTGTAGAGTTAATGGTAATCGAAGAAAACAAAAAGCTAGAGGAAGCTCAAGAAGAAGCTGAAAATAATAGAAAAAAGTTATTCAGTAATTACATAGCGGATGGTAAAAAAAATTGGGAAAAAAATAAATCTCACTTCAAAGGCTCATATATATCAGATGATATGGCTATCTGCTCTAAGCTTATTAAAGAAGACTAAAATAAAAATTTAAATTTTTATTGAATAATTATAAGTTATCAATAAAAGATAAGCTCAATAATGAAAAAAAAAATTTCCTTAATTGGTGCAGGACAAATAGGTGGCACACTTGCTCACTTAATTGGAACAAAAGAAGTAGCAAACGAAGTAGTCCTTTTTGATGTAGCTAGTGGAATTGCTAAAGGAAAAGCTTTAGACATTGCCCAATCGTCATCTGTTGATGGTTTTAATGTGAAATTTTCAGGAACTGATGACTATAAGGATATCAAAGATTCTGATGTAATTATTATAACTGCAGGAGTTCCAAGAAAACCTGGGATGAGTAGAGACGATCTATTAGGTATTAATTTAAAAATTATTAAACAAGTTGCTGAAGGGGTGAAAAAAAATGCACCTAATGCTTTTGTAATATGCATTACAAATCCTTTAGATGTAATGGTTATGGCTTTTCAAAAATTTTCAGGCTTAAGTGCAAATAAAGTTGTTGGTATGGCAGGAATTTTAGATAGTTCGAGATTTAAATTGTTTTTATCTTTAGAACTAAATGTACCTGTTAAAGAAATTGAAGCTATAGTTATGGGTGGCCATGGCGATACAATGGTTCCAATGCCTAGATTTACGAAAGTTTCAGGAAAACCTTTACTTGATTTAGTAAAAGAAGGAAAAATTTCTCAAGAAAGATTAGAAGAAATAAATCAAAGAACTAGAGATGGGGGTGCTGAGATAGTTAAATATCTTGAAAAAGGATCAGCATTTTATGCACCTGCAGCATCAGGAGTTCAGATGGCAGAAGCATACTTAAAAGATGAAAAAAAATTACTACCATGCGCTGTTCAACTAAATGGAGAGTATGGGGTAAACAATGTTTATGCAGGTGTTCCAGTGATTATAGGAAAAGGTGGAGTGGAAAAAATTGAGCAAATTGATTTAGATGATAAAGAAAAAAAAGAATTTATGCATTCTATCGATGCAGTTAAAGCTCTTTGGGAAGCAGCATCTAAAATAGATCCTGATCTTTCTAAGTAATAATGAATATTCACGAACATCAAGCAAAGGAAATTCTAAAGAAATATGGAGCAATTGTTCCAGAGGGTGTCTTTGCTCTTACTGTTGATGAATTAGTAGAAAAAGCAAAATCATTAAATACAAAAAAATATGTTTTAAAAGCCCAAATTCATGCTGGTGGTAGAGGAAAAGCAGGTGGAGTAAAAATATTAGATACTATTGAAGAGTTAAATGAGGCAGCAAAAAAAATGATGGGAAAAACTTTAGTCACTCATCAAACAGGTCCTGAAGGAAGAGAAGTAAAAAGATTGTATGTTGAAGAATTATCAAACATAGATAAAGAGTTTTATTTATCCTGTTTAGTAGATAGAGCTAGTTCTAAAATAGCTTTCATATCGAGTGATCAAGGTGGAATGGATATTGAAGAAGTAGCAAGTAATTCACCTAAAAAAATTATAACAACAAAAGTTGATCTAAGTAATAAAATTTCAGACAAAGATTGTGAAGAGATAATTAAAATCTTTAACTTAAGTGATAGTGCTAAAATACAAGCACTTTCACTAATAAAATCAATTTATCAAATGTTTATAAGCACAGATGCAAGTATGATTGAAGTCAATCCATTAATTTTAACTAAGGAAGAAAAAGTAATATGTTTAGATGCAAAAGTAAATTTTGACTCAAACGCATTATTCAGACATCCTGAAATTATTGAACTAAGAGATTTGAATGAAGAGGATCCAACAGAAATAGAAGCAAGCAAACACGATCTAGCTTATATAAAATTAGACGGAAGTATTGGCTGTATGGTTAATGGTGCAGGTCTCGCCATGGCGACTATGGATATAATTAAATTATATGGAAAAGAGCCAGCTAATTTCTTAGATGTTGGTGGCGGTGCTTCAATAGAAAAAGTTTCAGCAGCTTTGAAGATAATTCTATCAGACAAAAATGTTAAAGGAATTTTAGTTAATATTTTTGGGGGAATAATGAGATGTGATGTTCTTGCTCAAGGGGTGGTAGATGCAGCTAAAGAAATAAATATTAATGTTCCATTAGTTGTTAGACTCGCAGGGACAAACTTTAAAGAAGGAAAAAAAATATTAGATAATTCAGGATTAAAATTAATATCAGCTGAAAATTTAGATGATGCAGCGAAAAAAATTGTAGAGGCAATTAAATAAGATGTCTGTTTTAGTAAACAAAAATACAAAAGTAATCTGTCAAGGTTTTACGGGTGCGCATGGTACTTTTCACTCTGAACAAGCAATTAAATATGGAACAAATTTAGTCGGTGGCGTAACTCCAAAAAAAGGAGGTCAAAAACATTTAGATAGACCAGTATTTAATAGCGTAATCGAGGCAAAAGATAGTGTTGGTGCAGATGCAACAATGATTTATGTTCCTGCTAAATTTGCTGCTGCTGCAATTATAGAAGCAATAGATGCATCAGTAGAATTAATTGTTTGTATTACGGAAGGTATTCCAGTCCAGGATATGCTTAAAGTAAGACAAAAATTAAATGGTTCGAAAAGTAGATTGATTGGACCTAATTGTCCGGGGATAATTACTCCAGATGAATGTAAAATTGGAATTATGCCAGGTAATATTCATAAAAGAGGATCAGTTGGAATTGTATCAAGATCTGGAACTCTTACTTACGAGGCAGTAGCTCAGACAACTGAGAATGGTTTAGGTCAATCAACTTGTATTGGTATCGGAGGTGATCCAATTAATGGAACAAACTTTATTGATTGTTTAGATATGTTTTTAAATGATGAAGAGACGAAATCTATTCTAATGATTGGAGAAATTGGAGGCACAGCAGAAGAAGAAGCTGCAGACTTTGTTAAAAATCACAAAATCAAAAAACCAATAGTTGGATTTATCGCAGGAATTACAGCTCCCCGTGGACGCAGGATGGGGCATGCGGGAGCTATTATTTCAGGAGGAAAAGGTGGGGCTGAAGATAAGATTACGAAGATGGAAGAATCTGGCATTACAGTCGCAAAATCACCCTCAATAATTGGAAAAACTTTATTTAATAAATTGTCAAATTGAAAAATAATATTAGAGGACTATATTAAATAAATAGATGTCAGTTTCAAAAAATCTCGAGTACAAAAAGACCTCATTTTTAAACAAATCTAATAGTGCATTTATTGAGCGAATGTATCTTAAATTTGTAAACAAGGATGAAGATTTACCAGATAGTTGGAAAGATTATTTTGAAGATATTGGTGATGAATTAAATATTATTGCAAAAGAAATTAATGGTCCTTCATGGACCCCTAAAAAAAATACAGTAGATATTGATGAGCTTCAAAAAAAAATTGACCAAGAAGAACAAAATTCTAATGGTATTATAGTAAATAATAATGGTTTAAGTCCAGGTTCATCAAGATCTAACGAAGACTCTATTAAAGCAGTTTCAATGATCAGATCATACAGACAACGTGGACATCTTATAGCTAAACTTGACCCACTTGGATTGATGAAATCAGATTATTTAGATGAACTTCATCCAGATTCTTTTGGTTTTAAAAAAATAGATTATCAAAAAAACATTTACCTTGGTGGAGTAATCAATAGACAAAATTCAAACATTAAGGAAATTTTAAGTTTTTTAAAAAAAACTTATTGTGGACCTATCGGTTATGAATATATGCACATTTCCAATCCAACAGAGAGAAAATGGTTTAGAGATAGAATTGAAAAATCAGATGATAATTTAAATTTTACCAAAAATGGTAAAGAGGCTATTTTAAATAAATTAATTCAAGCTGAAGGTTTTGAAAAATTTCTTCATACAAAATATGTCGGAACTAAAAGATTTGGATTAGATGGGGGCGAAAGTTTAATACCTGCTTTAGAACAAATAATCAAAATTAGCAGTCAGTCCAAAGTAAAAGAAGTCAAGATTGGCATGTCTCACAGAGGAAGATTAAATGTTTTAGCTAACGTATTACAAAAGTCTTACAAAAGAATATTTAATGAATTCGCTGGAGAATTTGAAACCTCATCAGACGAAGGAGCGGGAGATGTAAAGTATCATTTAGGTGCTTCATCTAATAGAGAGTTTGATGGAAATTCAGTTCATGTAAGTTTAACTGATAACCCATCACATTTAGAAGCAGTTAATCCTGTTGTGCTTGGTCAAACTAGAGCAAAACAATATTTTCATAAAGATAAAGAGAGAAATAAAGTAATACCAATTTTAATCCACGGTGATGCAGCATTTGCTGGACAGGGTGTTGTTGCTGAATGTTTTGCGATGTCTGGACTACCTGGACACAATACTGGTGGTACAATTCACATAATAGTTAACAATCAGATAGGGTTTACTACTAGCCCAAGATTTGCTCGATCATCTCCATATCCTTCCGATATAGCAAAGATGGTTGATGCTCCAATAATCCATGCAAATGGGGATGATCCAGAAGCAGTTGTTTATGCGGCTAGAATAGCAACAGAGTTTAGATTAAAGTTCAACAGAGATGTAGTTGTGGATCTAATTTGTTATAGAAGGTTTGGTCACAATGAAGGAGATGAACCATCGTTTACACAACCTTTGATGTATGAAAAAATTAGATCGCATCCCTCAACAACAAAAGTTTATGCAAAAAAACTTGTAGATGAAAATATTATTTCAAATGAAAGGTTAGATAATTCAATTAATACCTTTAAAAACTTACTTGATGATCAATTTAAAAATGCAAAAGATTATAAACCAAAAATTGCTTGGTTCGAGGGCACATGGTCAGCTTATAAACCAGAAAAAGGGAAAGATAAAAGAGGTGTAACTGGTGCGAATACTAAAAAGTTATTAGAGATCTCAGAAAAAATAAATGCATCTCCTGACAAATTAAATTTACATAAAACTATAGTCAAAATATTAAATAAAAGAAAAGAAGCTGTTAAAAAGGGATCTAATATTGATTGGTCAACTGCTGAAGCTTTAGCGTTTGGATCTCTATTAGAAGAAGGCTATCCTGTAAGATTAGTTGGTCAAGATTCTGGAAGAGGAACTTTCAGTCAAAGACATTCGGTTTTAAGAAATCAAAAAGATAATACTCGATATGTTCCTTTGAATAATATTTCCAATAATCAAAAACAATTTGAAGTTGTTGATAGCTTTTTATCTGAATTAGCTGTTCTAGGATTTGAGTATGGTTATAGCTTGGTTGAACCTAACACGCTTACTCTATGGGAAGCACAGTTTGGAGATTTTGCAAATGGTGCTCAGGTGGTGATTGATCAATTTATAGCATCTGGAGAAAGAAAATGGAGAAGGGCCTCAGGATTAGTAATGTTGTTGCCTCATGGTTATGAAGGTCAAGGACCAGAACATTCATCTGCAAGGTTAGAGAGATTTTTGCAGTTGTGTTCTAACGACAATATGCAAGTAATGAATTGTACAACACCTGCAAATTATTTTCATGCTCTTAGAAGGCAAATGCACAGAGATTTTAGAAAACCTTTAATCATCATGACTCCAAAATCTTTACTTAGAAATAAGTATTGTGTTTCAAATTTAGAGGATTTTAATAAATCAAATTCTTTTCACAGAGTACTTTGGGATCATGCCATAGATCCTCAATCAAAGGGCTTTATAAAATTAAAAAAAAGTTCTGAAATTCAAAAAGTAGTTATGTGCTCAGGAAAAGTTTATTTTGATTTATTAGAGGCTAGAGAAAAATTGAAAAAAAATGATATAATCTTATTTAGAGTTGAGCAGCTTTATCCATTTCCTGCAAAAACTCTTGTTAAAGAGCTTAAACCATATGCAAAGAATGCAAATTTTTTTTGGTGCCAGGAAGAGCCTAAAAATATGGGTGCTTGGTTTTCAGTAAGAGATTATATCCAATGGACATTAGATAATATTAAGGCTAATAATAACAAAGTTTCTTATATAGGAAGAAGCCCAGACGCATCACCAGCAACTGGTTATGTAAAAAGGCATATTTCTCAACAACAAGAAATTATAAAAAAAGTGTTTGAATAAAAACGATGAGTGTAAAAATTGTAGTTCCTGGGTTAGGAGAAAGTATTACAGAAGCAACAGTCTCTAAATGGTTAAAAATCGAGGGAGAAAATGTTGAAGCTGATGAACCGATTGTAGAATTAGAGACTGATAAAGTTAATTTAGAAGTCCCATCACCAATAACTGGTGTTTTATCAAAAATAAATTCAAAAAATGGTGCTGTAGTTGAAGTGGGTGCTTTACTTGGTTCAATATCAGAAAATGGATCTGGCTCTCCTAAAGGTGATCAAACAAAAAAGACAGAATCTGCACTTAATGAAAATAATATTGTAAATTTAGATACTTCAAAAAATGAAATTAAAGTTTTTGAGGAAAAATCCGAACAAAAAGTTCAAATAGAAAACCCATTAATTTTAACAGATGAAGTAAAAAGTGAGATTAATAAAGAAATTAATCAAGTTGATCAGACTTTGTCTCCTGCAGTTAGAAAAATTGTTGTTGAAAATAAAATTGATAGTCAATTAATAAAAGGCTCAGGGAAGGATGGAAGAATTTTAAAAGGAGATTTACTAAGTCTAATGGGTTCACAACCTCAACCATCTGAGAGAAAAATTAAATATGGCCCTGAAGAAAAAATTAAAATGACAAGATTAAGACAAACAATTGCAAAAAGATTGAAACAAGCTCAAGAAAATGCTGCCTTATTGACTACGTTTAATGAAGTAGATATGTCAACCATATTGGAAATTCGAAAGGAAAATCAAGAGGATTTTCAGAATAGATATGGAATTAAATTAGGTTTTATGTCATTTTTTGTTAAAGCTTGTATTGTAGCTCTTAAATCTTTTCCAGCTGTGAATGCTGAAATTGAAAGAGATGAAATAATTTATAAAAATTATTATAATATTAGTTTTGCAGTTGGTACTGAAAAGGGTTTAGTTGTTCCAGTTTTAAAAAATGCCGATGAATTATCATTCGCTGATATTGAAAAAAATATTAAAGAAATTTCAGAAAAAGCTAGAGAAGGTAAATTAACTATTGAGGATCTTCAAGGTGGTACATTCACTATAAGTAATGGTGGCGTATATGGGTCAATGTTATCCACACCAATTTTAAATTTACCACAATCTGGAGTGTTGGGAATGCACAATATAGTAGAAAGACCTGTAGTAGTTAATGGAGAGGTAAAGGTAAGACCTATAATGTACTTAGCGTTATCTTATGATCATAGAATTATTGATGGAAAAGATTCAGTCTCATTTTTAAAAATGATTAAAGAAAACCTAGAGGATCCTAGAAGGTTATTTTTAGATATTTAGATGTCAGAGAAATTTCAAGCAGTTGTAATTGGTGGTGGTCCTGGAGGATATGTTTGTGCTATAAGGTTAGCTCAACTTGGATTAAAAACTGCATGTATTGAGTCTAGAGGATCATTAGGAGGGACTTGTTTAAATGTAGGATGCATACCCTCAAAAAGTTTATTAAATTTATCTGAGGAATTTTACAAGGTAAAAAACTTATCTAATAAAGGTATAGAGGTGGGTGAAGTAAAATTGAACCTTAATAAGATGATGAAAAGTAAAGATAAAGCTGTAACTGTTTTAACCAAAGGTGTAGAATTTCTATTAAAAAAAAATAAAGTCTCTTATTTTAAAGGTCATGGAAGTTTTAAATCAAAAAATGAAATTTTAATTAAAGATTCAGAAAATAAAAGTATTCATATAAATGCTGAAAATATAATTATAGCTACTGGATCAATTCCAGTACCTCTTCCAGGAATTGATTTTGATGAAAAAATTATTCTTTCTTCAACAGGAGCATTGAAAATTGAGCAAGTTCCAAAAAAAATGTTAATAGTTGGAGGAGGCTATATTGGTCTTGAGATGGGTTCAGTGTGGTCAAGACTAGGGTCCGAGGTTCATGTAATTGAATTTTTAGATCATATTACCCCTGGTATGGATAAAGAAATTTCACAAGAGTTTATGAAAATATTAAAAAAACAAGGAATAAAATTTCATATGCAGCATAAAGTTGAAAAAATCAAAAAAAATAGTTCTAGTGCTGTAGTCACCACTATTGACAAGGATGGAAATAAAAAAGATTTTGACTGTAATGTTGTTTTAGTTTCAGTTGGAAGAAAGCCTAATATAGAGGGACTAAATATACAATCAACTAAAGTTGAACTTGATGAAAAGAGTAGAATAAAAACAGATGAAAATTTTAAAACTAATCAAGATAACATATATGCAATTGGCGATGTAATTGATGGCCCAATGTTAGCTCATAAGGCAGAGGATGAAGGTATTGCAGTTGCAGAGAATATTGCTGGTCAGGCTGGACATGTGAATTATGATACTATTCCTGGAGTAATTTACACAACACCAGAGGTTGCCTACATTGGAAAAACAGAGGAAAAATTAAAAAAAATGAATATAGAATATAAAATTGGAAAATTTTCATTTATGGCAAATTCTAGAGCAAAAGCGATTGATGATGCTGAAGGCTTTGTAAAAATTTTAGCAGATGCAAAAACTGATAAAGTTTTAGGTGCACACATAATCGGACCTCATGCAGGTGAATTAATAGCAGAAATAGGAATTGCTATGGAGTTTGGCGCAAGCGCGGAAGATATTGCAAGAACTTGTCATGCGCACCCTACTTTTTCTGAGGCAGTAAAAGAAGCAGCTCTTTCAGTTGATAAAAGAGCGATACATTCTTAGAAAAAAATTATAAATAAAAATCTTATGGGACCATACAAATATAAATTTTATAGAAATTTTCGAAATATGATAAATGCTTCTAGACCTTTTAAAAATGTTTTAGATGTTGCATGTGCTGATGCAAAATTTAGATCCTACTTTGGTACTACAAATTATACTGGAATAGATATATCCAGAGAAAGACTAAATTCAGATAATGCTTTAGTAAATTCTAGGGGTTTTGAAAACACAGAATTACTTGAGGGAGATTTAACTAACCCAAATGGGTTGTCTGTTGATAATAAATTTGATTTAGTTGTATCTACTCACACAATGAAAAACATAAGTAGTATTACAGATAAGCAATTAGCTAGCAAAAATCTTATTAACTCTATTAATGATAATGGATATTTAATAATCCAATTGACAGATAATTGTTTAAAAATCGTCAAACCAATTTTAGATAATAATTTAAAACTTCAGAAGCATGTATCTTACAAAGGAGCTATATCAGACATATTAGAAAAAAATTTTTCTGGTAGTTTTCATATGAGTTTTATTGGACGCATAATTAATTTGATTTTCTCTTATATAGATTTTGGAAAAACTTCAGATAACTTGTTGTTATATAAAAAGTGATCAAATATTATAGTAAAATTTCTTCATATTAGTTAGATCAGTTTTATTTATATTATGAATCATTCCATGGAGTGTATTTTTATGATCTTCTAATTTATATTTTTTTCTTTCTAATTCTTCAAATCCATATTTTTTATAAAATTTAATTAATTTTTTTTTACATAAAAGAAAACAAGGTTTTTTTTTCAATTTAATAAATTTTACAACTTCATCCATAATTTTTTTAGATAGATTATTACCTCTTTGATTTTTTAAAACTATAAGTGTCCTAAATAAAATATAATTTTTACTCTTAGAATTAATAACATATTTTCTTTTACCAAGCTGAACATAAGCAACTATTCTTTTATTCTTTTTAAGATAAAAATGTAAGTCACTTTTAAATACGTTTTTTTTATCATTAAACCATTTTAATTGAGAAGGAATACCATAATCCCACTCAGAATTTTTCAAATTTATAATTTGATAAATATCTTTCTTTATTAATTTAAAAGTAGGATTTTTATAGAATTTCATTAATACATCTTTTTAATTTTATCAAAGTATTATTGTAATCGAAGCGACTTAGCTCCTTATAAGATAATTTTGATTTATAAATTGCCTTTTTATAGTTAAGAAGTAATGATTTTAATTTTACTTTAAAGTCATTATCTGAATTTGGTTTATATAGATAACCACCTTTACCATTTAATAAAATAAAATTTGATAACCCAACGCCTTTTGGCGCAAGACATGGAATTTTATATGCCACCGCCTCACCTAAAACATTAGGTGTACCATCATATTTTGAGGTAATACAGATAACATCTATTTGTTTGTTTAATTTTTTGATTCCACCTTCTACGTAGCCAAAAATTTTGACATTATTTTTTTTTGACATTAATTTTAATTTTTCATAACAACTACCTTTTCCGACAATACAAATATTAAATTGTATTTTTTTAGATAAAGATAAGCAGTTTTTTAAAAAAAAAATTGGGTCTTTATCAGGAACTAATCTTCCTACGAAAAATATATTATAAATTTTTTTTAATTTTTTTTTGGCTTTTTGTTGTGGAAAATAATTATATATAACCTCAACATTTTTTACTTTAATTTTTTTTTTTAAAAATAACTTATTTTGTTCTGAAAATGTTATTACCAAATCAGAATATTTATAAAAATATGTTAAAAAATTTCTAAAGAAAAATTTTTCTTTAATATTGTTTTCTTCATCTTTATTTTTTTCATTAATAATAGCAGTTTGTGTTCTAACTATTAGTTTAAAATTCAATTTAAAAAACTTTAATAGGCAAAGAAAAAAATGATCATGCAATGAAAAAATAACCAATTTTTGCTCATTCATCATAAACGTTTTAAAAATACAAAAGAGATTATTAGCTATTCTATTTTGAAGAAAAAATTTATTCTTAAAATTAATAATTTTTACATTTTGATTAATAGTCTTTAATCTTCTACTGTTAAAAGTGTTTGTGATTAAATTTACCTTAAAATGTTTTGATAAGAAATTTGCATATATTGATAATGTTTTTTCTAAACCACCATCATGAATTGAGGGACAAAATAGATAGATCTTTTTTTGCACAAAAATTAATATCTAAAATTTTTCTTTAAAAAGTTGAAATACTCATTAATACCATCTTTTAAGCTATATTTAGGTTTATAACCCAGTAATCTCTTTGCTTTCTTAATTGAAAGAGTTCCTCTTGATGGTTTAGTTTTGTCTCTTGCTTGAATTATATAATTTAGTTCAGGAAACTTCTTTTTAAGATAAATTACATAACTCAAAAGAGTTTGGCCTTTTCCACATGTAATATTGAAAATTTCATTAACTCCTTTTTTACTTCTTGCCGCAAGAACTGATCCGTTAGCTAAATCTTTTATATAAGTGAAATCAAGTTTTTCATTTTTTCCTTGAATATAAATTTTTTTCTTCTCGAATGCATTTTCAATAAATATTTGAGATACTCTTCTGTTCATATCTTTTGGTCCATAAACAGCAGAAGGTCTGATTATAGTGTAGGGTATTTTATGTAATTTGCACAATCCTTCAGTAACAACTTCACCAGCCAACTTCATAATACCATACGCATCTTTTGGATTTTTTTCTGACTGTTCATTAACAGTTGGTGTTTTAAAATCACCATAAACCATACTTGATGAAAAATATACAAATCTGTTAAATTTGAAACGTTTATTTGAATTTTGTATAATATTTATTGCATCAATAATATTTACTGTAGAGTCGACAGAACTTATTTTTGCTTCCTCGTTATTTAAATTAGAGACTTTGGCTAAAGGCAAAGCAGCAGTATGGTATATATAATTTGGTTTGTATTTGCTTATGATTGAAGATAAAGCTTTATAGTTACTGGTGTCACATCTTTCTATTATTATATTTTTTAACGATGGAAATCTTTGTTTTCTAAAATCGATAAAATTATCTTTAATTGGGTTCATGTAACCACCAAAATTATCAAGCAATATACACTTATCTGAATATTTCTTTTTTAATAATAACTCACATATACTAGATCCAATAAAACCTAACCCACCAGTAATTAAAGTTGTTTTCATAAATTATTTATTTTATAGAATTTTCTTATGGTTTTGATCACATAATACACTTCTTTTTTAGTCATATCTGGAAATATTGGAAGTGTTATTATCTCTTTTGATAATTTTTCAGTAATTGGTAATTTTTTTTTTTTATATTTTTTTAGATAATTTTGAGAGTGCAAAGGGGGGTCGAAATGTGCAGAAGCCTCAATGTTATTTTTTTTTAGAAAATTAAGTAACTTGTTTCGAATTTTAACATTCACAGTGATAGTATACATTTGAAAAGAATGGGTAAAACCTTTTGGTATATAAGGCACATCAATTTTATAAAATGGCTTTGATAGTTCTAAAGAATATAAATTTGCAATTTTATTTCTTGCGTTATTAAACTTGGTTATTTTTTTTAATTGCGAATAACCTATTGCAGCTAAATGATTTGGCATTCTAAAATTATGGCCCGGAAGCACAGCTACTCTATGCCAAAATTTTTTTTTTATATTTTTATCAATACCATGAGCAATTAATTTTTTAACGTAATTATAGGTATTTTTATTATTTGTCGTTAACATACCACCTTCAGTGGTGGTGATATTTTTAGTGGGAAAAAATGAAAAACACCCCACTCCAAAAGTACCAGTAAATTTATTATAAATTTTTGCTCCTAAGGTTTCAGCACTATCTTCAATAATTTTAATGTTATTTTTTTTACAATATTTTGAAATTTCAACCATATCACAAGGCAACCCAGCAAAGTGGACTACTATAATTGCTACAGTTTTATTTGTAATACATCTTTTAATATTCTTAAGATTTATATTTCTTGTTTTGTAATCTATGTCAGCAAAAACTGGTTTTGATCCACAATTTAAAACCGCATTAGCTGTCGAAACCCATGTGAAACTTGGTATTATAATTTCACCTTTAACACCTAAAGATTTAACTGCACATTCTAAAGCACTAGTACATGAATTCATTGCAATAGAATATTTATAATTGAATTTTTTGTTAAAGAGTTCTTCAAATTTTTGATTATATGGTCCATGTGTTAGCCAACTAGATTTTAATGCCCTTGAAACTAATTTTATTTCATCATTATCTATTGATGGTTTGCACAGAGGAATTTTCATTTTGTAAGTTGAATATTAAGTATTAGTTTTATAGCTTATAAACTAAAAATCTATTATTACTAGAGTTATTGTTATTAATAAATAATAAAATTTTTAAGATGAAATTTCCAATCTTATTACCTAATATATTTAATCATCCATTTACTTACGAAAGTGATTATAAATTAAAAGTTGGTGAGTATGTTGTTGTTCCATTTGGAAAATCAAAAATCACAGGAGTAGTTTGGGATGAATTTGAAAAAGGTGCAAAAAAAAATTTTAAAATCAAAAAGATTTTACAAAAACTAGAAATTTCTGCTTTAAAAAAGGATACTATAAAATTTTTAAACTGGTTTTCTCAATATAATATAATTCCAAAAGGTATGGCATTAAAATTATCTTTATTAAGTAGCAATGCTATTGAAAAATTTATGGATGAAAAATATGAAGATTACAAGTTTAAAATGAAAAATCATTCATTTGAATTATCTATTGAACAAAAAAACTCTTTAAAATTAATGAATAGAGTAAGAGATAAATTTCGAGTTCACGTGCTACAAGGAACAACAGGTTCAGGAAAAACTATTGTGTATTTTGAGGCACTTAAAAAGATAATTACTGATGGTTTTCAAGGTTTAATTTTATTACCTGAGATTGGATTAACTAGTCAATTTGAGCAAAAATTTTTTGAATTTTTTGGTTTTAATCCAGCTATTTGGCACTCAGGTGTTAGCAAAAGAAGAAAAGAGATAATTTGGAGCGGTATCAATGAAGGTAAGATCAAAGTTTTAATTGGCGCAAGATCATCTCTTTTTTTACCATTTAAAAAATTAGGCTTAATAATTGTTGATGAGGAGCATGATCAATCTTACAAGCAAGACGAAGGTTTAATTTACAATGCAAGGGATATGGCTATTGCGAGAGCTTCTTTTGAAAATATACCAGTTAATTTAATTACTTCTGTTCCATCTGTTGAAACTTATGAAAATATAAAGAAAAGAAAATATACAATATCAAAACTAAAACAAAGATATCTGAACGCATCATTACCAAATTATGAAATAATAAATTTAAATAATACGAAACTTGAAAAACAAACTTGGTTATCAAAAGAGATAATAAAAAAAGCAAATTTTCATTTAGAAAAAAAAGACCAAGTTCTTTTTTTTTTAAATAGAAGAGGTTTTTCACCTCATGTATTTTGTAATAAATGTTTTAATACCTATACTTGTCCAAATTGCTCTATCAACTTAGTTTATCATAAACGTAAAAATTTACTGATTTGCCATTATTGTGGTTATAAATCATTGCTGGACAGGAATTGTTCTAAAGATGGAAAATGTGAATTTATATTTAATGGTCCTGGCGTTGAGAGAATTTTAGAAGAAGTGAAAAAAAATTTTCCAACAAAAAAAATTGAAATTTTTTCAAGTGATTCAATAAATAAAAAAAAATCTTCAGAAGTTATAAAAAAAATTTTTCATAATGAAATTGAAATTCTTATTGGAACTCAATTAATTTCAAAAGGTTTTCATTTTCCTAATTTAAATTGCATTATTATTGTTGATACTGACCTATCAACCCAAGGCCATGATTTAAGAGCAGCAGAAAAAAATTTACAATTATACCACCAGTTGATAGGAAGAGCTGGAAGAACTGGCAAGGCTGCAACTGTATATTTTCAGACATATAATTATGACACAACGTTGATAAATGAGATTACCAATAAAAATCCTGATGTATTTTTAGATAGAGAATTAGAAATTAGAAAAAAAAATAAACTTCCTCCATACGAAAGATTTATCTCATTAATACTAACTGGTAAAAATGAGCACACCCTAGAAAAAAATGCTTTTGATTTTAAAATATTCCTGGAAGGTAAATTAAATGCAAAAATACTTGGTCCAATAAACGCTCCAATATTTAGGATCAAAAGAAAATTTAGGGTTAGATTGTTAATTAGGGGCACAAAATCTTTAAAATTGCAAAATTCAATAAGTGAATTGATCTCTAGATATAAATTTTCTAATGGAATAAAACTAACAGTTGATGTTGACCCCATAAACTTCAATTAACCTAAAAAAAAAGGCATTTTTTCAAATCAGCTACTTGAAGACATAAGGACCGTATGGTATTTAAAGCGTGTTTTTTAAATAATCTTCAATATTATAAAGGAATAAAGTTGAGCAAAGATAAAGGATTTTCAATAACTTCAGCCGAAAGGTATTCTCTTGCGCTTTTTGAACTTTCAAAAGAAAACAATCTTTTAAGACAGATTGAAGATCAGTCTTTATCTATTCTTAATTTAATTAAGAAAAGTGAAGATTTTTCTGATTTAGTTAAAGATCCAACTACAAGCCATGAGAATTTATTGAGAGTAATTAATACAATATCTGAAAATAATAAATTTGAGTCTTTATTTAAAAATTTTTTAAGCTTTTTAATTCAAAAAAGACGTTTCTTTTTTATTGAGCGTATCCTTAAAAGTTTTATTGAAATTTGTTCAAGAAAAAGAGGTGAACTTAAGGCAGAACTTAAATCAGCAAAAGAATTATCTAATGAAGAAATTGCAAAAATTACAGAGGAGTTAACAAAAAATTTCAGCTCAAAAATAAAATTAAACTATAAACATGATGAAAGTTTAATAGGAGGCTTGGTGGTACAAGTTGGAAGTATTATGGTAGATACCTCAATTAAAAATAAATTACAACAAATCGAAAATAGAATGATAGAGGCATAAATGGAAATAAATCCTTCAGAAGTTACAAAAATATTAAAAGAACAAATTAAAAATTTTGGTGATAAAGCAGAAGTTACAGAAGTTGGTCAAGTTTTATCAGTTGGAGACGGTATTGCTAGGATTTATGGGCTGGACAATGTTCAAGCTGGTGAAATGGTTGAGTTTGCTGATGGTTCAAAAGGTATGGCGCTAAATTTAGAAAGTGAAAACGTTGGTGTTGTAATTTTTGGTGATGACAGAAATGTTAAAGAAGGTGATGTAGTAAAAAGAACTGGTAATATTGTTGATACACCAGTCGGAAAAGAATTATTAGGAAGAGTAGTTGATGGTTTAGGAAATCCTATTGATGGAAAAGGACCATTAGATAAAAGTATTAAAAAAAGCAGAGTTGAAGTTAAAGCACCAGGTATTGTTCCACGACAATCTGTTAGTGAACCAATGCAAACCGGCCTTAAATCAATTGATAGTTTGGTTCCGATTGGAAGAGGGCAAAGGGAATTAATTATTGGTGATAGACAAACTGGTAAAACAGCAGTTGCGGTAGATGCGATTATCAATCAAAAAAAAATCAATGAAACTGGCGATGAAAAACAAAAACTGTATTGTATATACGTTGCAGTTGGACAAAAAAGATCAACAGTAAGACAAATTCAAAAAACTTTAGAAGAAGCTGGAGCTATGGAGTACACAACAATCGTTGCTGCAACGGCATCTGACTCTGCTCCTTTACAATTTTTAGCACCATATACAGGTTGTGCTATGGGTGAGTATTTTAGAGATAATGGAATGCATGCGTTAATAATTTATGATGACTTGTCTAAACAAGCAGTTGCTTATAGACAAATGTCATTGCTATTAAGAAGACCCCCAGGACGTGAGGCTTATCCTGGAGATGTATTTTATCTTCATAGTAGATTACTTGAAAGAGCAGCAAAATTAAGTGACGAACATGGTGGGGGATCACTTACTGCACTTCCAATTATTGAAACACAAGGTGGAGACGTATCTGCGTTTATTCCAACTAACGTTATTTCAATCACAGACGGGCAAATTTTCCTTGAAACAGAATTATTTAACCAAGGTATAAGACCTGCAATCAACGTAGGTTTGTCAGTATCTAGGGTTGGTTCATCAGCTCAAACAAAAGCGATGAAAAAAGTTTCAGGATCGATGAAATTAGAGTTAGCACAATACAGAGAAATGGCAGCATTTGC
Organism: uncultured Pelagibacteraceae bacterium; assembly: GCA_902578775.1. Classification (GTDB taxonomy): domain Bacteria; phylum Pseudomonadota; class Alphaproteobacteria; order Pelagibacterales; family Pelagibacteraceae; genus Pelagibacter. The sequence goes on from CACHEF010000006.1 coordinate 38,106, forward strand.
GCAATTTGGATCTGATCTAGATGCATCAACCCAGCAACTTTTGAATAGAGGTTCTAAGCTAACTGAACTTTTAAAACAAAAACAATATTCACCTATGACTGTTGCAGAACAAGTTATTTCTGTATTTTGTGGTGTGAAAGGTTATTTGGACGATATTGATCTGAAAGATGTTGCTGAATTTGAGAGCAAGATCATTGAAAAATGTAAATCAGATAAGCCTGAGATTATAGAGTCAATTTTGACTTCAGGAAAACTTGAGGAAGATAAAGAAAAATTACTTGTTGAGATAATCACTCAATTAAAAGGAAATCTTAAATCTTAGTAATTTATGGCAAGTTTAGACGACCTAAAAAAAAGAATAGCTAGTGTAAAATCTACACAGAAAATTACTAAGGCTATGAAAATGGTTGCCGCAGCTAAGTTAAGAAGAGCCCAAGAAAGTGCTGAGAAGGGAAGACCTTATTCTGAAAAAATGAATAATGTTATATTAAATTTATCAAATGGTATATCTGATAAAGAAAATGCACCAAAGTTATTGTCAGGTACTGGACAAGAAAAAACTCATCTTTGCGTGGTGATGACTTCTGATAGAGGCTTATGTGGTGGATTTAATTCTAACATTATTAAAAAAGCTAAAGGTTATTTTGCAAAAATTTTAGATGAAGGTAAAGAACTTAAAATTATTACAGTAGGCTCAAAGGGAAATGATCAATTAAAAAGAGTTTATGGTGATAAAATAATTGAAAATATTTCTTTCAAAGAGTCTAAAAATGCAAATTATTTCGATGCTGATAAAGTTGGAAAAATGGTAATTGAAAAATTCGAAGCAGGCGAATTTGACGTTTGTACAATTTTTTATAACCAATTTAAAAATGTAATTACTCAAATTCCTCAAGCACAGCAAATTATCCCTTTAAATAATGAAGATGAAGAAAGTGGTTCTGAAGAAAATTACGAATTTGAACCAGATGAAGATGAAATTTTAAGCAATTTATTGCCAAAGAATATTTCTACGCAAATATTTAAAGCAATGTTAGAAAATTCAGCTAGCGAGCAAGGGTCTAGAATGAGCGCAATGGATAATGCAACCCGAAACGCAGGTGAAATGGTTGACAAACTTACTATCGAATATAATAGAAGTCGTCAGGCAGCAATTACAAAAGAACTAATAGAAATCATATCAGGAGCAGAAAGTTTATAATTATGAGCAAAGGAATAATCACACAAGTTATTGGAGCAGTAGTAGACGTAAAATTTGATGGTGAACTGCCAGAAATTTTAACAGCATTAGAATGTAAAAACGGTGATAACAGACTAGTTTTAGAAGTAGCACAACACTTGGGTGAAACTACTGTTAGAACAATAGCTATGGATGCTACCGAAGGACTAAAAAGAGGTGATGAGGTTACTAACACGAATGCTCCTATTCAAGTTCCTGTTGGACCTGAAACTCTTGGAAGAATTATTAATGTAATTGGTGAACCAATTGACGAAAGAGGCGAAGTTAAAACTAAAGAAAGTTGGCCAATTCATAGAGCTGCACCTGAATTTAATGACCAATCAACAGAAACTGAAATTCTTGTAACAGGTATTAAGGTAATTGATTTGCTTGCACCATATGCAAAAGGTGGAAAGATTGGATTATTTGGTGGAGCAGGAGTAGGAAAAACAGTTTTAATTATGGAATTAATTAATAACGTTGCAAAAGCTCATGGTGGTTTTTCAGTTTTTGCAGGAGTCGGAGAAAGAACTAGAGAAGGAAATGACCTTTATCATGAAATGATTGAGTCTGGAGTAATTAAGAAAGAAGGAGCTGGTTCAAAAGCTGCTCTAGTTTATGGACAGATGAATGAACCTCCTGGAGCAAGAGCAAGAGTTGCATTGACAGGGTTAACTGTAGCTGAATATTTCAGAGATCAGGAAGGTCAGGACGTACTTTTCTTCGTAGATAACATTTTTAGATTTACTCAGGCAGGATCAGAGGTTTCAGCTTTGTTAGGAAGAATTCCATCTGCTGTTGGATATCAACCCACATTAGCTACTGACATGGGTAACCTACAAGAAAGAATTACGACCACAAACAAAGGGTCAATTACATCTGTACAAGCAATTTATGTGCCTGCTGATGATTTAACAGATCCTGCTCCAGCAACATCGTTTGCTCATTTAGACGCAACGACTGTACTTTCAAGACAAATTGCGGAAATTGGCATTTATCCCGCAGTAGATCCACTTGACTCTACTTCAAGAATTTTAGATCCAAGAATAGTTGGTGATGAGCATTATAGAGTAGCAAGAGATGTTCAAAGAATTCTGCAATCATATAAATCACTACAAGATATTATAGCTATTCTTGGTATGGATGAGTTATCTGAAGAAGATAAATTAGTTGTGGCAAGAGCTAGAAAAATCCAGAGATTTTTATCTCAACCATTCTTTGTTGCAGAGGTATTTACTGGCTCTCCAGGAAAACTTGTTGATCTTGAATCAACTATCAAAGGTTTTGATGCAATCTGTAAAGGTGAGTATGATCACTTACCAGAAGCTGCTTTTTATATGGTTGGAACAATTGAAGAAGCTATAGAAAAAGCTAAAAAAATGGAACAAGAAGCGGCTGCTTAATGAGTGAAGAGTTTAAAGTTGAAATAGTAAATCCTGAAAAATCTTTTTTAGCAAAAGATGATGTTTCAGAAGTCGTGGTCCCTGCTTTTGAAGGAGAGATGGGAATATTGAAGGATCATATTTCTATTATTTCATTTTTGAAACCTGGGATAATTAAGATTTTATCAAAATCAGGTGATGAAAGCTACTATGTTGAAGATGGGATCGTTGAATTTAAAAATAACAATCTATCTATTTTAACAAGTACAATTTTTAATCTTGCCGATATGGATAAGTCAAAGCAACAAGATTTACTTAAACAAGCAGAAGAAGAGGCTAATAAAACTGATATTAACGATCAATCTAAATATTTAGCAGATCAAAAAGTTGGAGTTTTAAAAACTCTAAATTAATTTTTTTACTTTTTCTTTAAGTTCTTTGTAAACATGATGTTTAAAATCGACCACAACATCAGTAATTAAATCTAAATCAATCCACTTCCAATCCAAAAACTCCGGATGAGATGTATTAATATTTATTTCATTATCATTTCCAATAAATCGCATTAAAAACCATTTTTGCTTTTGACCTTTGTATTTACCTTTCCAAATAATACCTAGTAATCTATCAGGTAAATCATAGGTTAATGTACCATCTAATTCTTTTATAAGTTCTACGCTTTTAATACTTGTTTCTTCCTCTAGTTCTCTAAATGCAGCTTTTAAATAATCCTCCCCCTCATCAACACCACCCTGAGGCATCTGCCAAAAATTTTTCGGATTATCTATTCTTTTTGCAACGAATACTTTATTTTGGTTATTTAATAACACTATTCCGACTCCACTTCTCAGTGGTAAATCTTCAAAATTTTTATTCATATTATCCGTTAAGTAACTTAATAGCGTAGCTTAATTGATTATCAGTATCAGTTTTTATTCTAAAATCATCACCTTCTTCATTTATTTCAATATCTGGGCTTACGCCTACTTCAGAAATAGACTCTCCTGATGGCAAGTAGTATTTAGCAACTGTTAATCTGATAGCCCCTTTATTTTTTAAGGGAATAATTGACTGAACAGAACCCTTTCCATAACTATTCTCACCTAAAACAATTGCTCTTTTATGATCTTTTAATGCTCCAGCTACAATTTCAGATGCAGAGGCTGATCCATAATTTATTAAAACTATTAATGTTTTTCCATTTGTTAAATCTCCTTTTTTTGCAAACCATTTCCTGTTTTCAGAAACTTGTCTGCTTTTAGTAGACACAATTTCACCGTTTTCTAAAAAAAAATCAGAAATTTTAATTGCTTGAGAAAGTAAACCTCCAGGGTTATTTCTTAAATCTAAGATATAAGCTTTAATGTCTTGATTTTTCTCTAAATCTTTAATTTTATCTTCTATTTGTTCACTACTATTTTCATTAAATGATGTAAGTCTGATATAACCAATATCCTTTTCTAATAAATCAGACTTAACTGATTGAATTTTAATTATTTCTCTAATGATATTAAATGTGATTGCTTTTTTCTCTCCTCTACGTCTAACTGTTAATTCAATACTAGATCCTACTGGACCACGCATTAAATCAACTGCTTCACTTAAAGTTTTACCTTGTACTTGTATATCTTCAATTTTCACGATGTAATCTCCAGCTTTGATACCAGCCCTCGATGCCGGCGTATCATCAATAGGTGAAATTACTTTAACCACTCCTGACTCCATACTTACTTCAATACCAAGTCCACCAAATTCGCCACTAGTCTCTGTTTGCATCTCATTAAAAATTTCTGGAGACATATATGCTGAATATGGATCTAAAGATTGAAGGAGACCATTAATAGCAGAGTCCATGCTTTCAGATTGATCTATTTCATCAACGTATTCATTATTTATTTTTTCTAATACTTCACCAAATAAATCAATTTTTTTATAAATATCTACTTCATTTGAGGAAGAGAAGTTTGCAAAAAGAAAACTATTACAAAAAAAAATTATTATTAGATAATATCTCATATAATAACCTTTTCTTTTGGTATTAATTCTGACCAAATTTTTTCTAGCTCATAAAATTTTCTTTTTTCAGGATGAAAGATATGAACTATAAGGTCGATACCATCTACCAGTTTCCATTCATTACTATCTTTACCTTCAATCCTAGAATTTTTTAATCCATTATCTTTAAATTTTTCTAAAACTTGTTCAGATAAAGATTGAATATGTCTTGAAGATGTTCCACTAGCAATAATCATATAATCGGCCATTGAGCTTTTATCTTTCAGGTCGATACTTACAATGTTGTGAGCTTTATTTAAATCTAGAGTTTTAATAATAATATTTTTTAAATCTGAGTTTTTATACATTAATTAGATTAAGATTATCAAATTTTTCTCAATTGAGAAGATGAAATGTTGACTTTACTAAACTCAATAAACTCAAGCTTGGCTTTACTGAGTTGCTTAAATGTCTTTGATTTTAAAGAATTTTTTTTATACCCATGTCGGTCAAAAACTAGAATATTACATTTTTGTGAAATTAATTTAGATTTATGCCATTTATGAAAATTAATAAGATTATCGGCACCCATCAAAAAATAAATTTCAATGTTTTTATTTTTTTTTAAATGATTAATTAAATCTATAGTTTTATTTGATTTAATAATTTTTTCATAAAATTTAACCTTGATAAATGAATTTGTACCAATTATTTTTTTACAATATTTAATTCTGTTAGCAACAGATGTCTTGCTCTCTATTTTAAATGGATTTTTTTTTGTAATTGCCCAAATAATTTTTTTGAGTTTGAATCTTTTTTTTGCTTCCTTAGAAATTACCAGATGTCCTTTGTGAGCAGGATCAAACGACCCACCTAATACACCAATTTTTATTTTTGTGTTATTCAATTTAATCTCTTATTTTGCCATTACTAGTTATTTCATATTTATATGAAATTAATTGATTTATACCTACAGGACCTCTAGGTGGTAGTGTATTGGTGGAAATTCCAACTTCTCCACCAAATCCAAATTCACCACCATCAGCAAATTGAGTTGAGGTATTATGCATTGCAATTGAGCTTTTGACATTTTTTAAGAAATATTTTGCCGTCTTTTTATTTTTTGTAATAATGGAGTCAGTGTGCATAGTTCCATATTTGTTAATATGTTTAATTGCCTCTTCAGAATTTTTAACAACTCTAACAGATACAATTGAAGCTAAATATTCAGTTGACCAATCTTTTTCTTTTGCAGGATATACTTGACCTTTGTAATAACTCTTCAAATTCTTATCGCCAATTATTTTACAACCACTATTTTCAAGTGCCTGCAAAATAGGATTGCTAAATTTTTTGACTATGTCTTTATGAATAAGAACAGTTTCAGTCGCACCACAAATACTTGTATTTCTTAATTTAGCGTTAAAGACAACTTCTTTAGCCATTTTTAATTCTGCGTCTTTATCTATATAAGTATGACAAAGCCCCTCTAGGTGCCCAATTATTGGTACTTTGGATAACTCTAAAACTTTTTTAACTAAATTTTTTCCACCACGAGGTATGATTACATCTATATATTTTTTCATCTTAGAAAGCATGATATCTACAAGTTTTCTTTGTTTTGAGTCAATAAATTGAATGAAATTTTCATTAACTTTATTTTTTTTAAGTGCTTTTTTAAATAACTTAGCTAGAGCTCTATTTGAATTTATAGCCTCAGAACCTCCTTTCAAAATTACTACATTTCCAGATTTAAAACATAGACTAGCTACATCAGAGGTTACATTTGGTCTACTTTCATAAATAACACCAATAACTCCAATTGGTATTGACACTCTTTTTATATTCAAACCATTTGGTCTTTTCCATTTTTCTAAAGTGCTATCGATAGGGTCTTTTAATTTAGCTATTTTAAAAATAGAATTTATAATTCCATTTAATTTATTTTCATTTAAATGAAGTCTTTTGATTAAGTTTTCTTTTAACCCTTTTTTTCTTGCGTGATTAATATCTCTTAAATTTTGACTTATGATTAATTTTTTTTTATTTTTAATTAATTTTGCATAATCATTTAAAACTTTATTTTTTACTTTAGTTGGAACTTTAAATTCACTTGCTTTTCGAGCTTTTATCCCGACTAAATTCATATATTTAATCATTTAAATTTCCACCATATCATCCTTATGAATAACTTCTGATTTTGCAACATAGCCTAATAATTTTTCAATATCATTAGAGTGATGACCCATAATTTTAGTCACCTCATCAGAAGTAAAGGAACTTAACCCTCTAGCACATTCATTATTTTTTTTATCTAATACTTTAATATGATCACCTTTATTAAATCTTCCAGAAACTTTTTTAATTCCTGCTGCTAACAAACTTTTTCCAGATTTTAACGCTTTTTTAGCACCATCATCAATTATTAAAGCTCCTTTAGGTGCTACAGAACTTATTATCCATTTTTTTCTAGCATCTAACTTTGAAACTTTTGGGCTAAACCAAGTACAGTTATTTTTTTCAATTATTTTTGAGATAGGATTTGAATATAGTCCATTAGCAATAACCATACTAGTACCAGCAAGCTGACATATTTTTGCTGCTTCAATTTTTGTATGCATACCACCACTTCCATATTCATTTACACCTTTAACATAAATTTTTTTTAGATCATTTTTTAGATCATCAATTTGCTTTATTAGTTTAGCATCCTTAAAAATTTTAGGATTTTTTGTATATAAACCATCAACATCAGATAATAAAATTAAGACATCTGCGTTTGTAATTTGTGCAACCCTAGATGCCAATCTATCATTATCTCCATATTTTATTTCACTCGTTGCAATGGTATCATTTTCATTGACCACAGGAATAAAACCAAGTTCAAAAAGATTATCAAAAGTTCGTTTCGCATTGAGAGATCTTCTTCTTTCTTCAGTATCCTCTAATGTAAGCAGGATCTGAGAAATATTTAACTTATATTTTGCGAAAGTTTGTGAAAATAAATTCATCAGCTCTATTTGACCAATAGAGGCAATAGCTTGACTCTTATCTAATTTGATATTTTTTTTGTTATAATTCATTTTCTTGCAACCCAAGGCTATAGCACCAGAACTAACAATTATTACTTTTTGGTTTTTATCTTTCAATTTTTTAATGTCTTTTGCAAAATTAGATAACCACTGTTTCCTAATTTTTTTGTTATGATCAACTAGAAGAGATGATCCAATTTTGACAACAATTATTTTCGAGTTTTTAAGATACATAAGACAGAAGTTTTGCTTTAATTTTTGATACAGATTTTTTCTCCAGAGTTGTCATTGTCATAATTTCACAATTTTTTCTTTTTGAAAAATTATCTATAATGTCATTTGCTGTTTCTTTATCAATCAAATCAATTTTATTAAGCACAATTAGTTCTTTTTTTTCTAATAATTTTGCACTATAGCTTTTTAATTCATTTTTCACTTGATTATAAGACTCATTCAGATCTAAGTTAGTAACATCAATCAAGTGCAGTAAAGACTTGCATCTCTCTATATGCTTTAAAAATTGTATTCCTAAGCCTACACCTTCGTGAGCTCCTTCGACCAATCCTGGAATATCTGCAATAGTAATTTCTTTATCATCGTAAGAAGCCACACCAAGGTTAGGATTAAGAGTTGTAAATTTATAATTTGCAATTTTTGGATTTGCGTTTGTTAATGCTGCTAACAAACTTGATTTTCCAGCGTTTGGTAATCCAATAATACCGATATCAGCAATTGTTTTTAATTGAAGCCATATTGTAAATTCTTCTCCTTTAGTACCTTTGGTAAATTTTCTTGGAGCTCTATTTGTAGAGCTTTTAAATCTTGTGTTTCCTAAACCTCCTTTTCCACCCAAAGCTGCAATATATTTTTCACCTTTTTTATTAAAATCAAAAAGAAGAGTTTTGTTATCTTCTTCAAATACCTGTGTGCCTAGAGGAACTTTTAAAATTAAATCCTCACCACTTTTCCCCGTTCGGTTTTGACCAGAACCATTTTCTCCACGTTTAGCTTTATGGTGTTGTTGATATCGATAATCAATAAGGGTATTTAAATTTTCCTCTATCTTTAAAATAATTGATCCACCTTTTCCACCATCCCCACCATCTGGTCCACCAAATTCAACATACTTCTCTCTTCTAAAACTAGGCGATCCATCACCACCGTCTCCAGCTTTAATATATATTTTAATTTGATCGAGAAATTTCATAATACAACATCTATTTTAATTGGTTGTACTATTAATTGGGCTTTACAGAAACGAAAGTTCTATCTGATTTAGATTTTCTGAAGACGACTTTTCCTTTAACAACTGAAAATATTGAATGATCTTTACCCATACCGACATTTTCACCTGGAAAAATCTTAGTTCCTCTTTGTCTAACAATTATGTTTCCAGGAATAACTGTTTCACCACCATACTTTTTTACACCAAGTCTTCTACCGGCACTATCTCGTCCGTTTCGCGATGATCCACCTGCTTTTTTTGTTGCCATAATTTACCTAATAACTATTTACTTACTGCTTCTTTAACTTCTTTTTTTTTTGAAGTTTTAGAAATTTTTTCAGCTTCTGATAATACTTTACCATCTTTTGAAAAAATTTTGTTAATTCTTATCATAGAATATTCTTGTCTATGCCCGTTTTTTCTTCTTGAATTATGTCTTCTTCTTTTTTTAAAAATTAAGATAGTTCGATTTTTATTATTTTTAATTAAGTTAGCTTCTACTTTTGCACCCTCAACATTTGGAGTTCCAATTTCAATTGATTTATCATCACCATATGCCAAAATTTCATTAAACTCGATATTAGTCTCAGGTTTAGAGTCTGGTAGTTTTTCAATCTTAAGAATTTCGCCAGATTTTACTTTATACTGTTTTCCACCTGTTTTTATAATTGCGTATGACATAGTATGGTATAAATTAAATTTATCGCAATATAATTGTAGTAAGCTTTTAGTCAAGCCGAATTAATTAAAAATTATCCTTTAAATCTCTTAATTTTGTAAAAGTTTTAACGTCTTTTGCTCTTAAAAATATATTACACATTAATTCCTCTTCTAAAGTTGAAGGTATAGTAGGAATTCCATTTTCTGTTAATTTATCAATTTTTTCTATTTTTTTTTGTAAATCTTTGTTCTTAGGATCGTATTTTTTGCAAAATTTTGCATTGTTAAGAGTATATTCATGACCACAATAAATTTTTGTCTCTTTTGGTAATAATTTAATTTTGTTCAAAGATTCAAACATTTCTTCATTAGAGCCTTCAAATATTCTTCCACAACCTAGTGAGAAAAGTGTATCTCCAGTAAAAACTAATTTTTCTTTGAAAAAATTAAAACAAATATGGCCTGAAGTGTGTCCAGGTATATGCATAATTTTAGCTTCAAAATTATCAGCTTTCCATATTTGATTATCTTCTAACAATGTGTCTATCCCCGGTATTCGTTTTGAGTCTCCTTTAAAACCCACAACAATTGATCCATATTTTTTTTTTAATTCTAGATTTCCTCCGATATGATCATAATGATGATGAGTATTAAGAATATATTTTAATTTTATATTTTTATTTTCTAGGAAACTTATTATTGGTTGAGACTCACTAGGATCTACAACACACGCAGAATTGTTAGTTTTGTCTATTATTAAATAACTAAAGTTATCTTGAAGACAAGGTATTATTTCAATAAGCATTTTATTTTTCTATCAAAAATATACCAAGATCTGCAAATAAATTTTTAACACCTAAATTACCCTTACTTATTATTGACGTATTAAGATTATTTAAAGCGAGTGATTTAAAAATCTTTATATCTTTTGATTTTACAAAATGAAAAAAATCTTTGATTGTGCACATGTGTAAATTTGGAGTGTTATACCATTCATCTGGTAATGTTTTTGTAATTGGCATTGTCCCTTTAAATAATAAATGAAATCTTACTTTCCAATATCCAAAATTAGGAATAGTAACTATTGCTTTTTTTCCAACTCTTAAAAGTTCATCTAAAACTAATTCAGGATTAAGAAAAGCTTGAAGTGTTTGACTTAAAACAACGTAATCAAATGATTTGTCTGGAAATTGTTTTAAATCTTTCTCAGCATTCCCCTCAATTACTGTTAAACCTTTTGCAATACATTCTTGCACTTTTTCTTTTGAAATTTCTAATCCTCTTATATTAATGTTTTTGTTTTGTTTTAAAAATTTCATTAAAGTTCCATCAGCACAACCTACATCTAAGACTTTCTTATCTTTTTCAATTAAATCTGCTATTACTCGAAATTCATTTTTCATAATTAATTTTCCTCATAAGATTTATCTAAAAAGTTTTTAAGTGCATTTAAGAAATCAGGAACATCTAGTAAAAAGGAGTCGTGACCTTTGTCAGAAACAATTTCTACGAATCCAACATCAGCTCCTATTGAATTCAAAGCAATCACAATATCTTTGTTTTCTTGGGTTGGATAAAGCCAATCTGAAGTAAATGAGATTATAAAAAATTTTGCTTTTGTATTTGTAAATGCTTCTGAAAGATTGCCATTGAATTGCTTAGCTAAATCAAAGTAATCCATAGCTCTGGTTATGTAAAGATAACTATTTGCATCAAATCTATCTACAAAAACTGAGCCCTGATATCTTAAATAACTTTCTATTTGAAAGTCAGCGTCAAATCCAAATTTAAGATCTTCTCTTTCTTGTAATTTTCTTCCAAATTTTTCCTGCAAACCTTTTTTAGATAAATAAGTTATGTGAGCTGCCATTCTAGCTACTGCCAATCCTTTCCCAGGATTAGTTTCTTTTGATGTATAGTTTCCATCTTTCCAGTTGCTATCAGCTGTTATAGCTTGTCTGCCTAATTCATTAAAAGCAATATTTTGTGCTGAATGACTAGATGTGGTTGCTATTGGTATCACTGTTTTAGATTTATCAGGAAAGTTGCTGATAAACTGAAGGACCTGCATACCTCCCATTGAACCTCCAGTTATAGAGAATAGTTTATCAATACCAAAATGATCAAGTAAATTATATTGAGCATTCACCATATCATTAATAGTGATAACTGGAAAATTTGTTCCAAAAATTTTTTGATCAGAATTTTTATGACTTGGTCCGTATGATCCCATACATCCACCAATTACGTTAGAGCAAATTACAAAATATTTTTTTGTATCTATAGCCTTATCAGGGCCCACAGCATAACTCCACCAACCCTCTTTATTTGTTATGGGGTTTATTCCTGTAACAAATTGATCTCCTGTAAGTGCGTGAAAAACTAAAATTGCATTATCCTTTTTTGAATTAAGAGATCCGTAAGTTTCATATGCTATTGGAAAATCTTTGATAGTTTTTCCACAGTCAAGTTTTAAAGGTTTTTTAACAATTAAAGTTTTTATTTTTTTCTCAGTGTTCATATTTAAGCTTTTTTTGAATTGTGAGAAAAAAAACTATTTTAGCGGTTTTTTTTAAGCGCTCGCAATTCAGTTAAATCAGCGCATAATTTTTTTACTAGAACTTATTTATTATGTCAATTTTTTAAAAAAACCTCTTATTCTCTATAAAAATTTGTAATTTTATCTATAAAGAGCTCATAAATTAAAAAAAATGACAACTCCAAATTTTAAAAAATTTAATATTGAAGCTTATAAACCTGGTAAATCAAAAGTAAGGAAACTTAAGAAGGTAATTAAGTTGTCCGCAAACGAATCTGCTTTAGGCATTAGCCCTAAAGCTAAAAAAATCATTTCATATAAAAATATAAATATAGATAAATATCCAGATGGAAAATCTGAGAATTTAAGAAAAGCAATATCTAAATCTTACAAATGTAATCCAGAGAAAATTATTTGTGGGGCGGGCTCTGATGAAGTTATTCAAATGATCTGTCAATTATTTATAAAACCCAAAGATGAGGTTGTACTTCCTGAGTATAGCTTTTTAATGTATAGAATTTACTCAAAAATTGTTGGTGCAAAAGTTTTATTTGCAAAAGAAATTAATTTTAGAGTTTCAGTGAAAGAAATTTTAAAAAAAGTAACAAAAAAAACAAAAATTGTATTCATAGCTAATCCAAATAATCCAACTGGAACTTACTTGACTAAAAAAGAGGTTTTAGAATTAAGAAAAAAATTAAACAGAAATATTTTACTGGTTATTGATGACGCTTATACAGAATATATGAAAAATAAAGATTATGCCTCCGGGTTAGATTTATTTAAAAATAAAAACAATGTATTTATTTTAAGAACTTTTTCTAAAATATTTGGATTAGCATCTTTAAGAGTAGGTTGGGGGTATGGGTCAAAAAAAATAATTGATGCACTTAATAAAATAAAACCACCTTTTAATGTAAATACCATTGCACAATTAGCTGCTATAGAGTCGTTAAAAGATAAAACTTTCATAGATAAATCAGTTAGACATAATTTACTGTATGCTAGAAATATAAAAAATTTTCTTGAAAAATATGATATTTATTCAAACACCGTTTCTGCAAATTTTTTGTTTCTTAATTTTGAAAAATGTAAATACTCAGCAAAATTTTTATATGAAAAATTAAAAAAAAAAGGAATTTTATTAAGATTAACTGAAGATGGTTATCATATAAAGAATAAATTAAGATTAACAATTGGATCTAGAAGAGAAAATTTAAAATTTATGAGTACAATTAAACAGATATTAAGAAAATGAAAAATATTTTAATAATTGGTTGCGGATTACTTGGCTCGTCTTTAGTAAGGCGTATCAAAAAAAAAAAAATAGCAAAAAAGATATTTATTTATGAAAAATCAAAATCAAACATTGCTAAAATAAAAAAATTAAAATTACCTGGGAAGGTTATAAAATCACTAAAAGAAGGAGTGGTTAATTCAGATTTAATTATCTTTTGCACACCAATGAGTGAGTACAAAAATATTATTTTAAAGATTAATAATTTTATTCCATTAAAAACATTGATTACTGATATTGGTTCTTCAAAAATTGAGACTTCTAAAATTGTGAATAAATTTTTAAAGAAAGGTGTTCATTGGACACAAAGCCATCCAATAGCTGGATCGGAAGTTAGCGGACCAGAACATGGTAAAGAAAATCTATTTATTGATAGGTGGTGTATAATTATTAAGGAAAAAAATACTTTAAAAAATAATATAAATAAATTGTCCAGATTTTGGAAAAAAATTGGGTCAAAAGTAGTTGTGATGAATGCCGAAAAACACGATAAAATTTTTTCTATAACCAGTCATTTACCACACTTAATTGCATATAATTTAGTTAAGTCTGCACAAGATTTTGAAAAGAAACAGAGTTACGGATTAATAAAATATAGTGCTGGTGGATTAAGAGATTTTTCTAGAATTGCAGCCTCAAATGAAATCATGTGGCGAGATATCTTTTTTAATAATAGTAATAATATTTCTAAAGCGATTGATTTATTTATAAAAAATTTAAATCAATTTAAAAAAGACATTAATTCAAAAGATAATAAGTCTATTTTAAAAAAACTTATTAAAACTAAAAAAGTAAGATCAAAAATTATCAAATTGAAACAAGACATTGATAAGCCCGATTTTGGAAGAAATTAATATTTTATTTTGGATATCTTTCTAACCTTGAGTTTTGCAGTTCTTTGAATTTTCTGAATTGTTTGTATAATTGGCATAATAATTACTTTTTTTTCTGGTCCATAGGCATGAATAAGGTGTTTAGAATTTAAACACATAGCAACATGACCTTTCCAAAATATTATATCTCCTTTTTCGAATTTAGTTTTGTTTGAATTTTGTTTTGCAAATTTGATCTGATCCTTAGTATCCCTTGGGTAAAATAAGTTATTATAATTAAAAAATATCTGTAATAATGCTGAACAATCAATTCCCTTAAAAGTTTTTCCACCCCAAACATATTTTATATTCAAAAATTTTTTGAATATTTTAACAAAATTTTTATCTTTATGATTTATTTTCTTAATATCTGAAACTTTAATCCACTTATTTTTTCCAATATTTGCATAACTTTTATTTTGCTCTAATACATTTAATTTAGATGCAAGTGGGAGCCAAGTATTTGTTCCAATTCCAGGTTTTTTAAAAATTCTTGCCTTTAATGAACTGACCTTATAATTAGGTACAAATCTTTTAGTATATTTTGAATTTTTTATAAAACCAATGTAGTTATCAAATAATGTTTTAATTTTGATCCAATTTTTATTTTTAGATAAAATTTTGAATTTTTCACCATATATAATTTGTGAAGTTACTTCAGATTTCTTTGAAGGTTTTTTATAGATATTAGAAAAACTACCTATGAAATATAAATTATTTTGCACCAATTTTAATTTTATTTTTAATTAACCATAAAAAAATTAACGAGGGTATTACCATTATAGTTGTTAAAACAAAAAATGTTCCCCAATCTCCATTTAACCAGTCAACCAAAGCCCCAGATGATGAAGCTAAAGTAGTTCGGCCAGCCGTACCAATTGAAGCAAGTAAAGCATATTGTGTTGCAGTATAAGTTCTATCAACTAGTAATGATATAAATGCTACAAACGCTACAGTTGCAAACGCTGCAGTAATGTCATCGGCTATAACAGCGATTGCAAATAAAATTTCTGATTTTCCAGTCCATGCTAAAATTGCAAACAAAAGATTCGTTATAGCCATTAAACCTCCAGCAAAGAACATAGTTTTAATTGTTCCAGCTCTCATGGCCATTACGCCACCCAACAAAGTAAATACAACTGTTGTTATCCAACCGAGACCTTTTGAGTATATTGCAATTTGACCTTTAGAAAAGCCAATTTCTTTGTAGAATACAATAGACATTCTTCCCATGAATGCCTCACCTACTTTAAATAAAAAAACAAATCCTAAGATTCCAGCTGCAATCGCAAAACCATTTTTTTTAAAAAAACTAATTATAGGCCCACCTATAGTTCCTGAAATGTAGGCAATAAAGGTTGTGATAATGTTGCTAGAACCAAGTTTACCCTCAATTAATTTGTCTGTGTCTCTTTGTTTTGCTTCCCTATCAGTATCTATTGGTTCGTGAACAAACATTAATCCAATATTCATTAAAATTATTAAAATCCCTAAAATTAAAAAAGTTGCTTGCCAGTAGTTAACAATCCCTAGATTTTCAAAAAATTCTGCTGTAAATAAAGCAACAACTCCACCTAATTTATAGCCTGTCCACCAACCAACAACAGCCATGGCTGCTCCAGCAGCCATAGATTTTCCCTCATTTTCATTTATTTGCTCAATTCTTAATGCATCTACTGTTATATCTTGAGTAGCTGATGCTATAGCTATAATTAATCCGACAGTAATTAATAATGCCAAATTTTCAGTAGGATTGATCACGCTCCAGACTATTAAACTTAATATAATAATTATCTGCATTAAGACTATCCAGCCTCTTCTATGACCTAGTCTTTTAGTTAACAATGGAATTTGAATTCTATCTATAATTGGTGCCCACAAATAATTAAAAGCGTATACGCCAAAAATTAAACCTGCCCACCCTATGGTAGATCTACTAAGACCTTCTTCTTTAAGCCAAAGGCTTAAACTGCTTGCAATTAATACCCAGGGAAATCCACTAATTGCACCCAATAAAAGAATTCTGACCATTCGAATATCTTTATAAACTGCGAGGGAGTTCAACCAGGACTGTTTATAATTCTCAATCACAATTAATTTTTCCAAAAAGATGGCAAAAATAATACTAGTATTGCAAACAGTTCAAGTCTACCTAATATCATGCCTAGTGTTAAAATCCATTTTGAGCTATCTGGAAGACTAGAAAAATCTCCATTAGGACCAATTATCGTTCCAAGTCCAGGCCCTACATTGGATATAGATGTTGCAGCCCCAGATATTGATGTGACAAAATCTAAACCAGTTAAAGATAACAATGCTGTAAGAACAAAAAAAATAATAAAATACATATAAATAAAAGAAATGATTGAAGATATGAATTTATTATCAATCGGATTTTGATCATATTTAAGAACAAAAATCCCTTTAGGATAAATTATCTTTTTTAATTGATTACTTACAAATAGATATAATATTTGAATTCTGAATATTTTAACACCACAGGTGGTTGATCCTGCACATCCTCCAATAAACATTAATCCTAAAAACAAAATTAATGTAAAGCTTCCCCATGTGTTAAAATCAGCGTTTACATATCCAGTTCCAGTTAAAATAGAAATTATATTAAAAATTATTGATCTAAAATTAAGTTCTGCTGAGTCGCTTATAATTAAGTATATTGATAAAATTACTATACTTGAAATAATTATTTTAAAAAAAGTTCTAATTTGAACGTCATTAAAAATTATTTTTCTATTTCCACTGATAAATTTGATATAGGCTATAAATGGTAAGCTACCCAAAATGATAAAAACGATTGCAGAAATTTCAATTGATATACTATCAAAAAATCCAATGGAATCATTATAATTAGAAAATCCTCCGGTAGCTATTGTTGTCATAGAATGTGTTAAGCTGTCAAAATAACTCATTCCAAAAAATTTATATGTTAAACCACATAGTAATGTTAACGAGGTGTAAATATAGATAAGACGTAGAGCTATTTCTTTTGACTTGGGTAATATTTTTTCAGATGAGTCATTATTTGAGACTTTAAATAATTGCATTCCACCAACATTCATAATTGGCATTAATGTTATAGCCATAATAATTATACCAATTCCTCCTAACCATTGAAGTATTGCTCTCCAAAGCAATATACTTTTTGGCATCTCCTCTAAGTTGGAAATAATTGTAGATCCAGTTGTTGTGATCCCAGACATGCTTTCAAAAAAAGCATTTATAAATGAAAAATTTAAATCAGAAAAAATAAATGGTAAAGAACCAAATATTGCAATACTTAACCAAGATAGTGCTGTAAGAAGAAATGCTTGTTGAAAAGTTAATTTTTTATCATGATCTATATTTGATAAAAAAAACAAAATACCAAAAATAATTGTAACAATTGATGCTCCAAAAAAGGAAGAATCAATTTCCGAATAAATAAATTGAAAAAATATTGGGATAATCATGAATACTCCCAAAATTATTTGTAAAATTCCAAGTGTATAAAAAACAGTTTTATAATTAGACATTTTGAAAGAACATTATTTTATGGTAAATAAATTTCAACTCTATAAGAATTAGCAAATTCATTGTAATAAAAAGTGTAATTCATGATAAAAAAAGAAAATCTAGATAAAACTAATGCATGGCCCTTTGTGGAGGCAAAAAAAATGCTTAGAGAGAGAAAATCTTTCATTGAAAAAAAAGGTAAAATTACACTTCAAACAGGGTATGGTCCAAGTGGACTTCCACACATAGGAACTTTTGGAGAAGTTGCAAGAACTTCAATGATGGTAAATGCACTTAAACAACTAACTGACTTACCAACAGAAATAATTACTTTTTCTGATGATATGGATGGACTTAGAAAAATTCCTGATAATGTTCCAAATAAAAAATTATTAGAAGCTAATTTACATAAACCATTAACAGAAGTACCTGATCCTTTTAATAAATTTAAAAGTTTTGGAGAGCACAATAACGAAATGTTAAAAAAATTTTTAAACAATTTCAAATTTAAATATAATTTTAAAAGTTCAACATCACTTTATAAATCAGGTTTCTTTAACTCTTCTCTTCAAGTTATTTTAGAGAATTATGATGGTATAATGAATATAATACTTCCTACATTGGGAAAAGATAGACAAAAAACGTACAGTCCATTTCTCCCAATTTGTCCAGACACAGGTCATGTTCTAGAAATACCTGTAAAAAATATAAATAAAGAAAAATCTATTATTGTTTTTAATAATAATGGAAAAGATTTGGAAACAAGCATCTATGATGGAAATTGTAAATTACAGTGGAAAGTTGATTGGGCAATGAGATGGTATGCACTAGATGTTGATTTTGAAATGTATGGAAAGGATCTTATAGAGAGTGCAATACTTTCAACAAAAATTATCAAACTTATTGGGAAGACAAATCCATCAGGGTTTGCATATGAATTATTTTTGGACGAAAAGGGAGAGAAGATTTCAAAATCAAAAGGGAACGGTATCACTATTGATCAATGGATAGAGTATGCCTCCCCTGAAAGTTTGTCACTATATATGTACCAAAACCCAAAAAGAGCAAAAAAACTTTATAAAGAAATAGTTTCAAAAACTGTTGATGATTATTTGGATTTAATTGAGAAAGCAAAAAATCAAAATGAGTTGCAGCTACTGATGAATCCTGTATGGCATGTTCATAATAGCTTAGTACCGAAGGAAAAGATGATTATGTCATTTTCAATGTTATTAAATTTAGTTGAAACAAGTAATGCTGATAGTAAAGAACTACTTTGGAAATTTGTTAAAAAATATAAAAAAGATATTTCAGAAAAAGACAATCCAATCTTTGATAAATTAGTAGGCTATGCAATAAAGTATTTTAATGATGTAATCAAATTAAAGAAAAATTATAAAAAGCCTAACGCTGAAGAAAAAAAAGCTTTGGAGGCTCTGGTAAAAACATTAGACAATTGTGATGACAAAATGAAACCAGAGGATATTCAAACATTGATATATTCAACAGGTAAAGAAAATGGATACACTGAGAACCTTCGAGATTGGTTTAAATTAATTTACGAAGTAGTTTTTGGAGACGAAAATGGACCAAGGATGGGTTTTTTTATAAGTTTTTTTGGTGTGAAAGAAACAAAAGATCTTATATTAAATAAAATTAAATAATGTTTTCAAATTTAAGATCTTTAATCTTTAAATTAGATCCCGAGACGGCTCATAGTTTAGCGATAAAGTCACTAAAATTTAATTTTATTCCAAATATTTTAGATGAAGAAAAAAATAACCCCCTTTTTAAGACAAAATTATTTAATAAAGAATTAGAAAATCCAATTGGTATGGCTGCAGGTTTTGATAAAAATGCTGAGGTATATAATTCATTGTTCAATTTAGGCTTTGGTTTTGTTGAAGTAGGAACCGTTACACCGTTAGAACAATATGGAAATCCCAAACCTAGAGTCTTTAGATTGTTAGAGGATGAGGCTCTCATAAATAGACTTGGTTTCAATAACCTAGGATCAAAAAATGTTGTAGATCGCATTAAAAGAAATAATCCAACCGGCTTACTTGGAATCAATATTGGACCCAATAAAGACTCAGAAGATAGAACAAATGATTACATACAATGTTTGAAAACATTTAATGGGGTATCTGATTATATCACTATCAATATTTCTTCACCAAATACTGAAGATTTAAGAAACTTTCACGATCAAAAAAAATTAGATGATCTTTTAAAACTAATAGAAAAAGAGAAGAGAGATCTTAACTCTAAGATACCTTTAGCAGTAAAAATATCACCAGATATAAACGACAAAGAAATTATGAAAATTTCTGAAGTGCTTTTAAATAATAAGATAGAAGCAGCTATTATTTCTAACACATCTGATACAACAAGAGAAAATTTACAAAATATTCAAAGTCATCAAAAAGGAGGATTATCCGGGAAACCTATAGAGTCCAAGTCTTCTGAGTTGATTAGAAAATTTTATAAAGTTTTAAAAGGTAGAATCAAGATTATAGGTGTAGGAGGTGTCGACTCCGGCAGGTCTGCTTACCAAAAATTTTTAGCTGGAGCTGATTATTTACAACTTTATACAGGTATGGTTTTTAGAGGTCCAAATATTGTTGGTCTCATTAAAAAAGAGCTGAAGGAAATATTATTAAAAGATGGTGTAAAAAACTTTAACGAAATAGTAGGAAAAAAGGATTAGAACAATCTAATAAACTTGACGCCATCAATATCTCACTTTATATAGTCGAACAAATTATGGCAAAAAAATGTGAATTAACCGGAAAAAATCCTATGAAAGGTCATAACGTTAGTCATGCTAACAATAAGACAAAAAGAAGATTCTTACCTAATTTAAAAAAAGTAAAATTCACAAGTGAACTTTTGAAAAGAAGCTTAAAATTGACAGTTAGTAATGCAGGTGTTAGGTCAGTTGACAAAAAAGGTAGTTTTGATGAATTTTTAAAATCAGTAAAAAATAAAAATTTATCTCCTAGATTAAAAAAGCTAAAAAAAAACTTATTAATTAAATCTCCGTTTCAAAAAAAAACAGCACAATCTAAAACAGCTTAATGAGCAAACCGTTTTTACTTCTATCATTTTTGATGGGTGTTGTTGTCCTATCCTCTAATTATCTCGTCCAGTTTCCAGTAAATTATTACGGTTTAGATGAAATATTAACATATGGAGCTTTCTCATATCCGATCGCTTTTTTAATTACAGATTTAGCTAATAGATCTTATGGAAAAATAGTTGCAAGAAGAATTGTATATTTTGGCTTTGTACTAGGAATTGGTTTTACAGTTTTATTTTCTACTGATTTTGCTGATTTTATATCTATTCGTATAGCCATTGGATCTGGAATTGCATTTTTGACTGCACAATTATTAGATGTCCAAATATTTGACAGATTAAGGAAAAAAGAATGGTTTGTTGCACCATTAACGTCTTCAATGATTGGCTCAACAATTGACACATTTTTGTTTTTTTCAATATCATTTTATGGAACGGGCGTGCCGTGGATTACACTTTCGATCGGAGATTTGATTGTAAAAATAATAGTAGCTTTAATCATGCTGATACCATTTAGATTACTTTTAAAATCTTTTAAGCCAATCAAAGCTTAAATTAAAAATTTATAAGACAATATTTTATAAGCAAGTTTTGCAACAAGAAAGTTGTAAGAATTGAAACCTTTTATAGGTGCTAATTCATTGATATCAGCACCAACAATATTTGAATTTTTTGCAGCTATTTTAATTATATTTAGTGTCTCATCCCATAATAATCCACCTGGTTCAGGAGTTCCGGTGGCCGGCATAATACTTGAGTCAAACCCATCTACATCAAATGTTAAATAAACTGTTTTATCTTTTATAAGTTTTCTAAATTTTCTTAAATCCCACTTTGACTTATCTTTTGCCCAAAAAATATTTATTCTTGATTTATTTTTTTTTAAGAATGGAATTTCACTTTCTGATATATTTCTGATCCCGAAAGATATTAATGATATATTTTTATGGTCTAAGCACCTCCTTATTGCCGATGCATGAGAAAACTTTTCTCCGTTATAACTATTTCTTAAATCAGCATGTGCATCAAAATGTAAGAGACAAATTTTTTTATATTTTTTAATAAATGGATCAATACATCCGGGTGTAATTGAATGTTCTCCTCCAAACGTGATTGGAAAAAGCTTTTTATCTAAAATTTCTTTATTTATATTTGATATTTTCTTAAGGGCTTTTTCGATATTTATATCAATCTTAAAGGGCTTTAATGTTTTAATCCCAATTTTTTTATAAGGTTCACAATTTAGCTCCTCATCATATAATTCTACTTGATGAGATGCTTTTATAATTTCTTTAGGTCCGTTTCTGGTGCCACCACCATAACTAACAGTTTTTTCAAGCCCAAATGGAACCACAACAACTTTTTCTTTGAAATTAAATTTGTTATCGATTCCTAAAAATCCATTTTTATTTGATAAATATTTCAATTTTTACTCAAAAATTTTTGTGAATTTTTTCTTATCCCTATTTTTCCACTCACCTTTGTGATAAGCATCGCTAGCTATTAGGGGTAGTACACTAGTGGCTTCAGCAAATACCATTTGTTCTTTGGTAACATTAACTTTACCCCATGAACTTGCTTCCTTTAATGTTGAACTACTACATGCGCCATCTCGAGAGTCAGCAACTGTAATTTGCACAGCATATTTATGCATGTCAACTTCCTTACCCAATAATTCAGCACAAATTACCGTGTCTTGAATAAAATTTTTTGGGACACCACCACCAATCATGAATAAACCAGAACCTTTTGAACGTATTTTAATTTCGGTTAATTCTCTAAATTCTCTTATAGAGTCGATAGTCATATGCTTTCTCGGATTTTTTTCTTGATGCATAACTAAACCAAATCCTGCACTAGAGTCAGTAAAAGCTGGGCAAAAAATTGGAACATCATTATCATACGCTGTTTCAATCAAAGAGTCTTTTTTTATAGAATTTTTTTTTAAATATTTACCCATCTCTTTTATGAATTCTCTAGATGTATAGCTTCTAGTCTCTAATGTATCCGCAATTTCACATATTTTTTTATCACAAATCTGTAGCTCATCTTCATCTATGTATGTGTCGTAAATTCTATCGATATAATTTTTTCTTAACTCTGTATCATCTTGGAATTGAGATCCTTGATAGTGTTTAAAACCAATAGCTTCAAAAAAATCCATATCAATTATTGAAGCGCCAGTTGCTACTATTGCATCAACCATATTGTATTTAACTAAATCTTTATAAATATTCATACAACCTGCAGCAGATGTTGAACCTGCTAATGTTAAAAAAATTGTACATTCTTTGTCTTTCAACATTTCATTATAAATGTTGGCTGCATTTGCTGTCTCTCTTGAAACAAAAGACATTTTTTCCATAGAAGAAATAATCTTTCTAGAGTCAAAAGATGTAATATCAATATGTTCTACAGGTTTTTTTAAGAAATCTTTTTTACTATTGTGACCAAGATTTTTATTTTCTGACATTAAGCAACTAAAGAAGCTTTATTAATGTCTTTATTGTATAAACTTAAAATAGGATTATCTTCTACTTCAAATATTTCATTAGAATAAAATCCGTTAAATTTAGTTCTAAAAGTTAATCCATAAGCACCGAGTTGACCAAGTTCGATATAATCATTTTCTTTTATATTATTTGGAAGTAAAAATGGACCTTTCATATAATCCATACTATCACATGTTGGACCAAAAAAATCAAATGCTGTTAATTTTTTTGATATTATTTTATTCGAAGTTTCTTTAATCATTTTAGCTGGGAAAACTATGTTAGGTGTTCCAGCATCAAAAAGAGTTCCATAGGTTCCATCATTTATATACAATTTTTGTTTTTTTCTTAAGTTTACTCTGACTATTGTAGAACCACTTTCTGCTACTAGTGCTCTTCCTGGTTCGCAAATAATTTTTGGTATTTTTTTAAATTTCAAATTTTTTAAGCTCTTTTTAATTTCATTAAAATATTTAATTAAATTTTGAGGTATTAAATCTGGATAAATTGTTGGAAAACCACCTCCTACATTTATATAGTCTGGTAAAATTTTTGTCTTTTTCACAATATTACCTATTTCCTCTATTCCTTTAGAATATGATATAGGATGCATACATTGAGATCCCACATGAAAACTTAGGCCAATTTTTTTAGCAGATTGTTTTATTAATCTAAGTAGACCTGAGGACTCATTACTTAAAGCACCGAATTTTTTTGATAAATCTATTTCTGCGTGTTCATTCGAAACAGCAATTCTTAAAAATAACTCTAAATCTTTTGCATTGTTTGTATTACTTAAAATTTTTATTAGCTCTTCTTTTGTATCTAATGCAAAAGTTTTAATGCCGTATTTGAAATATGCCTCTTTTATATTCTCTGGACTTTTAACTGTATGCATATATGAGCATTTTGCAGTAGTTGTATGTTTTCTTATTTGCTCAATTTCCTCAATAGAGGCCACGTCAAATTGGTTAATACCGCTATCTATTAATGTTTTAATTATTAATGGGTGAGGGTTAGTTTTAACTGCATACAAAATATCCCCGGGAAAGTTCTTCTGAAAGAATTTAGATGACTTAGTAACAGAATGTTTTCTGATACAATAAACAGGTTTTTCTGGTTTCAGTTGATTAATTAAGTTTTCAACTGACTTAAATTTTTGCATTGTTAATGCCTCCAAAAAAAATTTAACAAAAAAAAAGTTTTAAATCATTTATAAAACCTTTAATAAAATGTGGAGTTAAGCGAATAATAAATGGATGTAAAGTAAATAATAGCCTATTGAATAATTTCAATTAATCTCCATATCAGTACTATGAAAAATGAGGCAACACTTCAAAACTTGAGCGATTTTGACAATAAATCCTTACTTATTGTGGATGATGATAATCCTTTCAGAGAGAGACTATCTAGAGCGATGGAAAAAAAAGGGTTTGAAGTTTTACAAGCTGAAAGTGTAAAAAAAGGGATTGATACAGTAAAATTAAAAAAACCAGGATTCGCAGTTGTGGACTTAAGATTAGCTGACGGTAATGGTTTAGAAGTTGTAAAAGAAATTCAAAATTCTAATTCTTCAAGCAGAATCATTATGTTAACTGGCTATGGTAATATACCAACTGCTGTAGCAGCTATAAAAGAGGGAGCGATTGATTATCTTGCAAAACCTGCAGATGCTGATGATGTGGAAAAAGCTTTGTTAGCTGACCCATCAAAAAAAGCTGCTCCACCAGAAAATCCCATGTCAGCTGATAGAGTTAAATGGGAACATATTCATAGAGTATTCGAGCTATGTAACAGAAACGTTTCAGAGACCGCGAGAAGACTTAAAATGCATAGAAGAACTCTTCAAAGAATATTATCGAAAAGATCTCCTAGATAATATTTTTTAGTTTTGAAAATTTTTTAACTAATAGACTCAATAATAAAATTTTAAATATTTCAGCTAATAAAAATGGTTTTACACCTAAACTAAATATTGGTTTATCCCAACCAATAAAATTACCAAGCCAAAGAATCCCCAAAATGTAAATTGTTGAAACTGCTAAGGTAAGTTTAATAAAAATTTTTAAAAAATTGTCATTAAATTTTACAAAACTAGCTAAATAACAAGCAAATAAAAAACCTATTAAATAACCCATTGTAGGGCCAGTAAAGTATACTATCCCGACTCCTCGTTCAGGTGTGTTAGAAAAAACTGGTAAACCAATAATACCTTCAATTAAATATAAACCAACTGTTGATAGGCCAATTTTATATCCAAAACTTAAACCTAAAAGTAACACAACAAAGGTCTGCATAGTCATAGGGACAGGATAAAAGGGAATTTTTATTTTAGCAGAAATTGTCAATACAATAGAACCTAATATAATTATAAATAGTGATTTGATTAGTTTTGATTGAGAAGTGTGTTTAATTAGTTCCATTGTTAATAATAACCTTTATTCATTTAATATTCTAGTGGTTAATTTTAGATTATTGTAAATTTATTTTTGTGTAAATAAATGATATTACAATTTATATAATTTGCACTTAATGAGTAAAATTCAAAAAACAGATCACTTTTATTTAATTGATGGGTCTGGATATATATTTAGAGCTTATTATGCATTACCACCTTTAACTAGAAAAAGTGATGGATTACCAACTGGAGCAGTAAGCGGTTTTTGCAGCATGTTATTTAAATTACTAGAAGATTCTAAATCAAAACAAAATCTTCAAAAGCCAACTCATTTTGCAGTAATCTTTGACTCAGCTAGAAAAACATTTAGAAATGAAATTTATAGTGATTATAAAGCCAATAGATCCGAGGCACCTGATGATTTAGCTCCACAGTTTGAGTATATAAGAAAATCTGTTTTAGCTTTTAATTTACCATCTGTCGAACTTATGAATTATGAAGCTGATGATTTAATAGCTACTTATGTTGACCAAATTTTAAGATTAGGTGCAAAAGTAACCATAGTCTCATCTGATAAAGATTTGATGCAGCTTTATAAAAAAGATGTTCGTATTTTTGATCCCATGAAAAACAAATTTATTAGTGAAGAGGATATAGTTAAAAAATTTGGAGTCGATTCTAGTAAGGTTATAGATGTTCAATCATTAGCTGGAGACAGTAGTGATAATGTTCCAGGAGTTCCAGGTATAGGAATAAAAACTGCAGCAGAATTAATCAATAAATATGGAACTTTAGAAAAACTTTTAAAATCTACTCATGAAATTAAACAAAACAAAAGAAGAGAAACTTTAATTGAAAATAAAGACAAGGCATTAATAAGTAAAAAGCTTGTCACCTTAAAGCATGATGCACCTGTTGATAGAGATTTAAGTGAATTTAATTTGAAAGAGATGGATAAAAAATAAGCTTTATGAATTTTTAAGGGAAATGGAATTTAATAGATTATTAAGCTCAGCTATTTCAGCTTATGGTGAGCCTAATCTAGATAATAATAATCATAAAAAAAAAGATATAATAGAAAAAATAAAACCAATTGATAATAAAAATTATAAATTAATAAAATATGTAAATGAAATAGATGAATGGATGAAAGAAGCAGAGGAATTTGGTGAAATTGCAGTCGATACAGAAACAGATTCCCTCAATCCACATGAAGCAAACTTAGTAGGTATATCTTTAAGCACAAAAATTGGGAAAGCTTGTTACATACCAATAGGTCATAAATCTAAAAAATGTCTTAATAAAAAAGAAGTTTTAAATAAAATCAAACCTTTTCTAGAAGATCAAAGTATAAAAAAAATTGGTCAAAATATTAAATTCGATTTTATTGTTTTTTATAAAAATGGAATAAATTTAAATTCAATGGAAGACACAATGTTGATGTCTTATGTTCTTGATGCAGGAAAAAATAGGCATAATATGGATACGTTATCAGAAATTCATTTAAATCATAAAACAATTAAATTTAAAGATTTGGTTGGAACAGGTAAAAAAGAGATTAATTTTAGTGAAGTAGATATAGATAAAGCAAAAGATTATGCTGCTGAGGATGCAGATATAACATACAGACTTTATAAAAAATTTTTTAAAAGTCTTAAATCTGAAAAATTAACTAATATATATGAAACTTTTGAGAAACCATTAATTAAAATTTTAGCTTTTATGGAGATAGAGGGTATTAAAGTTGATCATAAATTCTTAAAATCTTTATCTCTGAAATTTGGAAAAAAAATTGAAAAAATTCAAAAAGAAATTTTTAATATTTCAAAAAAAGAATTTAATATTGCGTCTCCTAAACAACTAGGTGAGATTATTTATAATGATTTAAAAATAACAGATCTTAAAAAGACAAAAAAAGGAAGTTTTGCAACAAGTGCTTCAGTTTTAGAGGATTTAGCATTTAAAGGCCATGATTTTGCTAAATTGGTTTTAGATTGGAGGCAATTATCAAAGTTAAAGAATACTTATTCTGACTCATTGCCTGCACATTTAAATCTTGATACAAAAAGAGTTCATACTTCGTTTCTTTTAGCTGCTACATCTACTGGAAGATTAGCATCAAGTGATCCTAACTTACAAAATATACCAATCAAAACTGAGGATGGCAGGGATATCAGAAAAGCTTTTATTGCAGAAAAAGATAATTTACTTATTTCTGCTGATTATAATCAGATTGAGATGCGAATTTTGGCTGATTTAGCAGATGTAAAAGAATTAAAAAAAGCATTTAAAAATAATGAGGATATTCATTCATTAACAGCAAGTCAAATTTTTGGTGTTGATATTAAAAAAGTAAATAAAGATCAAAGAAGAAAAGCAAAAGCTATAAATTTTGGAATAATTTATGGGATATCACAGTATGGTTTAGCAAAACAAATTAATGTTTCAAATTATGAGGCAGAAGAGTTTTTAAATTCTTATTTTGCAAAATTTCCAGAAATTAAAATTTATATGGATAATACAATTAAATTTTGTCGAAAGAGTGGATATGTGAATAATATTTTTGGGAGAAGATCTCATTTTAGTTCTATTAATGATAAAAATTATAATATAAGAAATTTCCAGGAAAGAGCTGCTATTAATGCACCAATTCAAGGATCAGCTTCTGAAATTATGCGATTAGCAATGATTAGACTTGATGAAAAATTAAATGAACAAAAATCTCTTAAATCTAAAATGCTTCTTCAAATTCATGATGAATTGATTTTTGAAGTGAAAAAAAGTGAGATTAATAAAATGAAAAAGATTATAAAAGAAGAAATGATTAGTGTTGCAAACAGCAATTATCACTCATTTTCAATCCCACTTACTGTAGATATAAATAGTGGGTATAATTGGGGAGTACTTCATTAATTTAATCCATTGCCCAAATTAGAACAATTTAGTACTTTTATAGTAGCTCATGCATAAACAAACAATTGCACTCATTGATGATGATAGGAATATTTTAACAAGTTTAAGTATTGCTCTGGAAAAAGAGGGATTTAAAGTTCAAACATATATTGATGGTGAAAGTGCACTAATAGGATTAACCAGAACTCCTCCAGATCTTGCGGTAATAGATATAAAGATGCCAAAAATGGATGGTGAAGAATTATTAAAGAAATTAAGAAAAAAGACTTCAATGCCAGTAATATTTCTTACATCAAAAGATGAAGAAGTGGACGAGCTTTTGAGTCTCAAACTTGGAGCAGATGATTTTATAAAAAAATCGGGAGGATTTTCAATCAAAGTTTTAATTGAAAGAATTAGAGTTCAACTAAGAAAAAAAGATGTAGATAATAATATTGAAGAAAATAAAAATGTAATCTCTCATGGTAAATTGAAGTTAGACCCATCTCAATTAGAGTGTGAATGGAATGGTCATCAATTGCCTGATAAATTAACAACTACTGAATTTTTAATAGTTAAAGAATTAGCTAAAAGACCAGGGATTATAAAAGAAAGGGCTCAATTAATGGATATAGCTTACCGAGAGGATACTGATATAGAAGATAGAACTATTGACAGCCATGTTAAAAGAATTAGAAAAAAATTTAA
>CACHEF010000007.1 GCA_902578775.1 uncultured Pelagibacteraceae bacterium
TTAAATTTTGTTTTGTCTTCGATTTCCTTAGTAATAGCAGGTGTTCCATCTTTTTTTGTATTTTCTAATAGTTGATCAAAACCACCAGAATGTGAATTAGCTAATTCTAGTGCACCATTTTCTTCATTACAATCATCTATAGCAACTAATGCATTTACAAAAAAATCTCCATATTCATACCATCCTCTCTTTTTTTCATTATTTGAATTTATAAAATGAAAAATACCATCATAATGAGCAAAAAAACCTTCACCACCTGGCGGCTTTGCATTAAATTTGTCTTTAAATATTAAAAATTGCTCACCAAAAACACTATTTAATAAAGATGAAATTTTTTCATTTAAATTTTTTAATTGCTGTCCTTTATCATATAATTTTTCAATTCTTCTTAAATTGTTAAGATTATCAAAATATTTAACTGTATCTTTAGATTTTTCGATTTCATTGACTAATTGAAGAACGAAATCTTTTTGAAAAAAATTGTTGCATATAAAATAACCATTATCGTCAAATTGTTTCTTATAATCTAAAAAATCTAATTTCATGATTATCTAAGTTTATTCTACTCTCCCATAAATATCTTCATACCTTACGATATCAGTTTCTTTAAGTATAGATCCAACTTGAGCTTCAATAATTTTGACTGGTTTTTTATGCGGATTTTCAATTCTATGAATTGATCCTAAGGGTATAAAAATTGTTTCATCTGGTTTCATTGTAAAATGTTTCTTATTTAAAGTAATTTTAGGTTTCCCATGAGTAACTACCCAATGTTCAGCTCTGTGATGATGTTTCTGAAGACTTAATATACCTTTGGGTTTTACATATAATTCTTTAATCAAAAATTTCTCACCATTAAATAAATTAACATATTTCCCCCAAGGTTTATGAAATACATTTTTCTTTTTAAAATATTGTCTTTTATTTCTTCCATACATTTTACAAATTTCTTTCCAGGATCCTAAATCAGACCAAGGAATACTAAGTTTGATAGCATTTACTTCTTTTGATTTTTCTAATATGGCGTAGTCAAAAGACTTAGCTGAAGCTTTATTAAAAGCTTGCTTATTTAAATAGTATACATTTTTTTTATACTGTGCCTTTATTACCGCATCCTTACAATTTCGGTAAATATTTGGATTGTATTTTTTAAAGTTATTAATTATTGAGTCTTTTCTCAAAAAAAACATTCCAGAATTCCAATAACCTTTTTTACTAATTATTTGAATAGCCTTAGCCTCTTTAGGCTTTTCTATAAATTTAGATACTTTATTATTTTTTGTTAAAAAATATCCAAATTCACTAGAGGGCATTGTTGGTTTAATCCCAAATATAAAGATATTATTTTGAGTGAGTTTATTTTGATTTTTTTTGATAGCTTTATTAAATAAACCAACCTTCTCTATCAAATGATCAGCAGCCAAGAAAATTAAGGGTTGTTTATTCGGAATATCTTTTATAAATGCCGTACTTAATATAGCTGGTGCGGTATTTCTCTTTGAAGGTTCTAAAAGTATCTTGAATTTTTTAATTTTGTGTTTTTTTAAGTGTTGTTTGACTTGCTTTAAATATTTCTCATTTGTACTTATAATTGGTGCATCAAATATTGATGCTTTAACTCTCTCAAGAGTTTTACCTAACAAAGTCCAATTACCAAAATTGATAAACTGTTTAGCTTGATGTTTTTTAGCATTTGGCCAAAGTCTTGTTCCTGCTCCACCACATAAAATAACTGGGCGAATTTTCATTAAATTTTTGAATAATCCTTAACTTCTTGTTTCTTACCTGGATGGGTTGGTGCACCTAAATATGCAGCTCCAACGGTTTGAGCATATTTCCAAATTGTTCCAGATCCAAAATCAGATTTCTTTGCTTTCCATTTTCTTTTTCTTTTAGCAAGTTGTGCTTTAGTTAATCTAACATTTATAGTTCCTTTTTTTGCATCAATATCAATTATGTCTCCATTACGTAGTAAAGCAATGGGGCCACCTAAAGCAGCCTCAGGACCCACATGACCTACACAAAAACCTCTTGTGGCACCAGAGAACCTTCCATCAGTTATCAAAGCAACTTTCTCGCCTTTGCCTTGCCCATAGATTGCTCCGGTGGTTGATAACATTTCTCTCATACCGGGTCCACCTACTGGACCTTCATATCTAACAATAATAACATCACCGTCTTTATATTTTTTGCTTTGAACAGCTTTCATGGCACTTTCTTCATTATCAAAACATCTAGCTTTTCCTGTAAATTGTAATTTTTTTAGTCCTGCAATTTTTACTATTCCTCCTTCAGGTGCTAAATTGCCTCTTAAACCCACTACACCTCCATCAGGAGATAAAGGATTATTGTAAGCTCTTAGAACTTTTTGTTTGGGGTTAAATTTAATTTTTCTTAAATTTTCTTTCATAGTTCTGCCTGTTACAGTCATACAATCTCCATGTATATAACCACCATCGAAAAGTGTTTTTAGTAACATAGGAACACCACCAGCTAACCACATATCTTTTGCAACATATTTTCCTCCTGGTTTTAAATCAGCAAGATAAGGTGTTTTTTTAAAAATTTTAGCTACATCCATTAGATCAAATTTAATACCAGCCTCATTTGCAATAGCTGGTAAATGTAATGCAGCGTTTGTTGATCCTCCTGTTGCAGCAACAATTGTTGCTGCATTTTCTAGAGATTTTCTAGTAACAATATTTCTTGGCTTAATCCCTTTTGCTAAAAGATTCATAACTGCTTTACCACTTTCTTTTGCATACTTATCTCGTTCCTCATAAGGAGCAGGAGTTCCTGCAGAATAAGGTAATGCTAAACCAATTGCTTCCGATACACATGCCATAGTATTTGCTGTAAATTGACCGCCACAAGCACCAGCACTTGGACATGCTACTAATTCTAATTCTCTTAATTCTTTAGTGGATATTTGACCAGAAGAATGTTTTCCAACAGCTTCAAACACATCTACAACAGTCACATCTTTACCTTTATATCTGCCTGGAAGAATTGATCCGCCATAGATAAATACACTAGGAACATTTAAACGAACCATTGCCATCATCAAACCTGGCAATGATTTATCACAACCGGCTATACCAACTAAAGCATCATAACAATGACCTCTAACAGTTAATTCTGCTGAGTCTGCAATTACTTCCCTGGAAATTAATGACGACTTCATTCCTTCATGACCCATTGCAATTCCATCAGTCACTGTAATTGTACAAAATTCTCTTGGTGTGCCTCCTTTTGTTCTTACACCTTTTTTAACTGATTGAGCTTGTCTCATTAAAGCAATGTTACAAGGTGCAGCTTCATTCCATGTTGAAACTACACCAACAAAAGGTTTAGCAACATCCTTTTCTGTTTCTCCCATTGCATAATAAAAAGATCTATGAGGAGCTCTATCTGGACCTAACGATGTATGTCGACTTGGAAGTTTTTTTTTATTAAATTTTGCCATTATATACCCTTAATTGTTAATGATATTTTTTCAACATCGTTTTTTAAATTATCATAATTATTTTTTTCCTGTTCTACAATCTCTTTTGGTGCTCGACCTACAAAATTTTTATTTTCTAATCTTTTAGATATTATATTCATTTCTTGTTCTAATTTTTTCTGTTTATTTATTAAATTTTTCTTTATCAATTCCAAATCAACATCTTTATCAAAGTAAATCTTAAATAACTCACCAGAAATAATCATTGTTGCAGCTGGTTTATCCAAATCTTTATTAAATATATTATTAATTCTTCCAAGTTTTTTGAGTATTACCTCATTTGTATTAATAAATTTTTTCTGATTTTGCTTAATATTTGCTATTGATATATCAATAAATGAACCCGGACTTATATTAAGCTCATTTTTAAATGATCTAATTTCTGAAATAATATCAATAATATTTTCAACCTGTTCTGTGCTGCTATCTTTATTAATTTTACCAGAAAACCAATTTTTAAGCATCAAGTAATCACTTCCATTGTTATCGAACTTATTTTTTAGCCAAATTTCTTCTGTTACAAAGGGAATAAATGGATGTAATAAAATAAGAATTTGTTTAAAAATAAAAGATGATACTTTTTTAACTTCTACTATAGCTTTTTTGTCATTTGAATTAAGTATTGTTTTAGATAATTCCAAATACCAATCACAATAAAAATGCCAAGCAAATTGATAGGCATTTTTAGCAGCCTCATCAAATCTATAATCCTTGAGGTTACGTTCTATTTTATTTTTTGCTTCAATAAGCTCATAGTAGATCCATTTGTTTATATTTACATTAAGATTTGGAACTTTGTCTATATCTTTAAAATCACACTCATTAGTAATTAAAAAATTATTGGCATTCCATAATTTATTTAAAAAATTTCTATAACCTTTTACTCTGTCTTCAGAAAGTTTGACATCAGTTCCAGGGGACGCCATTGATAGTAATGTAAATCTTAAAGCATCTGCACTATATTTTTTAATCAAATCTAAGGGGTCAATTACATTACCTTTAGATTTTGACATTTTTTGTCCTTTTTCATCTCTCACTAATGCGTGAACATAAATATCTTTGAATGGTTCTTTATTTAAAAATTCTGTTCCAAACATTATCATTCTTGCAACCCAAAAAAATATTATATCAAAACCTGTAACTAATACTGATGTTGGGTAAAATTTATCGACATATTTTTTATCATCTGGCCACCCAAGAGTTGCGAAAGGCCATAAACCAGATGAAAACCAGGTATCCAGAACATCTGGGTCACGATTTAGATCTACTTCTTTACCGTAATGTTTTTTAGCCTGTGTTTTTGCTTCATTTAAATTTTTCGCAACAAAAACTTTACCATCAGGTCCATACCATGCTGGGATTTGATGTCCCCACCACAGTTGTCTTGAAATACACCATGGCTCAATATTATTCATCCATTGAAAATATGTTTTTGACCAGTTCTCAGGAAAGAAATTAGTTTTTTTTAAGCTTACAACTTTCTTGGCTTTAATAGATAATTTACCAGCATCAGCAAACCATTGTTCAGTCAACAATGGTTCTATAATGGAATTTGATCTATCACCGTAAGGAACTTTGTTTTTAATGTTCTCTTCTTTAACAAAAAATTCTTTTTCTTTAAGTTCTTTTAAAATTTTTTTTCTAGCTTCAAATCTATCAAGACCTATATAATTTTCTGGAGCATTTTTATTAATTTTGCCTGCCTCGGTAAAAATATTTATTATTTCAAGATTATTTCTTTGACCTATTTCATAATCATTAAAATCATGTGCAGGAGTTATCTTTAATGCTCCTGTTCCTTGTTCTGGATCTGCGTAATCATCTTTTATAATTTTTATTTTTCTTCCAACAATTGGAATAGTAACTGTTTTTCCAACAAAAGATTTGAACCGCTCATCTTTTGGATTTACAGCAATTGCTGTATCACCAAGCATTGTTTCAGGTCTTGTAGTAGCTATTGTTATAAATTTATCAGCTCCATCTATAGGATATCTAATATAATAAATTTTTGAATTTACTTCTCTTTGATCCACCTCTAAATCTGAAATTGCAGTTTTTAAAACTGTATCCCAATTAACTAATTTCTTATCTTTATAAATCAAACCTTTATTATAAAGATCAACAAAAACTTTTATTACTGACTTTGATAAATTCTCATCCATTGTAAAAGCATTTCTTGACCAATCACAAGAACAACCAAGTTTTTTTAATTGATTAATTATTATATCCCCGTATTGGTCTTTCCACTCCCAAACTTTTTCAATAAATTTTTCTCTACCAATTTCATTTTTATTTACTTTTTCAGAATCTAATTTTTTCTCTACTAATGCTTGAGTAGCTATACCAGCATGGTCAGTGCCAGGTTGCCACAAAGTTTCAAAACTATTCATTCTATGATAACGAACTAGTAAATCTTGAATAGAGTTATTAAGAGCATGACCCATATGCAAAGATCCTGTAACGTTGGGTGGAGGTATTACCACCGAATATTTTTTTAAATTTGATTGCGGCTTAAATAAATTATTAGTTTCCCAGTATGAATAAATTTTATCTTCAACAGTATTATGATCATATTTATTATCTTCCATAAATTTTTATAATATTATAGTTTTTTTCATTATGTAATTTTTTTTTAAAATCAAATAATCATTTAAATAATTTCCAAATTGCATAAATGGTTTTTTGAATTTTTTTTTTAAAATTATCAATAATAACAATCTTGGCATTTCTAAAATTTTTAGACATATATAAGTCTTTATCAGAAGTTCTTAGTGGTATTTTCCAGTTTCCATATGCAAATGATAGATATTCTTCTGGATTTTTTGGACAATTAAATTGCCGATCAAATAAACTCACTTTAGAAAATGTATTTAAAAATTTTGATGGAACATAACGCTCTCTTCGCCAATACATATCTTTTATTTTGGAATAATTCCAAGAATAGATTGTATATCTTGAAACATCTGCTGGATATTTACCAATAAAGTCAATTTTGGAATCTTCTTTATTTTTTATTATTTTGATCATTTTAAAATTATTTATTTCTAAATCTTTAACAATAAGATCAATTTTTGGAAAAAAATCTTCAGAAAAAACACTAATCTCAATATCCCAATCCCATTTAATAAAATCTTTATCTCTTATTGCTCCTAAGAGAATACCTGTTTGTAAATAATAAATAATTTTATTTGAATCAAGAATGTCGCAAACTTTTAGAAACTCTATTTTTCTAGTAGTAAGCTCTTCTATAGATCTATCTCTAGTTTTATCGGTCATAAAAATGAAAGTCTAAACATACCTATCTATCTATAATAGATATCATAATTTATCGACATCAAAAAAAATGTTTATTAAAATATTAATCAAATGTTTTATGATTTATTAATGTTGTAATTAAGTGAATCATTGATATTTATAATCAAGTAAACCTAATAACTACTTGGCAACGTGGCGGAATGGTTACGCAGAGGATTGCAAATCCTTGTATCCCGGTTCGATTCCGGGCGTTGCCTCCAAGTTATTTTTTAAAAGATTTTGACAAAAATATATATTTGAAATAAGTATTGCTTGACTTAAACATTCCTCGGTAGCTCAGTTGGTAGAGCAGTTGACTGTTAATCAATTGGTCGCAGGTTCGAGTCCTGCCCGAGGAGCCAATTATATTTATCCAACCTTTGAAATTACGTTGTTTGATAGTTGCAATGATTTATTAAATTTTATTTTTTGATCTGCATTAAGCTCAGAATATAATTTAACTAAAAAATTATAATTAACATTCATATGACCTTCTTGGGATTTTTCTAGATTTATCAAGTATTCAGAAAAATCTTCAAAAAAATAATTTATTGGTACTTTTAAATAATTTGATAGTTGTAGTAATCTTATTGAACTTACGCCATTAGTTCCTTTTTCATATTTTTGTATTTGTTGAAATGTAACGTTAATTGCTTTTGCTACTTTAGTTTGTGTTAAACCTAGTGCAAGTCTTCTAAGCTTAAGCTTATTGCCTAAATGCTTATTAAAATTATCTTCCATTAAGACCCCTCTTAATTTTTTTAAAAACTTATTGAACTAGTTTTTGATACCCTCTGCAACAATAATTTTATATTTTTTTTAGCGAAAAAGGCAAATATAAGAAATTATGTCAAGCATTACTTAAGCATAAAATGAAGAAATTTTTCTTGCTATTAGTAATGACTATAGTATCTGGCTCAAAAAAAGTTTTGTTCTTTCACTCTTTGGATTTGCAAAAAATTCCTTTGTATCAGCTTTCTCTACTATTTTTCCCTCGTCCATAAAGATCATTTGATCTGCAACTTCTTTTGCGAAGCCCATTTCGTGTGTTACTACTATCATTGTCATTCCTTGTTTTGCTAAATTGACCATAACATCCAACACCTCTTTAATCATTTCAGGGTCTAGGGCAGATGTTGGTTCATCAAAAAGCATTATTTTAGGCTCCATACAAAGTGCACGAGCTATGGCAACTCTTTGTTGCTGACCCCCAGAAAGCTGACCTGGGTATTTTTGAGCTTGATCTAATATTTGAACTCTTTCCAAATGTTTTAAAGCTAATTCTTCTGCATCTTTTTTTGGCATTTTTTTTACCCATATAGGAGCTAGGGTACAATTATCTAAAATCGATAAATGTGGAAATAAATTAAATTGTTGAAATACCATTCCAACTTCTGCTCTTATTTGTTCTATATTTTTAGTGTCTTCAGTCAATGTTGTACCATCAACAATGATGTCTCCTTCTTGATGTTCTTCTAGTCTATTAATACACCTAATTAATGTAGACTTACCTGAACCAGAAGGACCACAAACAACAATTTTTTCTTTAGCTTTAACTTCTAAATTTATTCCGTTCAAAACTTGAAAATCCCCGAACCATTTATTCATATTATTTATTTGAATTATATTATTTGACATATATTTTATCGATCAGTTTTATATTTTTGTTCTAGATTATAACTATATTTACTCATTGCATAACAAATAATCCAGAAAATTATTGCAGCAAAAACGTATCCTTCCATAGCAAAACCCAACCATTCTGGATTTGTTTTTGCAAGATTCAACATTCCTACTATTTCTAATAATCCGACCACAAATATTAAAGGTGTATCTTTTACTAATGCCAAGAAAGTATTTGCTATTCCGGGAATTACCAGTTTCAATGCTTGAGGTAAAATTACAAATATATGCATTCTCCAATAACCCATTCCTAAAGATTTTGCAGCTTCATATTGGCCTCTTGGAAGAGCTTGCAGCCCCCCTCTTATTACTTCAGCAACATAAGCTGCTTCAAATAATGAAATAGCTATTATACATCTTACTAATTTATCTATAAAAAAATCTGCTGGTAAAAACATAGGAAACATAACTGCAGACATAAATAAAACTGTTATCAAAGGAACACCTCTCCAAAATTCAATAAAACCTATTGAAATATATCTAATGAGTGGAAATCCTGACCTTCTTCCTAAGGCAAAAGCCATCCCTATGGGAAAACAGAATATTAAACAGAAAAAAGATATTATAAAAGTAAGTGATAAACCTCCCCAAGCACCTGTTTCTACCCAATTTAAACCATCTAATTTACCTAGCTCTATATATTCCTCAAAAAAAAGAAAATACTTTAATAAAATATAAAGCGCAAAAGGAACTACTAAAAAATAATAAAATTTAAATTTGCTAGGAATAAAAAACCCAACAATTATTGATAAAATTGCTGCAATAATTCCATAAGAAAAATCAAAAAATATTGGACCACCAGAAATAAAAAAAAATATAAATAAAAAAGCTATAAACGGATAAATTACCACATAATAAAGGGTTAAGTATTTTTTGAATTTATTAGTAGCAAAATACCCAACTGAGCCAAGTAAAGCTAAAGCTATAAATGATAAATTTATCCTCCATTGTTCACCATTTGGATACATTCCATACATAAATCTTCTCATCCAAACTTTTATATATGTCCAG
Organism: uncultured Pelagibacteraceae bacterium; assembly: GCA_902578775.1. Taxonomy (GTDB): domain Bacteria; phylum Pseudomonadota; class Alphaproteobacteria; order Pelagibacterales; family Pelagibacteraceae; genus Pelagibacter. Next base: position 9,494 of record CACHEF010000007.1, read on the forward strand.
CACGCTCCTGATCCGGAACAAACATCTTTAGAATCACCTGCAAAGCTAGCATCAACAAAAAACCAACTTAATATAGGTGGAATTGATTTTAAAATTATAAATATAATTAATAAAGATAAAATAGCGTTAAAGTTATTGGTATTTATATGTTTGTTTAATAAGTCTAATTGTTTTATTCCACTTAATTCAATTCTTATAAAATAAAGTCCAATAAAACCTAAAATTAGTGGTAATAAAAAACTTAAAAATTCTGGTAAAAAACCTGTTATGTTTAAACTAAAAAAAGAATTTAATAAAACATCTAAAACACTAATAAAGAATAAAAAAGTACCTAAGTATAAAAAAGTATAAAGGTTAGATTTATCTGGTTTTAAAAAATTAATTTTAGACACTATTTTTCCTGTATTGCTATTTTTTTATTGTACCAATTCATTAATATCGAAATTGAAATACTCAATGATAAATATGTAAACATTGTTATAGAAACAATTTCAATCGCTTTACCTGTTTGCATTAAAGCTGTTCCAGCAAAAACTAATACTAAATCTGGATAAGCTATCGCTGCAGCTAGTGATGAATTTTTAGTAAGATTTAAATATTGATTTGTTGTAGGTGGAATTATTATTCTTAGAGCTTGAGGCATTACTACTAATTTAAGTACTTGATTTGGAGTTAAACCAATTGATGCTGCAGCTTCTTTTTGGCCTTTACCCACACCTTGAATACCAGCCCTGACACATTCAGCTATAAAAGTAGCAGTGTATAACGATAAAGATAGAGCTAAAGCAATTAATTCAGGCGGTAAACTTACGCCACCTTCGTAAATAAATGATGTTGTTGCTAATTGTTTTAAAACAGGAATTTCAAATGATAATCTTACACCTCCAATTAAAAAACTTAAAAGAGGCAATATCAAAATCAATCCTATTGAAATAAATAAAACAGGAGTTTGTTTACCTTGAGTTTCTTGCAATCTTTTAGCTTGAATACGAATAATAATTATTGCGATTATTGCGGCGACAATTGAATAAAAGAAAATATTAAAATTTTGCCAAATAAAAGCTGGAACATATAATCCTTTTATTGTTAAAAATGTGACTCCAAAAATTGCCTCTGCATCTTGTGGAAGTGGTAAAGCTCTCAACGCAGCGAAATACCAAAAAAAAATTTGTAATAGCAATGGGATATTTCTAAAAAACTCTACGTAAAAAGCTGCAAATTTATTAATTAAATAATTTGGAGACAATCTCGCAATTCCAACAACTACTCCAAGTATTGTAGCAAAAAATATTCCTATAACAGAAACAAGAATAGTATTTAATAAACCAACTAAATACGCTCTAAAGTAAGAGTGAGATCCATCATATTCAATTAAAGAAAATTGAACATCAAATGAAGATTCTTGGGATAAAAATCCATAACCAAAATCAATCCCTCTATTCTCCATATTGACCTGTGCATTATAAGTAAAAAAACCAAAGACTAAAACAACAGCTATAACTGTCATTAATTGTGGGCCTATATCTTTAAGTTTAAAATTCACAGTGGGGACAATATATGAGTTTATAAAAAAAAGGGCTAGAAAAATCTAGCCCTTTTTAATTAATTTATAACTTTAAATTATCTAGATGGCGGAACGTATAAAATACCACCTTTAGTCCATAATTCATTTGGACCTCTGTCTGGTAAAATACCAGTGTCAGCTATATTTCTCTTATAACTTTCACCATAGTTACCAACTTGTTTGATAATTCTTAAGTTCCACTCATTATCTAAACCAAATGCTGCACCCATTTCACCCTCAGCACCAACAAGTCTTTTGATTTGTGGGTTATCTGAAGTTTTCATCGAGTCCGCATTGGCTGAAGTAATACCGTATTCTTCAGCTTCAATCATAGTATTCAAAGACCATCTTACGATATCTTCCCAAACTGAGTCACCTTGTCTTACAACTGGTCCTAAAGGTTCTTTAGAAATAGTTTCTGGTAGAACAATGTGTTCATCAGGGTTTTTCATTTTAGTTCTTTGAGCAGCTAAACCAGATTTATCAGTAGTATAAGTATCACATCTACCCGCATCGTAGGCAGCTACAACTTCGTCAGCTTTTTCAAAAGCAACTGGTTCATAAGAAATTCCTCTTGAATTAAAGAAGTCTCTCATATTTAACTCAGTTGTTGTACCAATGTTTGTACAAGCTGAGATACCATTTTTGAATTGGCTAGTTGATGTAATACCAGAACTTTTTCTTACCATGAAACCTTGTCCATCGTAAAAGTTTACACCTACAAAAGTAAGTCCGATATCAGCATCTCTTGAAAGAGTCCAAGTTGTGTTTCTTGATAAGATATCAATCTCACCAGAAGTTAAAGCTGTAAATCTTTCTTTAGCACTTAGTGGTGTAAACTTAACTTTGTTTGCATCACCTAATACCGCAGCAGCTACTGCTCTACATACATCAACGTCAACACCAGTCCAATTTCCTGCAGCATCAGCATTAGAAAATCCTGGAAGACCTTGAGAAACTCCACATCTTACAAAACCCTTTTTTTGAGTGTTTTTAAGTGTCTTAGATTTTTTAGCAGCCATAGTTTCTGTTGTAAAAGTAAACAACACAGCAACCATAGCAACTAAAGAAGTTAATTGTTTTAAGTATTTAAACATTATTCTTCCTTTTAGTTATTATTTGTTAACAAATAATTCAAAAATTAATTTGAATATTCACAATTTAAACATGTAAGAAAAAAGTCTTCAAGGGAAATTAATTAGGTAAATTAATTTTAGGGAAATCTAGTCAAGTAAAATATTATATTAAAAAATGAGAAAAATGGCGCGCCCTGGAGGATTCGAACCTCCGACCCTCGGTTTAGAAAACCGATGCTCTATCCAGCTGAGCTAAGGGCGCAAAATTTGTATACATATACAATAAATATCTAATCTTTAAAAAGAAATTTTTTAACAATAATAAGAATTGTTAACAATTCAATTCTACCGATTATCATAAATAAAATTAAACAATTTTTAGTAAAATAATGAAGGTTAAAAAAATCAAAATCTGATAATCCATAAGACGAGGAGTTGACCGTATTCATTATCGTCAATATTGAAAGCTTAAAAGCGGTCTCAAAATCCAAAGAAGCAAAACTTAACAATATAGTCAAAATAAATAGACTGACTATAAATATAATAATTGTTAAAAAATACTTATTTATTTCTTTTAAATCAAAATTAATTTTTGTGAATAATAGTTTATTCATAAAAATGTTTTTCGGCTTACTAAATGATAAAATCTGATTAATAGAATACTTAAACAAAGAGTAAATCTTTATAAATCTTAAACCAGAGCTGGTAGAAAAAAAGGAACCACCAATTATAACCAAAATTAGATAAATTATATTTAGATTTGATTGATCATAATTTATTGAAAATCCAATATTAGACATACTACTAGATACTGAGAGAAGATTTTTTGAAAAATCATTATTAAAAGAAAAAAATAAAAAAAATAATGAAATTACTGTTAAATAGTAAAAAATAAGATGAAGATCTTCGTAAAAAAAATTAATACTTTTCTTTTTTATAAATAATAAATTGTATGTAAAAAAAATACTAAAATAAGAAAATAATAACAATAACGAAAAAATAAATATTTGTGTATTATTTTTTAAAATGTTTGAAAGTTCATTACTTGGTAAAAAACCTCCAGAGGATATTATTGTGAATGCTAAATTCAACGCATTAAAACTTCTTATTGAAATTAAATTTAAAATCACAAATATTAATAATGTTAATCCTGAATAAAGGATTAATATTTTAATTGATTGTTTCAATATTTCAGAACTATTAAATGATAAATAGTTTGTTAATGATTTTTTAAAATTTTCATCATAAATGTCTATTAAGTAAATAATTGAAAATAAAAAATACAAGCCACCAATCCATTGAATTGATGATCTCCATAAAATTAAACTTTCATCAATATGTTTTATATTTTCAAAAATAGTAAATCCAGTGGAGGTAAAACCTGAAATTGATTCAAAATAAGCATTCAAAAAAGTTAAATCATAAATACTAAAATAAAATGGTAAACATAATATTAATGGAAGACATAAATAACCAAAAAATACAGTTAAAATTTTGTCAAAAATAGATATTTTAATTTTTCTTATTTCAAATTTATAAAATAATAAAGCAATTAGTAATGATGAAATTAGACTTATGTAATAAGTATTAAGATTTAGATATAAATTTAGATAATAAGAATAAACAACATTTAAAAAAGAAAAAATTGTAATTAGACCAAAAAAGAAACTTAAATATCTTATTCGTAAGTTGAACATTAATTTTATTAACTTAACCTAAAAATATTCTCTACAGTTGGTATCGTGTCATTTTTAGCAATGAAAACTACGTTATCTTCCTTTTGAAAAACAAAATCAGATCTTGGTATAATTACTTTTTTATCTCTTAATACTGCACCAATTCTAATTTCATCTGGTAAATTTGTATTCTTTAATTCTTTATTTATTAACTCTGAAGTTTCTATAATTTCAGCCTCTATGACTTCATACTCACCATTTGAAATAGTGTAAGCATTTTCGATTGTGCCTTTATGAATGTGTTTTAAAATACTTGAGACTGTATTCATTCTTGGATCAATAATATCATCAATTTTTAATGATGATTGAAGTAAAGAATAATTTGGTTTATTGATTAATGCCATAGTTCTTTTATCATCTACATCTTTTTGATCTTTAGCAAATTTCTCAACAAGAACACTTACCATTAAGTTATCTTCATCATCATTAGTTAAAGCCAATACTGTTTCAGCTTCTCCTAAATTTGCTTCTTCAAGAGTTTCTTCGTCTAAACCATTACCGTTAATTATAATTGTATTGTTTAAATTGTTGGCTAAATATTCTGCCCTTTCTTTATTTTTCTCTACTATTTTTACTCTTACAGAATTTTGACTTTCCTCTAAGTTTTTAGCTAAATTATATCCTATATTACCTCCGCCTATTATCAGTAATTTTTTTGAAATCTTTTCTTCATGACTAAAAGCATCTAAAGTTTCTTGCATTTGAGAAGAATTTATTATTACATAAATCTTATCTCCTATCTCAATACTATCTGTTTTTTTTGGGATGAATGTTTTGTCTTTTCTTATAATCGCAATTATATTTGCATCTAACTGAGGAAATTTTTTTGTTAACTCATTTAGTTTAATATTTATTAACTTACAATCATCTTTGATAAGAATTTCAAGTAATCTAATATTATTTTCAGAAAAAGGAACACTATCAAGTGCACCAGGAGCTTCCAGTTTTCTCTGAATAGATTTTGCTATTTCGATCTCTGGTGAAATAATTACATCAATAGGTAAGTTTTCTTTATTATAAACTCTTGTAAATTTAGGGTTTAAATAATCTTGTGAACGAATTCTAGCAATTTTTTTTTGTATATTAAATATTGAATAAGCTATTTGGCAAATTAACATATTAATTTCATCATTTCTGGTAACAGCAATAATCATATCTGCATCAGTTGCATTAGCTTTTTCAAGTATAGATGGGTAAGTGCCTTTTCCTACAATTGCCTTTACATCCAAACTATCATTAATTTTTTGGATATCCTCACTAGACGGATCAATTACAGTTATTGAATGACCTTGTTCACTTAATAATTTAGCAATAGTAAACCCAACTCTACCAGCTCCACAAATAATTATATTCATTTAATTGAATTCTTTAATTCCTAGTCCTTTAAGTTTTCTATGAAGTGCGCTTCTTTCCATTCCAACAAAATTAGCAGTTTTAGAAATATTTCCATTAAATTTTTTTAATTGGACTGTTAAATACTCTTTTTCAAACTTTTCTCTAGCTTCTTTTAATGGTACTGATAGGCTATTTTCCGCAATTTTATCATGTAAATGATCACTTTTTAAGGACTCTTTAATTATGTTGGATATTTTATCACTGTTTTCAGGCTGCAATATTGCAATTCTCTCAATTAAGTTTCTTAATTCTCTTACATTTCCTTTCCAATTATGATTTAAAATATAACTATCATTTTCATCAATTTCTAATGTTTTAATATTATAATTTACTGAAATCTTCTCTGAAAAATATTTTATTAATAGTGGAATATCTGAAATTCTATTGTTTAACGAGTCTATGCTTATTTCAAAGACGCTAATTCTATGGTAAAGATCTTCCCTAAAATTTCCTAGCTGAATTTCATTTTTTAAAGTTTTGGTGGATGTGCAAATTAGTCGTACATCAACTTTTATATCACTAGATCCATTAATTCGTTTAAATTTTTGGTCAATTAAAACTCTCAAAATTTTAGATTGAATATCTAAAGGTATTTCAGAAATATGATCAATTAAAAGTGTACCATTATTTGCTTTCTCAAGTGCACCATAAGAAATTGATCCATCTTGTTTTTCTTCACCAAATAACTCTAATTCATATTTGTCATTATCTAATAATGCTCCGTTAAGAATAATAAAAGGTTTTTTATTTCTTTTTGATTTTTTATGAATTTTTCTTGCAACAAGTTCTTTTCCAGAACCAGATGGTCCTGTAATAAGTATTCTGCTCTCAGTTAAAGAAATCTTATTTATTTGATCTCTTATTGATGAAATATTTTTACTATCTCCAATTAAATCATAAGAGGAAAATAATTTAGTTTCATATTCTTTATTTTGGCTTTTTAAACTCAAATTTTCAACTGCCCTAGATATAAAATTTAATAATCTAGTTTGATCAAAAGGCTTTTCTATAAATTCAAAAGCCCCATGTTTCAAAGATTTAACAGCCATTTCTATATTTGCATGACCAGAAATCATTATAACAGGCACATCATTATTTTTTGACTTAATATGAGCTAATAACTCAATTCCATCATTGTCACCTTTATCTAATTTAACATCTAAAATAGCGACATCAGGCATCTTTTTATCAATTTCGTTTAAAGCTTGATTGTAATTTGCTGCCAATCTTGTTTTGTAGCCTGCATCTAAAATTAATTCATTTAGGATATTCCTAATATCTGAATTATCATCAACTATTAATATTTCTGCCTTCATTTAAATCAAAATTTATTTGAACTTTAGCACCGTTATCAATAGGTATAAATTCAATCTTACCATTATGATCATTTATAATCTTGTTAACAATTGATAGACCTAAGCCAGTTCCATTTTTTTTTGTTGTAAAATATGGATTTAATATATTTTTAATATCTTTTGAAAATATATCAAAACCAATACCATTATCTATAATCTTAATTGTTATATTGTCATCAAACTTATTAATTTCAATAGTAATTTTTTTTACAAAATTTGAGTTATTTGTGCTTTTTTGATGAATACTTTCAATTGAATTTTTAATTAAATTAAAAAAAACTCTGCTTAATTGTTCTTTATCACTATTAAAGACTATTTCATTCACATTTGAATCTAGCTCAATGTTAATTGTATTATCGAGTTTTTGTAAAAGTCTGATATTTTCTTTAAGTAAATTTACTAGATCATTGTCTTTAAGAATAGGTTTTGGCATTCTTGCAAAATCTGAAAATTCATTTACTAAATTACCAATTTGTTTAATTTGATTCTTAATTATATTTAAATTTTCTTTATAATTATCTTTATCAATGTTTGAAATATAATCTGAATATTTTGTTTGTAGTCTATCAATTGTCAATTGTATTGGAGTTAATGGGTTTTTAATTTCATGAGCAAGTTTTCTTGCAAGGGTTTCCCATGCTTCGTGTCTTTCATTTATAATTAATTTTTCTTGTTGATTCTTAAGTTTATTTATCATTGAATTAAAATTTTTATTTAGAATTTCAAGATCTTTATCAGTTTTAATTTCAGGAACTTTTGTACTTAAATCACCGGCTCCAATCGCATTGGAAGCATAGATTAAATTATTTATCGATCTAAAGAATCTTGATGAAAAACGTATGGCAATAGAAATAGAAATAAATAATAATAAAGTTACAACTATCAAATATATGATTGCAAAAGAAATTTTTATTCCAGTACTTTTCTCCTCAATATTATAATAAAAATTAATTGCTTCTTGAGATTCATTTAAATAATTAGAAATTTTAGGATCAAGATATTTTACTACATACAAAAATCTGTCATTAAACGCTTGTAGTCTCATAATAGCTGCAGATATATTTTCTTGTGCATTAAGAATTTTTAACGGCCTATCATCTTCTATGACTAATTGTAAAGCTCTATCCATAGGAGGTGTATATTTGGATTTATCTTTAATATTTGAAAATAATAAATTTTTTTTAATATCAATAATATGTATTTCATCCATCTTTCTAATAATTTTTTGAGTATTCAAAAATCTTAGATATTCTTTTTTGTCATCATTTAAAAATTTAGCACTTTTATTTATATCAAATGCAATTAAGATAATTTCTGATTTAACTTTATCTTGAACTTCTGTGACGTAATTCTTAGCAAGTTCATAAGAATTATTTACAACTGTTGTTACTTTCTTATCAAAATATTTCTCTAGAGCAAATGAAAATAAAAAAAGTGAAAATATTGATATAAGGATTGAAGGTATAAGTGTAAATAGAGAAAAATAAGTAATATATTTTTTATTAGAGTTAGCTCCGTCTTTATCAATATCAGATTTAATGGATTTTTTTATCTCCATAAAAACAAAAATGAAAAGAAGAAAAATTAATAAGATATTTCCAATTAATAAATATTGTAAATTAGTTGGATTTAGCTGAAGAAAACTCTTGTCTATGAAGGTTAGAAAAGTGAAAAAACCAGTAAAAAGTGTTATCAAAAACAATATAATGATAATTAAATTTTTTTTAAGAAATTCAGTCATTATTAATAAGTTTAATTATATAAGTTCATATATATATTTCTAAAAATGAACAACTTTTTTGTAATCTTAGCAGCTGGAAAAAGTAAGAGATTTAATAAAAAAATAGCTAAACAGTTTTATTATTATAAAAATAAGGAAATAATTGAACACTCAATTGAAAAATCTCTAAATTCTAAGCTTTTTAAAAAGATAGTGATCGTGACTAATAATATCAATCATATTAAGAAAAAAAAATATCCTAAACAAATTAAAATAATCAAAGGCGGAAAGGAGCGCTCAGACTCATCATTAATCGCTTTAAAATATATAAGAAAATATAAACCAAATAATGTTTTTATACATGACGCAGCGAGACCAGATTTTTCAATCAAATTACTTAAAAATATAATTAAAAATTTAAAAAAAAATAAAGCAGTTGTACCTGTTGTTTATTCAAAAGACTCAATAAAATATAAAGTACAAAATCAGATATTTAACCTTAATAGAAATAATTCAATACTAACTCAAACTCCACAGGCTTTTAGATATAAAGATTTATTTAATCTTTCACAAAAACAAAGAACTAAAATTAGTGATGAAGCTACACTTTTTATAAATGCAAACTATAAAATTAAATTTATACCAGGAGAAAATAGAAATAATAAGATTACTTACTTAGATGATTTAAAATCTTTAAAAACTTATTATGGTATAGGTTTTGATTTACATAAATTAATTAGAAAAAAAAAACTGTATCTTGGTGGTATTAACATACCATTTCATTCAGGACTTAAAGGTCATTCAGATGGTGATGTAATCTTACATGCTATTATTGACGCAATCTTAGGAGCAATCAGAAAAAAAGATATTGGCACTTATTTTCCTAATACAAAAAAATTTAAGAATATCAGATCGCCTAAAATGCTAAAGCCTATCGTAGATAATCTAAAAAAATATAATTTTTACATTAATAACCTAGATATCAATTTAATTTGTGAACAACCAAAAGTTTCGAAATATAGAAATAAAATAATAAATTCGATATCAAATCTAATGCATTTAAGTAAAGACCTTATAAATTTGAAAGGTAAAACAGTAGAAAAATTAGGATTAATTGGAAAAGAAAAAGCTATTGCTTGCGAAGTAATAATTTCAATTACACAATATGATTAAAACTTTAAATACATTATTTGTTACAATGTTAGGTCTAGGAAAAATTCCTAAAATTCCTGGCACCTTTGGATCGTTTGTAACAATAATTTTATTATACTTTTTTTTCCATATATTAAATTTAACTTCAAACGTAATATTGATAATTTTAATAACTATTTTTATTTTTTCTTTTTCAGCAGTTGCACACCATATAAAAGACAATGAAAACAAAGACCCAAAAGAAATAATTATAGATGAATTTATTGGTCAATCTATACCAATTTATCTTTATGAAATTTCACATGGAACAGAAAAGTCAGAAAATGAAGCTTTAATTTTTTATATTATTATTTTTATATTATTTAGATTTTTTGACATAGTGAAACCATTTCCAGTAAGTTTTTTTGATAAAAATTTCAAAAATAGTTTTGGAGTAATCATGGATGATGTATGTGCTGGTTTTTATGTTGTTTTATCTTTAATTTGTTTTATGATTTTAAGTAGTTATTTTATCTAATGAAATCTTTGATAAGAATATTATCTAAAAAAAAACTTAAAATTTCATTTGCAGAATCGTGTACAGGTGGGTTGTTAGCTAGCGCAATTACATCAACCAGTGGTGCATCAAAAGTATTTGATTTAGGCCTTATTACCTATTCTAACTGGGCAAAAATTAAAGTTCTTAAAGTAAATCAAAATATTATTGAAAAATATGGTGCTGTAAGTCCTGAATGTTGTTTTGCAATGGTTAAAAGTTTATCAAAAATATCTAGAGCTAATATAAATATTTCAATAACTGGAATTGCAGGGCCTAAAGGTGGAACTAAACAAAAACCTGTTGGTTTAGTTTATATTGGAGTTAAAAAAGGTAATAAAATAGAAATTAATAAGTGTTTGTTTAAAAGTAAGAAAAGATCTTTAATACAAAAAGCTACAGTAAAAAAAGCTTTAAATTTAATTTTTAGGGCTGTTAAATAACTCCTCTGCTCTTTTTTGAAAGGCATCGGCTATTTTTTCTAGACCGAATTGAAAAGAAACAACCATTAAAGAATTTAAAAATTTATTTTTAATCTCAAAATCAATATCAAAAATTACCTCAGTAAAACCATTTTTTTTATCTCTAAACGTCCAATTATTGGATAAATGATTTAATGGTCCGTCTAGATTTTTAACATGTATTGAGTCATTTTTCTTGTCGAAAGCTACATCACTTTTATATGTATCTTTAAATGGTCCTTTACCTATAGTAAGGTCAGCAATTATTTTTTGTAAATCACCTTCTATATTATTTTCATAAATTTTTGCATCGTAACAAAAGGGGACAAACTGGGGATATTTTTCAATATCAAGTACAAGATTAATTAAATCTTTTTTTTGACATTCAATTAACCTCTTTACAGAAGCTTTTGGCATTAATTCAAATTCAATCTATTTTTTTTAAGTTTAGCAAAATCTTCATCTGCATGATAAGAAGATCTGGTTAAAGGGGATGATGAAACTAAAAGAAAACCTTTTGATTTTGCAACAAGCTCTAATTCTTTAAATTCATCTGGATGATAATATCTTTCAAGAGGATGATGTTTAACAGATGGCTGAAGATATTGTCCAATTGTAATAAAATCTACATTCGCTGAACGCAAATCATCCATTACTTGGATTATTTCATCATGTTCCTCTCCAAGACCAACCATTATTCCTGATTTAGTAAAAACTTTATTATTATCTTTTTTTGCATTTTTAAGAAGTTCTAAGGATGCAAAATATCTAGCTCCTGGTCTAACTTTTAAATAAAGTCTAGGCACTGTTTCAATGTTATGATTAAAAACATCTAGATCTGCCTCAAGTAATTGCTTAAAAGAGTCTCCTTTTCTTAGAAAATCAGGTGTTAAAACCTCAATAGTGGTATTAGGATTTTTTTTTCTGGTCGTTTGAACAACTTTTTTAAAATGACTTGATCCTCCATCTGGTAAATCATCTCTATCAACAGAGGTGATCACTACATGTCTTAAATTTAATTTTTTAACAGCATTAGCTATTTTGATATCTTCATATGGATCTAATTTTTCTGGTTTACCAGTTTTAACATCGCAAAATGCACAAGCTCTAGTACATGTATCGCCCATTATCATAAAGGTTGCATGTCTTTTACTCCAACACTCAGTTATATTTGGACAGTTAGCTTCTTGACACACTGTAACAAGATTACTTTTATTGACTACAGTTTTCGTGGTAAAAAATTCTTTACTATTAGTTAACTTAGATCTGATCCAATGTGGTTTTTTTTTAATTGGATTAACAGGATTTTTTACTTTTTCTGGGTGTCTAGGTTTAATTTTTTGCGTCATTATTTTTTATTATATAAATTGTCTCGTTTTTATTACCAAATAGAAATCTCTCTCTAATTAAAGTTTCTATATAATCAAGGTCAAGATTGTCACTTAACAGGGAGTTTTTGAACTCTAATTCTTCTATTTCTTTGATTAAATTTACCTCTTTAATTTCAAGTTCGCTTAGAATTTCTTTTTTTTCTAAATATGAAACTAAACCTCTGTCGCCAGTTATTAGATTGAAAAAAAAATATAAAATCAAAAAAGTTGAAACTAATAAAAAATATTTTTTTTGAAGGTTTTTAAGCATTAGTAAATTTTATTCATTATTGCTTTTTTTCCAAGTTGTTCTTCTATACGTATTAATTGATTATATTTAGCAACTCTTTCTGACCTTGCTAAAGATCCAGTTTTAATCTGATTTGAATTAGTTCCTACAGCTAAATCAGCAATAAAAGTGTCTTCACTATCGCCCGATCTGTGAGATATGATAGTTTTATAACCAATAGTTTGAGCAAATTTTATTACATCTAATGTCTCTGAAACTGTACCAATTTGATTTAACTTGATTAAAATAGAGTTTGATGAAATATTTAAGAAACCTTTTTTTAATCTTTCAAGATTTGTTACATATAAATCATCACCTACTATCTGAACTTTTTTGATTGTTTTCATTAATTTGCTCCATGCTAACCAATCATTTTCTGCAAATGGGTCCTCTATAGATTTGATTTTATATTTTTTAATTATTTTTTGGTATTCTTTAATAGATTTATCTACTGAAATATATTTTTTTGAATGAATTGAATATTTATTCTTTTTAAATAACTCATTAGCAGCTACATCAAGACAAATAGAGACATCTTTACCATTAATAAATCCAGATTTTTTAATTGCACTTACAATCAAATCCAATGCTTGGTTATTGCTACTTATCATTGGTGCAAATCCACCTTCATCTCCCACAGATGTTGATAAACCTTTATCTTTAATCAATTTACTGAGGTTTTTAATGACTAAAAAACAAATTCTCATAGCTTCAGAAAAACTTTTTGCACGATCTGGTCTGATCATAAATTCTTGAATTCTTAGACCATTATCTGCATGAGCTCCTCCATTAATAATATTCATTAATGGATAAGGTAATTGGAAATTATTTTTTTTGGAAAAGCTTTTGTACAATGGTATTTTTTTAGCTTTAGCAGAAAGTTTTTTAACTGCCATTGAAACAGATAGCATTGCATTAGCACCCAAATTAGATTTTTGTCTTGTACCATCTAAGTTAATTAGTAATGCATCAATTCTTTCTTGATTATGAATATTTTGTCCTTTTAATTTTTTTGAAATCTTTGTGTTAACTAAATTAACAGCGTTTAAAACACTCTTTCCTAAATATCTTTTGTTGTTCTTATCTCTTTTCTCAAAAGCTTCAAAAGTACCTGTGGAAGCACCAGATGGACAAATAGCAGATGCAGAATTATTTTTTATGTAAACTTCTGCCTCTACAGTTGGATTTCCTCTACTGTCAAATACTTGACGTGCTTTTACTTTTAAAATTTTGCTCACTATTTTTTAATTAGATTATCTATATCGTTTAATTGTTTTAATAAATTCTCTAATTTATTCAATGGTACCATGTTGGGTCCATCTGAAGGTGCATTGTCAGGATCTTGATGAGTTTCAATAAATACTCCTGCAACTCCAACTGCCACTGCAGCCCTTGCTAAATATTCTACAAATTCTCTTTGTCCTCCAGAGGAATCTCCCTGTCCGCCAGGTTGTTGAACTGAATGAGTTGCATCAAAAATTACTGGATAACCATTCTTAGCCATAATTGGTAATGATCTCATATCAGAAACTAAAGTATTATAACCAAAGCTAGCGCCTCTCTCTGTGACTAAAATATTCTTATTTCCCGAATCTGAAATTTTTTTAGTAACATTAACCATGTCCCACGGTGCCAAGAACTGACCTTTTTTTACATTTATAATTTTATTTGTTTTTGCTGCTGCTACTAATAAGTCTGTTTGTCTACATAAGAAGGCTGGTATTTGAAGTACATCAGCATGATTAGCTACTATAGAACATTGTTCTGCATTATGAATATCAGTCAAAATCGGAATATCTAATTCTTTTTTAATTTTGTCAAATACTGGTAGAGAAGCATCCAAACCTGCTCCTCTTTTTCCTTTTAAGCTTGTTCTATTTGCTTTATCAAAAGAAGTTTTATAAATAAATCCAAAACCTAATTTTTTTGTAATTTCTTGAATTTTTCCAGCCATATCCATTGCATGTTGCTCGCTTTCAAGTTGGCAAGGTCCTGAGATAATACAAATTTTATTATCATTTGAAATTTCTATATTTCCACAATGTACTTTAATGCTGCTCATTTAAGATTTTTTGCTGCCTTGATAAATGATGAGAATAAAGGATGAGGTGCTAAAGGTCTAGATTTAAATTCTGGGTGGAATTGAACACCTATAAACCAGGGATGATTTATTAACTCTATAATCTCTGGAAGTTTATTATCTGGCGACAAACCTGAAAAAATCATACCTTTTTTTTCAAATTTATCTTTAAAAGCAATATTTACCTCATATCTATGTCTATGTCTTTCTTTAATTGATTTAGCTTTATATATTTTTCTAATTTTTGAATTTTCTTTGAGCTTAGCCTCATAAGACCCAAGCCTCATTGTTCCACCAAGGTCTTTATCTGTACCTTTAATTTTTTTACCATCTTTGGTCCATTCATTTATCAGACCGATTATTGGTAAGCCTTTTTTATCAAATTCACTTGAAGTAGCATTTCTTAAGTTCAATTGATTTCTAGCAAATTCAATAATTGCCATCTGCATACCATAACAAATTCCTAAAAATGGAATTTTATTAATTCTTGCATATTTTATTGTTTCTATTTTTCCATCTGTTCCTCTTTTACCAAATCCTCCTGGAATTAAAATTCCTGAAATATTATTAAGCTTTTTCTTTATTTCTGAAACTTTTAATTTTTCTGAGTCAATTCTAACTAAATTTACTTTAATATTGTTATCAATGCCCCCATGCGTGAGTGCTTCATCTAGAGATTTGTAAGCATCTTTTAACTCTACATACTTTCCAATAATTGCAATATTAACTTGTTTTTTGTTTTGTAATATAATTTTTGTAATTTTTTTCCAAGGCTTCAGATTTGCAGGTTTTTTTGATTTTAATCTAAAATAATTTAAAACCTGAATATCTAATTTTTGAGTGAAAAAACTAATCGGTGCTTCATAAATAGTTTTAACATCTATGGTTTCAATTACATTTTTAATTTCTACATTACAAAATAAAGAAATTTTCTTTTTATGCTCTAAAGGAATAGGTCTTTCTGATCTACAAATTATTAAATCTGGCTGAATACCAATGCTTCTTAATTCTTTAACTGAGTGTTGAGTTGGTTTTGTTTTAATTTCATCAGAAGCTTTTAGATATGGTACTAATGTTAAATGGATAAATAATGCATTCTTTTTACCAACATCGTTAGCAAATTGTCTTATTGCCTCTACAAATGGCAGGCTTTCTATATCTCCTACTATTCCACCAATTTCACAAATTACAAAATCTTCTTTATATGAATCGTTTTTTATAAACTGTTTAATACGATCAGTAATATGAGGAATGACTTGTACTGTTTTACCTAAATACTTACCCTTACGTTCTTTTTTTAAAACATCATTATAAATTTTTCCTGTTGTAATATTATCTGTTTTTTTTGCTGATACCCCAGAAAATCTCTCGTAATGACCAAGGTCCAAATCTGTTTCTGCTCCATCATCAGTTACATATACTTCTCCGTGCTGAAATGGACTCATTGTTCCAGGATCAACATTAAGGTAAGGATCTAATTTTCTTAATCTAACTTTATAACCTCTAGATTGTAACAAATAAGCTAGAGAAGCTGATGAGAGACCTTTACCTAGAGAAGAAACCACGCCGCCAGTGACAAATATAAATCGCGCCATGGAAGTATCTTATAGCGAATAAAAAATGAATTGAAAAGTATTAATTAATTATTTTCTGGAATTTCAGGGGTATCTTCTGTTTTTTCCTCAACAGTATCCAAAACTGAGCTCGTAGGAGTAAGTTCACTTCTTGATACGATAGTAAGAGCTAAACTACAAATTATGAATAACGTTGCTACTATTGCAGTAACTTTAGTCATAAAGTTTCCAGCAGATTTAGAGAACATTAAATTTTCTTGTGAAACACCTATTCCTAATGCTCCACCCTCAGATTTTTGCATCAAAACTAAAAGCACAAGAATAATTGCAAAGACAATATTCAAGATTAATAAAATATTTTCCATGCGGACTAATTAAAGGTTTTTTTTATTATATCAATTAAATTATTTGGGTTTTGAGAAGCACCTCCAATTAAAAAACCATCTACATTATTAATT
Source organism: uncultured Pelagibacteraceae bacterium (assembly GCA_902578775.1). Lineage (GTDB taxonomy): Bacteria > Pseudomonadota > Alphaproteobacteria > Pelagibacterales > Pelagibacteraceae > Pelagibacter. The sequence continues at coordinate 26,259 of CACHEF010000007.1, forward strand.
TTTTTTAAAACATTAATATTTTTTGTATTAACTGAACCTCCATATAAAACTTTTGAACCTTTAACTTTTTTTTTTATGAACTCAATTATTTCGGATATTTCAGGGTTTGTTGGAATTAAACCACTTCCTATAGCCCAGATCGGTTCATATGCTATAAGTATATGTTTTTTATTCTTTATTCCTTTTAATCCTTGCGTAATTTGTTGAGTTAAAATTTTTTTTGTTACTCTTTTTTTCTTTTGAGATAAAGATTCTCCAATACAAAAGATTATCTTTAAACCAGATTTTATTGAACTTCTAATTTTTAAATTTACTAGTCGATCACTTTCACCTAGTTGTCTGTTTTCTGAATGTCCCAGTATAACAAATTTAGCTCCAGCATCCTTGAGCATATTGGAATTAACCTGACCAGTATTTGCTCCGTAATTATTACTCTCATGACAGTTTTGTCCACCTATTAAAATTGGTGAAGGCTTAAGTTTTTTACTTAGAGTGCTTATTAAAGTATTTGGAGGGCAATAAATTAACCTAAATCGATTTCGCTTAAGTTTTTTTACAAAAGATATAACTTTATTTAAAGAATCTATCATTCTTAAATTTCCAAACATTTTCCAATTTGCTACAAAATAAATATATTTATTTGTCATAATTACATTTTTAATCTATAGATTTGCTTTTACAGATCAATACAAAATAAAGCTTAAATGAGTCTCGGAAAATATCTAAACAAAAATAAAATTGGAGCACTAATACTTATTATAGTGATTATAATTGCTTTTGGATTCGGTGGCTTTGGAGGTGGATTTTTGTCTAACAACCAAAATAATATTGCAAAAATAAATAAAACTAACATCACTAAACAAGATCTTATTAATTTTATAAACCAAAGTGGAATTTCTGAAAAAGCAATACAAGATAACTTGAGTAATAATATTATTGAAGAACTCTTGTCTGGATTAATATCTACTACTCTATTGGATCTAGAAATAAAAGATTTTAATATTATGATTTCACAAAATTCTTTATCTAAAAAGATAAAATTTAATAAAAATTTTCGGGATGAAAGCGGTAAATTTCAGAGGTTAAAATATGAAAAATTTTTATTAGAAAATAATATATCGGCACCATTATTTGAAAAAAGATTAAAAGACAGAGAAAAACAAAAAAAATTATTTGATTTTATAGGTGCTGGTACAACTACTCCTAAATTTTTGACTAAAAAGCTTTTTGAAAAAGAAAATACAAAACTAGAAATAGAATTTATAGCATTAGAGGAATTTTATAAAAAAAAAAATCAAATTGATAATTTAGAAATAAAACAATTTCTAAATGATAACGAGGATAAGCTTAAAATTGAGTATATTGACTTTGATTATGCGGTTATAAATCCAAAGAATTTAATAGGTGTTGATGAATTTAATCAGGCTTTTTTTGATAAAATTGATGAAATAGAAATAGGTATATCTAACAATTTAGATTTAGATTCAATTTTAGTTGATACAGATATCAAACTGATAAAGGTTTCTAATTTTAGATATACATATGATAAAAATGATATTGAAAAAAAAATATTTGAAGCACGAAGCAATGAATTCGACATTTTAGAAAAAGAAAATGATTATATTCTTTATAAAATCACTAAATCAGAAAAACGTTCTCCAAATTTAGATGACGAGGATCTTAAAGAAGAAATTTTGGGACTAATTTATGAAAAAAATAAATATGAATATAATAAAAAATTAATTGAAAAAATTGATAAAAATAAATTTACTATCGAGGATTTTGTTAAAATGGGAAATAACAAAATTGAAAATTTATATTTAAATTCAATTAATGATAATAAAAAATTTGATATAAAAGCAGTAGAACTTATGTACTCTTTACCGTTAAACTCTTTTACTTTGATAAATGACGAACAAAGTAATATTTATTTGGCAAAAATTAATAGTAGGCAAAATGAAATAGATATTAGTGATGAAAATTTTAAGGAATACGCTACTAAAGAAAGCACTAATAATAGAAATAATATTTTAAAGTCATATGATTTATTTCTTAATGAAAAATACAATGTTAATATAAATCAAGTAGCAATTGATAATATTAAAAATTTATTTCAATGATAATTAATCGAAGCTTCAAAGATTTTAAGTTTCGACATAGAAGCAAAAAAAATCAAATTATCTATACATCAAAAAAAATTAAAAATGACTCGGAAATTTTAAATTTGATTGACAATTTTTTAGTAGAAAAAAATAGCTTTATTTTTGAGTCTGTTGAAAAAGGTAAAATTAGAGGAAGATACACAATATTTGGAAAAAACCCTGATAAAATATGGGAATTTAATAATCAAAATTCTTTTTTAATAAGTAACAATAAGAAAATCAAATTAAAAGAAAAGCCTAATCTTTTAATAGAAAAAATTATAGAAAACTTTAGATTTGAGACACCAAAAAATTTACCAAAAATTTGTTCTCTTATCTCTGGATATTTTTCATATGACTCAATAAGGTACATCGAAAAAATTCCTAATAAATGTAAAAATGATCTTAATTTACCTGATGTTAGGCTTTTACGTCCTAGAACACTTGTTATTCATGATAATTTTAAGAAAGAAATATTTTTTATTAGAAATATCTTTAATGATGAAAAAATAAAAAATTACAAAAAAAAATACGATGAAGTTAAATCTGAATTATTTAAATTAAAAATTCAATCTTCATTAAAAAATCATGAGTTTAAATTAAAAAAAGAAAATAGAAATATTAAAGTTAAATCAAATACAACTAAAAATAAATTCTTAACCATGGTTAATAAGGCAAAAAAATATATTAAATTAGGAGATATTTTTCAGGTTGTTTTAAGTCAAAGATTTGAGGCAAAATTGACAAAAAAACCCATAGATATTTATAAAAAACTGAGAATAACAAATCCCTCTCCTTTTATGTTTTTCTTTAATTTTAGTGATTTTCAAATTATCGGAGCTAGTCCTGAAATATTAGTAAGATTAAGAAACAATAAAATTACTGTAAGACCTATTGCTGGAACAAGACCGCGAGGAAAAACGATAAAAGAGGACCGTTTCTATAAAAATGATCTTCTTAAAGATCAAAAAGAACTTTCAGAACATTTAATGTTGTTAGATTTAGGAAGAAATGATGCAGGTAAAGTTTCAAAAATTAATACAGTCAAGGTAACGGAAAGCTTCATAATTGAGAAATATTCTCACGTAATGCATATTGTATCAAACGTTATTGGTGAATATAATAATAAATTTTCAAAATTTAAATCTTTGTTAGCAGGTTTTCCTGCTGGTACCGTTTCTGGAGCACCAAAAATAAGAGCTATGGAAATTATCGATGAATTAGAAACATCAAAAAGAAAAGTTTATGCAGGAGGAATCGGATATTTTTCCGCTAATGGAGAGTTTGATACTTGCATAGCACTAAGAACAGCTGTTGCAAAAAATAAAAAATTTTATGTCCAAGCAGGAGCAGGAATTGTTGCCGACAGTAAACCTAATAACGAATATGAGGAAACAGTTAATAAAGCTAAAGCTTTAATAAATGCTTTAAAATAATGAAAATATTATTAATAGATAATTACGATAGTTTTACATTCAACCTTTATCATTATTTATCTTCATTGAAAGTAAATGTAGATGTGGTTAGAAATGATCAAATTTCTTCAAAAGAAATTTTAAGAAAAAATTATAATAAAATTGTAATCTCACCTGGACCAGGTAATCCTAATCAATCTGGAAATTGTCTTAACATAGTAAGATCTTTATATAAAAAGATACCCATACTTGGTGTTTGTTTGGGTCATCAAATAATAGGGCAAGTTTTTGGCTCTAAAATTGTACAAGCAAAAAAGCTAATGCATGGAAAAACTAGTAAAATAATATCTAAAAAAACTGGTATATTAAGAAATCTTCCAAAAACTTTCGAAGCAACAAGATATCACAGCTTAATCATTGATAAAAAGTCACTTTCTAAAGATCTAGAAATCACAGCTGAAACTAAAGATGGGTTAATAATGGGTGTGTGTCATAAAAAATACTCTGTTCATGGAGTGCAATTTCACCCTGAAAGTATTAAGACTAAGATTGGTATTAAAATTTTAAAAAACTTTATTAAAATTCAAGTTGAATGAAAAAATTCATAGAAAAAATTAAGAACAAAGAAAATTTATCTTTTGAAGAGAGTAAAGCAGCTTTCGAATTATTAATGGAAGGCAAAGCTCAAGACCAAGAAATATTTGATTTTTTAACCTTTTTATCAGCTAAAGGTGAAGCTTCAGATGAAATAGCAGGTGGAGTTTTCGTTCTTAGAAACAAGTCAAAAAGAGTCAATGTAGAAAATTGTATTGATACATGTGGAACTGGTGGAGATGGCATGAATACACTTAATATATCCACTGCATCTGCTTTATTGCTTGCAAGTATGGGTATTAAGGTGGCAAAACATGGTAATAAAGCTGTATCTTCAAAATGTGGATCAGGTGATGTTTTAGAAGCTTTAAATATAAAAATTAATTTAGAACCAGATGATATTGAAGCTCAAATAAATAAAAATAATTTTGGTTTCATGTTTGCTCCTAATTATCATAGTGCAATGAGATTTGTCGGTCCAACTAGAAAAAAAATTGGAAAAAGAACTATATTTAATATGATTGGGCCATTAAGTAGTCCTGCTTTAGTGAAAAGACAAGTGGTAGGAGTATTTGACAAAAAGCTATTAGAAATATTTGCAAATGCTTTAAATAATCTTGATATTAAATTTGCTTGGATTGTAAATAGTGAAGATGGTTTAGATGAAATTTCACCTTATGCTAAAACAAATGTTATTCAATTGAAAGATAAAAAAATTACTGAAATTGTTATTGACCCTAAGGAATTAAATATAAATGCAGATAAATTTGAGAATCTAATTGGTGATGATGCAAAATTTAATGCAAATAAAATTATAAATATATTCAAAGGAGAGGATAATGATTTTTCTAAAGCTGTATGTTTAAATGCTGCAGCAGGATTAATAGTAAATGAAACTTATCAAAATTTTACTGATGCTTATCATAATTCAAGAGAACATATTTTATCAAATAAAGTAATTAAACATTTAGAAAAAATTCAAAATGGCTGAAAATGTTCTTGAAAAAATAATTCAAAAGAAAATTGAAAAAATAGCAGATTTAAAAAATACTATTTCGTTAGAATCATTAAATGAGTTAATTAATACAAATAAAACATTTATTAACTTTAAAGAAAAAATTGAAAATAATATAAAGGAAGATAAATTTTCAATTATTGCTGAAATAAAAAAAGCTAGCCCTTCTGCTGGTGTTATTATAAAAGATTATGATCCTATTAAGATAGCTAATATATATAATGATAATAAAGCTTCCTGTTTATCAGTACTAACAGAAGAAGAATTTTTTTTAGGAAACCTGATACATATTAGTAAGATAAAGCAAAAAGTTAATTTACCAATTTTATGTAAAGATTTTTTTGTAGATAAATTTCAAATACCGTTAGCAAAAAGTTATGGATCTGATGCAATATTAATTATATTAGCTGGTGTTAGTGATAAACTTGCTGATGATTTATATAATGAAGCACTAAAATTAAATATGTCAGTAATTGTTGAAGTTCATACTGTTGAAGAAGCTAAACGTGCTTTAAGATTTAAAGATGCTTTGATAGGAATAAATAATAGAAATCTTAAAACTTTAAAAACTGACATAAATACAACTTTTGATATTCATGATGTTTTAGTAAGTCACTCAGGTCCATTAATTTCTGAAAGTGGAATTAAAACAAAAGAAGAACTGCTAGAACTGTCAAAAAAAACATCTATTAAAACTTTTCTGATAGGTGAATCACTTTTGAAAAATTTAAACAATAATTCTATTTTTTCAGTACTTTAGACTAATAATCCCCTATTTTACTTGTTTTTTTACTATTGTGAATTGTAGAGAACTTTTGTAGAACAGATTTTGTACGATATTTGTTCTTATGCTAACAAAAAAACAAAAAAACCTGCTTTTATTTATCAACAAGAAGTTGAGAAGTTCTGGTGTGTCACCTTCTTACGAAGAAATGAAACAATCACTTAACTTAAAATCGAAGTCAGGTATTCATAGATTAATTAGTGCTTTAGAGGAAAGAGGGTTTATTAAAAGATTAGCACATAAAGCAAGAGCTTTAGAGGTTATAAAGTTGCCAGAAACAGCCTCAGCTAATGACATTTACAATAATTTTTCACCAAGTGTAATAAAGGGTGGATTAGATGATGTTAAGGAAAATTCTAACGAAACAGAAGTTCCAGTTCTTGGAAAAATTGCTGCAGGAACTCCGGTAGAGGCTATTCAAAATGAGGTCTCGAGAATCCCATTACCAAGCAATTTAGAAAAAAATGGCGATTATTTTGGATTGAAAGTTCAAGGGGATTCAATGATTGAAGCGGGTATTAATGAGGGAGATACTGTTATTATTAAAAGAACTGATACTGCAGAAAATGGAAAGATTGTTGTTGCTTTAATTGATGAACATGAAGCTATGCTTAAAAGAATTCGAAAAAAAGGTAAAGTTGTAGCACTTGAAAGTGCAAATAAAAACTATGAAACTAAAATTTTTGGGCCAGATAGAGTAAAAGTCCAAGGTGTTTTAGTATCTTTATATAGAAACTTCTAAAAAAATAGTCTAAACCATTTTAATGAAGAAAGTAGCAACTAGATTTGCTCCATCACCTACAGGAGCTTTACATATAGGTGGGGTTAGAACAGCTTTATTTAATTGGTTGTATTCTAAAAATCAAAAAGGTGATTTTTATCTGAGAATTGAAGACACTGATAAAGAAAGATCTAAAGATGAGTATAAAGATCAAATAATTAAATCTTTAAAATGGATTGGTATAAACTATGATAACGAAGAATATATTCAATCAAAAAAAATTGAAGATCACATTAAAGTTGCTATTGAATTATTAAATAGCGGCCATGCATATAAATGTTATTGTTCAAGCGAAGAAATAGAAGAACAAAAAAAAAGAGCAAGACAAAAAAAAATTCCTTATATTTATGATAGAAAATGGAGAGATAAAAAAGAAAATGATGCTCCAAAAGATATTAAACCAGTCATAAGATTTAAAAGTAAAATTAATGGAACAACTATATTAAAAGATTTAGTACAAGGTGATGTTGAAATTGATAATAATACTATTGAAGATTTTATCATTCTAAGAAATGATGGAACTCCAACTTATAATTTATCAGCATCAGTTGATGACCATCAAATGAATATGACACACATAATTAGAGGTGATGATCATAAGATCAATACTTTTAAACAAATTCAAATTTATCAGGCCATGAAATGGGACTTACCTTCTTTTGCACATATACCTTTGATACACACAATTGAAGGGAAAAAACTATCAAAACGAGATAAAGCCTCAACATTAGATGATTATTCTAAAATTGGCATAATGCCAGATGCTCTGAGAAATTATCTTCTTAGATTAGGATGGTCCTATAAAGATAAAGAAATATTCTCTCTAGATGAAAGCATTAAATATTTTAACCTAGAAGGAATTGGCAAATCTCCATCTAAGTTAGATATGAGCAGAATTTTATCAATGAATGAACACTACATTAAGAATATAGATGAAAATGATTTATTTGATCAACTAAACGAGTACTGCAAATTATATAAAAGTGAAATCAAAACAGATAAAAAAGATAAGATTAAAAAATCCCTAACCTTCCTAAAGAATAAAGCTAAAACCTTAGAAGATATATTTAATAATAGTAAATATATAATGTTAGATGAGGTTAATTTTAATCAAGATGACATTAAGTTAATTGATGATAAAGCCAAAAAAGTCATTTCAGATTTCAGTGCTCAATTTGGTAGTGTTGATAATTTAAGCAAAGAAACATTGGAACCAATAATAAATAAGCTGATTAAATCAAATGAAACTAATTTTAAAGGCGTGGGACAGCCTTTAAGAATAGCTTTAACAGGTTCAAAATTTGGGCCGGGTATATATGATATAATTATTTCTCTTGGAAAAGAAGAAGTAACAAAAAGATTAACTAGTAAGAAAATTAGTTAATACTAATGAAGCTTCATCTGAGGATGAAGTTTTAGATCTAATTTTAGATAAAGTTTCCTCGCAATCATTGAGTTGTTTTTTCATTAATTCTGGATTTTTTAGAAAATAGACAACTGAATTATAAATTTCTTTAGAATTACACTCTTTCTGGATTAATTCAGGAATTATTTCTTTATCATTTATAATGTTAATAATGTTAGCAAATTTGACTTTAACAAGCATTTTGACAATTAAAAAATTTAAAAAATTCATTTTGTAGATAATTATAGAAGGAACTTTTGCATTACAGATTTCAAGAGAAACTGTGCCAGATTTAGAAACTGCAAAAGTAGATCTATTTAGTATTTGTTTTTTTATATTTTCATCAGAAATAACTTCGACATTTTTTAAATTTATATAATTAATCTTTTCACTAATTAAATTCTTATTTTCATCAGTTGCATGAAATACAAAAGTGAAATTATCAAATTTTTTATTCATCATATTTATGAAATCAATCAATATGGGTAAAAGTAAATTAATCTCGGAAGATCTACTGCCAGAAAAAAGAGAAATAATTTTTTTATCATTTGATATTATGCTAGATAGATCTATCTTATCTTTAGTTTCATGCTCTAATAATGGATGTCCCACAAAAGTATTTGGTATATTTTCTTTATCAAAATACTTTTTTTCAAAATCAAATAATAATAAAATATGATCTAAGAATTTTTTAAACTTTTTTACTCTGCCCTCTCGCCATACCCATACTTGCGGGGCCACATAATGGACAGTCTTGATGCTATTATTCAATTTTTTAACTTTTTCAGCAACTCTTAATGTAAAATCAGGACTATCTACACTAAATAAAATATCTGGATTAAATTTTATTATTTCATCTACAGTTTTATTTATTTTGTTCTTTATTTTGAAAATGTTTAATAAAACACTAGTGAATCCAATGTAAGTAATTTCTTTAAGTTCAAAAATTGATTTTATTCCTAATGAATTTAAATGTACTCCACCCACACAAGAATATTCGATATTAGGATCTTTTTTTTTGTAGATTAGATATAACTTTAGAAGCAAGTTTATCTCCAGAGGGTTCACCTGTTAATATGAAAATCTTTTTCATTTTACTGAGATAAATATCCTATTCTTGTTAGCAAATTTAATACATTTGCTTTTATCTAAAAAAACATGTTGTTTACTTTTTAAAACAATACCTTTTAAACCTGCACTCTTGCTTTGTTTTAAAGTTTTTAATCCAATAGTAGGTAAGTCAACTCTAAGGTCTTGTTTTTTTTTTGGAAACTTAACCAAAACTCCATGATTTCTAAATTTTTTACTTTTACTTTTTTCAAGCATTTTTTTAGTTCCACTTTTTCCTTCTATAGAAATTACTTTTTTGTTTCTAACAACAACTCCTTGACTAAAATTATATTCTCTTAAACTATTTAAGGTTTTAATTGCTTTTTTAATATCTAAATTGTCTTGTGTGTTTGGTTTAAATTTTGAATAATTCCCTTTTTTTAATGAAAGTTCAGGATTAAATTTTAGTGAATTTTCAGTTTTGATCTTGTTTTGGTCCAATATCTTAATGATTTCTTTGAGTATTGCTGCATCACCAAGTTTAGCTGCTTTGATTATTCTAGGGATATAATAAATACCTTTGAAATCTAATTTTAATTTAGAAAAGTTTGGTTTGTTTACTTTTCCAGCAAATAAGACTTTTTTACAGTTATTTTCCTTAAGAATATTAATGATTTTACCAAATTGACCTATAGAAACTGAACGAGATTTTCTATCATTTTTAAACTTCTTTGATTTTGACAAATCAATTATCAAATATTTAATTTTTCTTTTTTTGATAGTTTTTAGAATTTCCTTTGGAAATTCAGTGTCACCAAAAATTAATCCTATCATCTTATGAAAATGGTGTGCAAATAGACCTTTTTTTATCCTTTGTTATAAAATCAATTACATTCTTAACTAATGGGTTTTCTTGAAAGAAACCATTTAATTTACTTATATTTTCATTGATATTTTTTGTAGCAAATATCACCTTATAAGCCTCACTTAAGCCTAAGATATCTTTATTTTCAAACTTAGCTCTTCTTAATCCTATTAAATTCAATCCTTGTAATAAATTTCTATTTCCCGTTGATAATCCATATGGAATTACATCATGCAGCACACCTGTCATTCCACCAATCATTGCCATTTTACCAATTCTTGTAAACTGTTGAACTGCGGAGTTTCCTCCTATAACGACATTATCTTCAATAATTACATGTCCTCCCAGTGGAACATTATTTGCAATTATTACATTATTTCCAACCTGACAATCATGAGCGATATGAGATGAAATCATAAATAAACAATTATTTCCAATAACTGTTTTACCACCACCACCAACTGTACCTGGATTTATAGTTACGTATTCTCTGATTTTGTTATTATCTCCTATAATTAAATTTGTAGGTTCTCCATTATATTTTAAATCTTGAGGATCGTTTATTGATACAAAAGGATAAATTTTATTTCCTTTACCAATTTTAACGTTCCCCGAAATATTAACATGAGATTGAATAACTGTATTCTCACCAATCTCCACATTAGGACCTATTACACAATAAGCTCCAACTTGAACACTTTGATTTATTTTTGCTTTTGAGTGTATAATTGCAGTTTTATCTATCATTTGTTATCTTTTAAAAATTGCCTTAAATCTTTTGAGGGATACCCCATAACTTTACTGTTGTCTGGAATATCTTTAATTACACCACTCCCACCTCCAATTTGAACATTATTTCCAACTTTAAGATGTCCTGATATGCCAGCTTGCCCACCTATCATTACATTGTTGCCTAGAGTGGAACTACCCGCAAAACCAACTTGGCCTGCAATTATACAATTATCTCCAATTTTATTGTTATGTGCAATATGGATTTGATTATCTAAAAAAGTATTTTTTCCTATTATGGTATTTGACACTGATCCTCTATCTATAGTTGCTCCACTTCCGATTTCTGAATTTTCACCAATAAATACTATTCCGATATGAGGGTATCTTATATTCTTTTGTTTATTTGGAAAAAAACCAAAACCTTTTTTTCCAATAATACAGCCATCAAGAATTGCAACATTCTTTTCTATAATTGTATTCCTAATTAATACATTCGAACCTATCAGACAATTAGATCCTATTTCAACATTTTTTTCTATAATCGTATTATGGCCTATAGAACAATTTTTTCCAATCTTTACATTTTCTCCAACTAAAATATTATGACCATGTTTAATTTTGTTTTCAAAATTTAATTCTTCGATTTTTTTAACTGAATTATCAAAATCATCATTAATAGCATCTGGATAAAACTTGGATGTAATTTGAGAAATTGTTAATAAAACATTATCAACACATATCGGTTTGCAATCTTTTGGTAAATGATGTGCTAAATTTTGTAAAGTTATACAATAAGATGCTTTTGTTTTAGAAGCTTGTAAGTGATATTTTTTGGAATGAAAAAAAGTTAAATGTTTTTTATCTGCTGTTTGAAGATCTTTAATATCATAAACCGTTTCATCACTCACATTTTTCATATTGCTAAGTTTAAGATCATTTAAAAGATCTGTTATTTTAAAAGGACCAAAATTTTTAAAAAAAGGGTGTTTCACAATTTGTTAATATCAAAATTTTCAATTATTGATTATCAACAAATATTTCTAATTATTTTTATCTACGATTGTGGCTGACCATTGTGCATCTGCCATGCGTTTATCACCAACGAAAGCCTCACCTTTATACTTCCAAACTCTACCGTGGGATCTAATTGCTTCAATTTTAAGTTCTAATTTACAATCTGGTATAACTGGGTTTCTAAATCTTGCTTTTTCAACACTCATTAAAAAAACGAGTTTATTTTCATACTCTTTTTTATCTATTCCATCGGCAGTCAAAGCTGCTGCAGCTTGTCCAAAAGCCTCAACAATTAATACTCCTGGCATAACGGGATTTTTTGGAAAATGACCATTTACATAAAAAGCATTTTTTTTAACATTCATAATTGCAGTTGCTGAATGCAAAGGCACAATATCTTTCAATTCATCAATCAACAACATAGGTTCTCTATGCGGCAATAAATTAGATATATCATTTTTATTTAATATTTTTGTTTTTTTGTTCATCTAAAAAGTTGTTCCTAAATTAAATCTAAAAGTCTCGGTTTTATCTGTGCTCACTTTAGAAATCGGCTGAGTAAGTGAAAAACTTAATGGACCCACAGGTGTTAATAAATCCATACCTATCCCTGTTGAGGTTCTTATTGAATTAGAGTCGTCTATTGTGCTATCATAGTCTACACCCCAAACATTTGCAGCATCAACAAAATAAGAAAAATCTACAATTTCAGCATTTGGAAAAATAAATGGTAAATTAGTAGACAAATTTAACGTTGATACGTAATTACCACCAACATAATCTTTATTATCAACTGGTCCCGTTTTTCCTTTTTGAAATCCTCTTAAACGGTTATACGGAACAGATCCTCTTTTTGAAACTCTAACATTACTATCAGAATCAATGGAATTAATTGATTTTAGATAAACACTTGCTTTACCAACCATATCAGAAGTTTTTGAAAGAGCTTTATATTGAGTGAATATAAAAGTATTCATTAATTCTTTAGAGTCTGAAACTAGAGGCAGTTCTTGAAAAAATCTTGTACTATTTCCTGATGAGGGTTTAAATGGTGAATTTCTTAGATCATAATTTAAACCATACTGAAAATATATATCACTGTAGTTACCTTCCTGTTTTTTTAAAGAGGTAGAGGCTGAAGAATTAGTCTCTAAATCCTCTAATGAAGCTCTGATATTAGGACTAAAATAAAGGTTTTCATATTGTTCATATGAAGTTCCTAAAGACAAACCTAATTCAGAAACTTTATAACCAAAATCTGTTAGATTATCTGTTGTAGTTGAAAACAAGCTTGTTGAAAGTGTATTGTCGGTATATGCAAAATTTGGTTTTGAATAAGTAAATTGACCTTTAATTGATGTATCTGATAGTTCTAAATTTGTATTAAGATTGATACCTTTTCCTAAAAAGTTTTTTTCAACGATTCCACCTCCAATAGTAGTGCCACTTGTTCCAACGCCAGCTGCTAAGCTAATTTCTCCAGTGGGTTTTTCCTCAACAGTTATATCAATTTCTTTTAAATTTTGATTAGATCCATCTTTTATTTTAGACTTCACATTTTTAAAAATATTTAACGCCCTAATTTTATCTAAGGATTTGTTATATAAAATCTTATTTAATGGATCACCTTCATCAACTATAAGTTGATTTCGCACCACTTCCTCTATCGTGTTATAATTTCCTAGAACATTTATTTTTTCTACGTAAAATTTAGTAGAATCCGAGACATTAAATGTAATGTCTAATTTATTTTCGTCTATAATTTTCTCCTCAACTTTAGCATCTATAAAATCATATAATCGTAATGAAGCAATATTTTCTATATCAGATAATATTTCATTAAAGTCATCAATAGAATATTTTTCACCTCTTAGTTTTTCAAATTGATTTATAATTTTTTGGAAATCTTCAATTTTATAATCGCTTGGTAAATTTAATTTTAAATCGTTAAAATAATAATAATCACCTGCATTAATATTATAAATTAAATTAAAATCTCCATCTTTACTAAGTTCAGCAAAAGAATTCAAAACCTGTACATTATAATAACCAAGATTTTTATAATAGCTTGTTATTAATCTTTTATCTAATTTGATTCTTGCTTGATCTAGATAAATATTATTTGATATAAATTTCCAAAACTTATGTTCATCAGATGCTATAATTTCTAAGAGTTTTTTACTTTTAATTTTTTTATCACCAATAAATGAAATATTCTTTATTTTTGCTCTAGGTCCTTGATTAACATCAATAACAATTACAGCAGAATTTAAATTTTCGTCTATTTTTATGGAAGGAGTAACTTTTACAAAGTAGTAACCATTAGTTTTTAAAATATTACTTATTAAATTTATATCATTTTGCAAAATATTTTCTGAAAATGATTTTCTTCTTTGTAATGAAATTTTTTCAAGCAAAAGTTCTTGAATTGATTTTCTTTTAACTCCTTGGATTTTTATATCTTCAACAATAGGATTTTCAATCAAGTTTA
>CACHEF010000008.1 GCA_902578775.1 uncultured Pelagibacteraceae bacterium
CTTCTTTTTTTCTATCTTTTTTTGGAATTGCTTTTTGTGGGTTATTTCCATTAGCAGGCATAGGCATCAATTCATTCTCACCTAAAATTCTAGCTACTCTTGTTGTAGGTTGTGCACCTTGACCAAGCCAGTATTTTATTCTCTCAGCCTCTAATCCAATTCTTTCTTTTTTTTCTTTTGGTAATAATGGATTAAAAAAACCTACTTTCTCTATAAATCTACCATCTCTAGCAAATCGACTGTCAGCTACAACAACCTTATAAACAGGCCTCTTTTTTGTGCCACCTCTAGATAATCTTAATTTTAACATTTACTCTCCTTTTTATTTTAATTGATTAAATAATTCTGGAGGTATTCCTTTATCAGATATACCTTTCAGATTTCCTTTTGACATCTTCTTCATCATTTCAGACATCATTTTAAATTGTTTTAACAATTTATTGATAGTGGCTGGATCGGTTCCTGAACCATTAGCAATTCTTTTTTTTCTAGAACCATCAATTATTTTTGGGTTCTCTCTTTCTTTTTTGGTCATTGATAAAATTATAGCCTCATTTTTTATAATGATACTCTCATCAATGCCCGCTGCATCCATTTGAGATTTAACCTTTGAAACTCCTGGCATGAAAGACATGATACCTTCGATCCCTCCCATTTTTTTCATTTGTCTCAGTTGAGTTAAATAATCTTGCATTGAGAATTGTCCTTTTTTTAAATTTTCCTCTGTTTTTTTTATATTTTCTTCCCCAAGATCTTGGGCTGCTTTTTCAACAAGAGAAACAATATCTCCCATCCCAAGAATTCTATTTGCAATTCTATCTGGGTGAAAAACTTCAAGATTTTCAATCTTTTCACCAATACCTAAAAATTTAATTGGAACCTTTGAAACAAATTTCATACTTACAGCAGCTCCACCTCTCGCATCACCATCTGCTCTTGTTAAAATAATTCCAGACAAATTTACGGTATTGTTAAATTCTTTTGCTACTGATGCAGCTACTTGTCCAGTAAGCGAGTCAGCAACTAAAAACGTCTCTGCCGGTTTAATGGTATTTTCAATTTGTTTAATTTCACTCATCATCTGCAAATCTATTTGTGTTCTGCCAGCAGTATCGAATAAAATAATATCTGCACCATTCAAGTTTGCAGCACTAATTGCTCTTTGACAAATATCACTGGGTTGTTGACCTTCAATTATTGGGAGAGTTAATATATTATTTTGTTCACCCAAAGATTTTAACTGTTCTTGAGCAGCTGGTCTGTAAATATCTAAACTGACCATCATTACTTTCTTTTTTTTTGTATTCTCGAGATATCTCGCAAGTTTAGCAGTTGTTGTTGTTTTACCAGAACCTTGTAGCCCAACCAGCATCATTGGCACTGGTGGAACTGCATTTAAATTTACATCATTATTTTTTTCACCTAAAATATTAACTAATTCATCATAAACAATTTTTACCACCATATCACCAGGTGATGTTGATCTAATAATTTCTTGACCTAATGCTTTTGGTTTAACCTTTTCAATAAATTCTTTAGCAACCTCAAGAGACACATCAGCTTCTAATAAAGCTTGTCTTATTCCTCTCAATCCTTCATCAACCTGATTTTCATCAAGTGATGGGGCTTTTTTTAGAGAGGAAAAAACTTCCTCAAATTTATTTGTTAAATTTTCAAACATATTTATTACACACAGCAGTAATCGCACTAGTGGGCGAACCCTCGCTGACTAGTGTCGATCTCTTTGTTTCCAAAGACACCGCAAATTTAATGTTTTTGCGGAAACTGCCACAAACTATAATAGAGGTTCAAAAAGTCAATAAATAAGTTAAATAACTATATATGGACATCAAAGCTTTTAAAATGGACGGATTGGGTAATGATTTTGTGATAATCGATAATAGAGAAAAAATTACCAATTTGACTAAAGATCAGATAGTTAAAATTTGTGACAGAAATTTTATTGGCTGTGATCAACTAATATTTATTGAGCCAGATAGTTCTGCAGATGCAAATTTAAGATTTTTTAATTCAGATGGAGGAGAGTCTGGGGCATGTGGAAATGGAACTAGATGTGTTGCAAATTTGATTTCAAATGAAAAAAATAACAAATCAATAATTTTAAATACGCTATCTGGAAAATTAAAATCTGAAATTTTAGAAAAAAAAATTGTTACAACAGAAATTGGTAAAGCAAAGTTAAAATGGGATGAAATACCTTTATCAAAAGAAATGGATACAAAGAACTTAAATATCAAAATTATTGATACAAATAATAATGAGTTCTTAGGTGGCACTGCAATTAATGTGGGTAACCCACATATTGTTTTTTTTGTTAAAAGGATTGAAGATTTCAATATAGAGAAAATTGGCCCTAAGATAGAAAATCACGAAATCTTCCCAGAAAAATGTAACGTAACAATTGCACAAGTTTTTAGTAAAAATTTGATCAAAGTAAAAGTTTGGGAAAGAGGAGCTGGTCTTACTAAAGCTTGTGGAACTGCAGCGTGTGCTACAGCATATGCAGGTAAATTAAATAGTCTTACAGAAAATAAAACTGATATAGAGTTTGCAACTGGAAAATTATCAATTTCAATAGATGAAAATAATTCTATTCACATGGAAGGACCTGTTTCAAATATTAAAGAAATAAAGATAAAATTGTAATGGGTATCTTTGATAAATTTAAAATCGGATTTAAGAAAAGTGCATCAGCGTTTACATCTGGACTTAAAGAAATAATTGTCAAAAAAGAAATTAATGACGAAAATTTAAATAAAATTGAAGAATTTTTAATTCAATCAGATGTGGGAGTTGAAGCTGCTTCTGAAATAAAAGAAATAATTTCTAGAAAAAAAATTGATCCAAATAAAGATTTATCTAAAGAGATAAACTCTATTTTAAAAGAATACATAATTTCTTTAATGAAACCTTTGGAAAATAAATCCTTTTTCGAGAAAAAAGAAAAGCTTAATGCAACGTTAATTTCTGGTGTGAACGGCGTTGGGAAAACAACAACTATCGGTAAAATAGGAAAAATATTAAAGAACAACGGTAGTAAAGTCATGTTTGCAGCTTCAGATACATTTCGCGCCGCTGCAATTGAGCAACTAGAAAATTGGGCGAGTAAAGTAGATGTTCAAATAGTAAAATCATCTCAAGGAGCTGATCCCGCCTCAGTTGCTTTTAAGGCTGTGGATGAAGCTATTAAAAATAATTTTGATCAAGTTTTGATAGATACTGCGGGAAGACTCCAAAATAAAAAAAATTTAATGGAAGAATATAAAAAAATAGCGAATGTCACAAAAAAAATAGATCCCAACGCGCCTCATAATGTTATCTTAATTTTAGATGCAACCTCAGGACAAAATGTATTAAATCAAGTCGAAGAATTTAATAAAATCATCCCAATAACAGGTATCATGATGACAAAATTAGATGGTACAGCCAAGGGAGGAATTTTGCTAGCGCTAGCAAAAAAATATAAAATTCCAATTATTGCACTAGGTTTGGGTGAAAAAGAAGATGACTTACAGTTGTTCGAAGCAGAAAAATTTGCCGAGGCTTTTACTCAAATTAATTAATTAAATTGCTGGAGATCAAAGGTTTGTAGATATTACATTTATAATTATCATCAAATTTATAATGACCACAATCTTTAGAAAATGAGGAGATTATAAAGTCGAATTTACCGGTGGTGGGATAAAGTTCTAGTTTTTTACTTGTGATATCATATTTAAAATTAGCAGTTAAACTTTTCACAGCGCTAATCATTACTAATGTTTTGTCATCTTTT
This sequence comes from uncultured Pelagibacteraceae bacterium, assembly GCA_902578775.1. Taxonomy (GTDB): domain Bacteria; phylum Pseudomonadota; class Alphaproteobacteria; order Pelagibacterales; family Pelagibacteraceae; genus Pelagibacter. The sequence continues at coordinate 3,797 of CACHEF010000008.1, forward strand.
AATAAATAATATGCAAAATCATCTGGAAACACTGGAAAGTCATATTCTTGTAAAAAAGATTTAGCTTGTGAGGGAAACCACTCATAAGAAATTAGAGGTGAAGAGGACTTTGTTGAATAATTATAAATATAAAGATCTTTTGGATAATCATTTATATAATTTTCATTTTCACCTCTTGCTAAAATAGATTTTTCTCTACCTTTAAAATATAGGCTAAATTCTTTGTTATGTGAATCCATATGATCTATATGAAATAAATCATCTGGTTGAAAAAATTCATCTTGTGAATAAACATTCGTAATAAAAACAAAGAACGCAATAAATAAAACAGGCCATCTTTTCATTATCTTTTTATTAAATTAAATTCTTGAATTATATTTGTTGAGATTGTGGCTTAATTTAAACTTTTTAAAAATGAGTTAAGGGCTTTAACAAGGTTTTCATCGTACTCCATCATATGATTGTCATGTTTTGTGAAATAAGAATATTTTGGCATATTTGCTTTTTCGTACATTTTTTTTCCCATAAAAAATGGAACTATTTGATCAGCCTCACCATGCATTATCAAAATTGGAACTTTTATATTCTTAATTTTGCTTTTATTATCAAATTTGTCTTTCAATAATAAATTTACAGGCACGTATGGATAAAACGTTTTGGCTGCATCAATCATAGAAGTGAAAGGAGTTTCCAATACAACACCAGCAAAATTTTTATTTTGTGACAAATGAGTTGCAACACCAGTTCCTAATGACTCTCCATAAATAACAAGATTTTCCTCTTTGACACCTTTTCCAACTAACCAATTTATCCCACTTCTTCCATCTTTATAAAGACCTTCCTCAGATGGTTTCCCTTTGTTACCACTAAACCCTCTCCAGGCAATTATTAAAAAATTAACATCCATTTTATTGAAATGGTTTAATTTATGAATTCTATTTTCAAGGGAACCAGCATTTCCATGAAAAAATAAAACCGTTTTGTATTTTTCTAAGTCTTTTTCATGGAACCAGCCTAATAAATCAATATTGTCCTCCGTCTTAATTTTTACTTTTTCAATAGGAACTGATATTTGATCACCAGAATAATTATTTTCGTTTGGATGATATAATAAATTTCTCTGATAAAAATATAAAAAAACTAAGATTAAAAAATAAACAAAAATAATTATTTGAAAAAACAACAACAAAATATTCCTAGACTTTTTTAACATTTTTTTTCTTTGCTAAGTATATGCCAAAAAACACCAGTATTGTTCCAATGAAATGATAATTTTCAAATTTTTCATCAAATAAAAAATAACCATAAATAGCTCCGTAGACTGTAAAAACATAAAGAGTGAACCCTGTCAAGGACGCACCTAATTCTTTTTGAGCAACAGTGTACAGCGTAAAGGCAATTATTCCTGGCGAGATAGCAGCAAAAATTACCCAAAAATAAAATTCAGGTATAAAAACTGTTTGTTTATAAAATATTTCCTCACCTATATAGAATGGTAATAAACTTAATGCTCCAAAAAATGATATTAAGGTAAATCTTTCAAAAATTTTTAGTTCTGAATTCCAATAAAACAAATAAATTGAATATAATGCCCATCCAATAGCGGCAGCCAACATCCATAAATCACCCATAGTAAATTGTAAATTAATTAATAAATTTAAATCTCCTTTTATAATAATTGTTAAGACTCCTATTAAACACGCAATTAATCCAATTATTTTTGTGAAATTTATTTTTTCATGAAAAAAAAAGAATGAAATCAAGATTATAAACACAGGTGAAGATGTATAAATAATTCCCATATTTGTTACAGTTGTAGTTTCACCTGCCAAAAATGGAAAGGCTCCACATACTCCACATCCCATTGAACCTAAAAAAAATAATTTTTTGTATTCTTTTTTAATTGTCTTAATATTTTTTTTTAATGTTATGTATGTAAAAGGTAATAATATTAAAAAAACTAGTGTCCATCTCCAAAATGCTAATGAAATTGGTGGAACGTATTCGACGCCACCTCGTGCAACCACTAAATTAGATGCCATAAAAATCGGCTGAATAAATAAAAGAGAAAATGCAAAAAAATTTTTAGTTTTTAGTCTCAATAATTTATTTTATTTTATCTATTTTTTATCAAAGAAAGCTTCATAAACCATCATGAAGATTGCTATACCCATCAAAATGTATACTGGCAGTACATCAAAAAAACCTATCATTGAAGATCTGGTTAAAGTGGTGGCAAGGCCCACTAAGAAAGCGATAGCAAGTAACGAACCTAAAAAAGTTGTAAACTTTTGCATTTTAATTATTACATTCCTTTTCTAACCAATTAGCAACCCCTAAAAATCTATGATCATCATGAAGATCTCCTATCAGTTGAACTCCTAACGGTAATTTATTTTCACCTTCAAGCAATGGAAGTGAAATACAAGGTGTTCCCATAAAAGACCAAACTTTATTAAACTCTGCAGTTCCAGTACTTTTTAAGCCTTTAGGTGCCACACCGGGACTTGAGGGTGATAATACACAATGATAATCCTCAAAAACTTCCTTATAAGATTCGTAGCTTCTTTTTCTAAAATCAATTGCCTCTGCATATTCTTTTGCTGAATACTTATTACCTTTAGCAATAGCAGTTTGCATATATTTGGATAGCTTTGCTTTGTACTTTTTGTAGTACAATGCAAAGTTATTTGCTAAATCTGTTTCATGGATAATTTGATGGTATTTGTGAATATCTTTAAAATATGATGGAGTGTCAAATACTTCAATATTTTTAAATGACTTTATAAAATACTCAAAAGACTCTCTAGATTTTTTATCAATTATCTTCCAAAAGTCAGTTTTATAAAAAATAAATTTAGGTTCATATGCTGGACCTTTTTTTGTCTCATCTAAAATATTTTCAGCAGAATAGTAAATAGTTGCAGGATCATGATGATCTTTTTTAATCAAAACTTTTGCTAATAATGCTACGTCTTCAACAGTTCTTCCAAAAACACCAATATGGTCAAGTGTGTAAGATGTTCTTAAAACACCATTTCTTGAAATCAAACCATAACTAGGTTTATAACCGACAACCCCACAATAAGAAGCTGGTCTAATGATTGATCCCCCTGTTTGAGATCCTATTGAAAGTGGTGTCATTAATGAGGCTACAGAAGCTGCTGAACCACTAGATGAACCACCTGGCGTTCTTGAGTAATCATGAGGATTAGTTGTTTTTGGTGGACCAAGATATGCTAATTCAGAAGTATTTGTTTTACCCATGACTATTGCACCAGCTGCATTTAATAGCTCAACTATTTCAGCGTCTTGAGAATAAGATTTGCCTTTTCTTATTACCGTTCCACATTCGGTCGGCATGTCTACTGTTCCAATGATATCTTTTAGAGCAACCGGTACTCCATGTAGTGTGCCCACTGGTTTTCCTGATCTTCTGTGTTCATCTGCATCTGCAGCTTTTTCTAATAAAATTTTTTTATCAAAGTGGGCCCAAGCTTTAATATCTTTCTCAAACTTATTTATTCTTTCGATATACTTTTCACAAACTTCAAGAGATGTTAATTTGCCATATTTTATTTGGGAAGCCATCTCCTCAACACTAAGCGAAAATACATCAATCATTTTTTTTAGTCAGCAAATAACACATCTGGTAACCACAAAGCAATTCCAGGGAACATATACATTAAAAACATTCCAAAAATTACAATACCCAAAAATGGCATAATCCCTTTAAATACTTCTAGTAATTCAACATTTGCTTTTTGAACTCCTTTGAGATAATAGGCCGACATAGCCATTGGTGGAGTTAAAAAGGACGTCTGCAAATTTAAAGCGATCAACATTGCAAAAAAATATGGATTTACATTAAAAATCTCTAAAAGAGGTAAAAATATTGGCACAAATATAATTAAAATTTCAGTCCACTCTAACGGCCACCCTAAAAGAAATATTATTATTTGAGTAATTACTAAAAATTGCCAGGTAGTAATATTGATCGATGTAAAGAAGTGTTCAAATACTTCATGTCCACCTAGATAAGAAAAAACAGAAGAAAAAGTCCACGAGCCAATAAACAACCACATAATCATTGCAGTTGTTTTTGCAGTTAGAAAAACTGATTCTTTAAAATTCTGCCATTTTAATGTTTTATAAAACCAAGACAAAAGTATCGCTCCAAATGCCCCTGCTGCTGCTGCTTCTGCAGGAGTGGCAATTCCAGCTAAAATTGTTCCAAGAACTAGCATAATTAAACCAAATAAGGGTACAAAAGAAACTAATACTTCTTTTAAAATTTCTGATCTTGGTGGAATATCCTCTGCAGGCGGTCTGGGAGCTATTGATGGATTTAACCAAGCTCTAGTAACTGCATAAACAATATATAAACCTGCTAGCATAAGTCCTGGAAAAATTGCTGCCGCGAATAATCTTAATGGTGATAACTGCGCAATAACCGAATAAACGATTAACATAATGCTAGGTGGAATCAAAATTCCCAAACATCCACCAGAACAAATAATTCCCGAGGCAAACTTTTTATCATATCCCGCTTTAACCATTGCAGGCCAAGCAAGTAATCCCATCAAAGTTACAACTGCTCCAATAATTCCTGTTGCAGTTGAAAATAAAGTGCAGGTTATTAGTGCGGCTACTGCCATTGACGCAGGCAGTCTGTGAGCTGCAAGTCTTATAGCAAAAAATAATTTAGCAACTATCCCAGCTCTCTCAACTAAATATCCCATAAATAAAAAAAGAGGGACTGCTGTAAGCACATTATTATCCATAACCGTGTAAGTATTTTTTACGAATAATGAAAATATTCTATTATCAAATAGATGATCCATTAAAACTGGATCATAGTAAGCGTAATAACCAAAACCAATTCCCATGGCCATTAAAGTAAATGCAATTGGAAATCCTAATAAAACAGCAAACAAAAATACACCCATCATTAAAATAGCAACTTCAGGATTGGTAAGACTAAACAACATTTTTATTATCTTCCTCTTGAGATGTTCTCATTAATATTTTTTCTGTCTCCTCTGCTACGACCATTCTTGCAGGCCAATGACCAGATTGAATACATATTATTGATCTAAACACTTCACTTATTCCTTGGATTATCAAAAGAATGCCTGCAGCGGGTATCATAGATTTTACCATATAGATTTGAATTTGAGCAGGACTGCTCCAACTAGTTTCTTTTATCTTCCAGGCTTGAGCTGCATATTCATAACCATAAAAAGCTAAAGCAATAACACCTGGAAAAAAGAAAATAAAATACAAAATTAAGTCTATCCAGGCCTGAGTTTTTTGACTGAACAGTCTATAAATAACATCACCTCTTACATGAGCTTCGGTAGCTAAACAGTATGCCCCTGACATCATTAATATTGCTCCATACATCTGCATGCTAAAATCGAAATTCCATAACGTTGGAGCATTAAAAGCATATGCCATAACAACCTCATAAACTGTACCGCCCATTAAAATAACTATGCACCACGAAAAAGCTTTACCCATTGAGGTGCTTAAAGTATCAGCAAACTTAATGAAGGATTTCATCATAAATTTTACGGTATAGTAAATTTAATAAAAAAAAAAGGGGGTTTTTAAACCCCCTTTCTCTGAATTTTTAAAGTTAATTAAATTTTAACTTTTGCAATTGGACCAAACTCATTTTCATAAGCTAATTTGTAGTTCGGTTGATTCATCAACAGATACTTCATTGTTCTCTTAGCATATGCTTTTTGAGAGTCGATAATTTTCTTAAAGAAAGGATCTTTTCCAGAAAATTCAGCAACTATTTTGTCCCAACCTTTTAGCTGTTCAGCTAAAATAGCATCAGATGTTTGGTATACATTAACCTTATGCTCATTCATCAATTTAGCCAAGTCAGCAGAATATCTAACTAGAGCTTTAAAGTAGTTATCTGAGTTTGCAGCATATGCAGCATTCTTCAAGATAGCTTGATGAGCAGGCGAAAGGCTATTGTATCTTTTTTTATTCACCGGTATCTCAAACATTTCTTGAGACTGGTGGAAACTACCTAAGTGATAGTGTTTAGATACATCTTGCATTCCAAACTGTGAGTCTGATGTAGGGTTGTTAAATTCAGCAGCATCAATTAAACCAGTTTTCATTGCTGGTTGAATTTCACCACCTGGTAATTGTCTTACGACCATTCCCATTGCAGTTAAAACGTTAGTCGCTAGACCAACAGTTCTATACTTCATTCCTTTAACATCAGATACTTTTGTTACATTCTTTTTGAACCAACCAAACGGTTGAGCTGGCATAGGCATATGAAAGAATCCAATATAATCATATCCAACTTTTGCAAGTGTTTCATCATATAGTTTTCTTCCTCCACCGTATTCCATCCATCCCATTACTTCTTGAGATGACATACCGTAAGAAGGACCAGTTCCAAAAAGTGAAGCTGCAGGATTTTTACCATACCAATACGCTGTCACCCAGTGACCCATATCAAGGTTTCCATCACTTACTGCTGCTCCGATTTCTGAAGTTTTTACAACTGCACCAACTGGCTGAAGATCTATTTTTAAAGATCCTCCAGACATATCGCTTACCATTTTAGCGTAGTCACCAGCCATTTCAAAAAAGATATTAGCGCCTGAAGGCCAAGCTGCTTGCATCTTTAATGTAACTGGAGCTGCATGTGCTATGTTTGGCATTGCAACAGTAGCTGCCGCAACAGCTCCTGCTTTAGCAGCGGTTTTAAAGAACTTACGTCTTGAAGATGTTTTAATCTTCAAGGATTTGTTTTCTTTTGTCATTATTTCTCCTCTACTAGTTAATTAACTGAAATAATTTAAACATAGAATTTGATTAGAGTCTTTCTAAAAAAAGGCAGAGATGCCGCATAAGTTGAATTTTTTACAATCTAGAGTAGAATTAGTTCACTTTATTCTTAGAATTTCCAGTTTTAAAAAACTCATCAATATTATCAATAGCTAAGTTAGCCATAGCGATTCTCGTGTCTTTGGTTGCACTTCCTAGGTGAGGTAAAATAAAAGTTGATTTAATTTTGTGATAACCTGAATTTAAATTAGGCTCATTTTTATATACATCTAAACCAGCTGCATAAATTTTCCTACGATTTAATGCATCGATCAGTGCCTCATCCTCAATTATATCTCCTCTAGCAACATTGGTTATCACTGCTCCTTTTGGAAAATATTCAACTGTTTCTTTATTAATCATATTTTCGGTTTCTTTAGTAGCTGGACAACAGATAGATAGAACATCAGATACAGAGAATAAACTTTTTATATTATCGTGATAAATTGCTCCCTGTTCCTTATCTACACTTAACTTTGAACGATTGTGATAATGAATTATCATTCCTAATGATTTTGCTATCTTTGCAATTTTTTGTCCAATCCTTCCCATTCCTAAAACTCCTAGCCTAGTTCCCGTTAACTGTTTCCCAATTAAATAATCTGCTGACCACTTCCAACCACCTTCTCTTGCTGACTCAATTCCTTCAGCAGCCCTTCTACAAGCTCCCAAGATTAATAAAACTCCTATTTCAGCAGTGGCGTCTGATAAAACTTCTGGTGTATTGGTAACTATTATACCTCTTTTTTTTGCTGCTTCTAAATCAATATTACCAAAACCTACCGCGAAATTTGATATGATCTTTATTGTATCAGGTAACTTGTCAATTGTATCTTTATCTAATTTTTCAGTTAAAGATGATAGAATTCCATCGCAACCCTTACTCATCTCAATTACTCTTGATTGAGAATATAATTCATCATTAGAATTGAATATTGGGTCAAAAGTTTTTGAAGCTTTATCCTCACTTTCCTTGATTAATTTTCGAGTTATCAAAATTTTTTTCATGAGTTAAAGACTATCAATTAAGATCAAATATTTTGCCAGGATTCATTATATTATTCTGATCGATACTTCTTTTAATAGTTCTCATTAGTGCAATACTATCACCATGCTCTTTGAGTAAATATGCTTTTTTATGAAGTCCAACACCATGTTCACCTGTAATAGTTCCATCAAGTTCTAAAGTTTTACTAATCAACAAATCGCTAAATTCTCTTATCTTGTTATATATCCCTTCTTCTTTAGGATCATAAGGCAAAATTACATGAAAATTTCCGTCTCCTAAATGACCGACCATAGGAGCTCTTAGACCAAGTTTTTTTGTTTCCTCTTCAGCAAAATTTACACACTCTGTAATTTTTGAAATTGGAAGGCATACGTCTGTTGAGTAAACTCTTCCATTATTAATTAAAGCTTTAACAGAGTAGTAAACATCCCATCTTGCTTTCCAAAGTTTATTTCTTTCTTCTAAATCTTTAGCCCATTTAAATGAACTTCCGCTATTATCGTTTGAAATTTCCTCAACAATTTTTATATTTTCTTTATTTGAAAGTTCTGAGCCATGAAACTCAAAAAAAAGTGTGGGCACTGCCTCAATATCTTTTAATTTTGAATAATTTATACTTATTTCCATTTGCTCTTGATTAAGCATCTCAATTCTTGCTATAGGAACTCCATATTGAATTACTTGTTGAGCAGTTTGAACTGCCATTTCTAAGGATGGAAAATGACATACAGCGCTCATAATACTTTCTGGTATTGGAGATAATCTTAACTGGATCTCTGTAATTATTCCTAAAGTGCCTTCAGAACCAATAAAAAGATTTGTTAAATTATAACCAGCTGATGTTTTTTTTGTTCTGCCACCAGTTTTTATAATTTCACCATCTGGAAGTACTACTGTAAGACCAGTTATTGCGGTTTTCATAGTGCCATATTTTACAGCCATTGTGCCTGAGGCTGATGTTGAAGCCATACCACCAATTGCAGCATTCGCACCTGGATCGATTGGGAAAAAAACTCCATCCTCCCTTAAATACTCATTTAATTGTTCTTTAGTAACGCAAGCTTGCACTCTACAATCAAAATCCTCAGCATTTACATTTAAAATTTTATTCATTTTCTCTAAAGAAATCGTAATACCTTTCTCATTACCAACAACATTTCCCTCTAAAGAAGTTCCAGTACCAAAAGGAACTACTGGAATTTTATGTTGATTACATAAGCTCAATATTTTTGAAACTTCTTCATTCGTTTCGGGAAAAACTACTGCTTTGGATAAAATTGGATCATAAGTATCCTCACCTCTTGCATAATTTGCCCTGGTGGACTCAGAAGTTGAAAATCTACCATTAAATATTTTTTTTAATTCTTCTTGTACTTGTTCGTTCATATTGTTGGAATATTAATAAAGATTATAAGAAAAATACAGCTTATTTAGTTAGCATTTTCTTTACGTTTTCTAAAGCTTGGGAAATATTATCTCTAGATGCTGCAAAACTAAATCTTACATAATCATTACAGGTTTTACCAAAAGCAGTTCCAGGAACAATTGCCACTCCTGCTTCATGCATTGCTTTTTTACAAAACTCAGCCCCAGTCATTCCAGTACCTTTTACATTTGGAAATGCGTAGAAAGCACCACCAGGTAAACTACATTCGACTCCAGGAAGATCATTTAAACCTTTGTGAATTAAATCTCTTCTTTGTGTAAATTTTACCATCATTGCATCAATTGAATCATCTGGTCCATCAAGAGCAGCTATACCTGCAAATTGTGCAGCAGCATTCACACATGAAACACTGTTAATTAAAAGTTTGTTAACATGTGGAACTAATTCTTTAGGCCAAAAACTCCAACCCAACCTCCATCCTGTCATTGAATAAGCTTTGCTCCATCCTTCTAATACTATTAATCTTTCTCTTAATTCTGGATAATTGAAAAATGTTGGCATTTCCTTATTATCAAAAATTTGTCTACTATAAATTTCATCACTAAGAATCGTTACATGAGGATATTTTTTTAATCCCTCAGCTAGTACATCTATAGCAGATTTTTCAACAAAGCTTCCTGTTGGATTATTTGGATTGATTAAAATTAAAAGTCTAGTTTTATCCGTAATTAGAGATAAAATTTTTTCAGGATTAAATTTTAAATCTTTATCTTCTGTTAAATCATAAGGGACAGGTGTTGACCCTGTATAATTAATCATGGACTCATATATTGGAAAAGCAGGTGTTGGATGAATAATCTCTGCTCCAGGCTCACCGAAACATTGAATTGCATAAGTCATTGTTGGTTTGCCACCCGGCATGATTAGAATTCTTTCAAAATCTATATCAGTGTTGTAACGTTTTTTAATCCATCTAGTTACTGCTTGTCTACATTCAGGAATACCATTTGACATTACATACCCATGATGACCATCATCTAAAGCTTTTTTTGCTGCATCAACAACATGTTTAGGAGTTTTAAAATCTGGCTGTCCCAAGCCTAAATGTATCATTGGATTTCCTTTTGCTTCTAACGCTTTAGCCTCAGCCAATACACTAAATGCAGTTTCCGTTCCTAAATTTTCTAAATTTCTTGCTAGTTTCATTTAAATGTATCCCTTCTATTTTCTATAAATTATTTTTGAATTATCTAGTTCTTTTAAATTTTTACAACCCATCAATACCATATTTCTGCTAATTTCATCATGCATATTTTTTAATAAATGTTCAACTCCTTGCTGTCCACCTGCGGCCAAAGAGAACAAGAACATTTTTCCAAAACTACATGCTTTTGCACCAGCAGCGATTGCTTTCAATACATGTGTTCCTCTTCTAACCCCTCCATCTAAAATAATCTCTAATTTATCCCCAACAGCATCAGAAATTGCTTTAATTTGATCAAAAGGTGATCTTGAGCCATCCAATTGTCTACCCCCATGATTTGAAATCATAATAGCTGTACATCCAATATCTATAGCTCTTCTTGCGTCTTCAACTGACATAACCCCTTTAAGGGCAAAAGGTCCATTCCACTTTTTTGCGCAATACTCAGCATCCTTCCACCCCATTGCTGGGTCATATTGTTCATTAATATATTCAATTACCGACTTAGAAATATTAGTTCCTTTATCTGTTTTTTTTTTAACATTTGATAATTCAAATCTTTTACCAGTTAAATAATTAAATACCCAACCAGGTCTCATTGCAAAACTCATCAGGCTTTGCAATGTCAGTTTCGGTGGAGTTGTAAATCCTGTTCTATGGTCCTTTTCTCTGTTTCCAGCCACCAAAGTATCTACTGTTAAACACATAGCATCAAAACCAGATCTTCTAGACCTATCAATTAAATCATCAGAAATAGACCTATCTTTATGAACATAAAGTTGAAATAATTTTGGACCACTTGAAATATTTGATATTTCTTCAATAGAGTTATTTCCCATAGAGGACATACTATAAAAAGTACCATATTTTTCTGCAGCTCTTGCTGAAGCTACGTCTCCATCAGGATGATAAAGTCTTTGCATCGCCGCTGGTGAAAGAAAAATTGGCATATCTATTTTTCGTCCAAATAAACTTGTTGATAAATCTGGTTTTCCAACACTTGCGAGTATATTGGGAACTAAATCACATTCATTAAAAGAGTCCGTATTTCGTTTAAGAGTCGACTCATCATCAGAGCCCCCATCTATATAATGAAAAATTGGTGATGGTAATTTTTTTTTTGCTAATTTTCTAAAGTCCTCAAAATTGTAACAATTTTTTAAGCTCATTATTATCTAAATCGTAAGTTTTCTCGATTTAGATCGCTTATTTTTGTACACCCCATTAATTTCATATCTCTTACTAACTCAGACTTATATTTTTCTATAGCTCTTTCGACACCTGCTTGACCTCCAGCTGCTAAAGCATAAAGATATAATCTTCCCCCTGAACAAGCTTTAGCACCTAATGATAATGCTTTAAGCATATGAGTTCCTCTATGAATTCCACCTTCACATATGACGTCTAATTTATCACCAACTGCATCAACAATTTCTGCAAGTTGATCAAAAGGCGCTCTAGATCCATCTAACTGTCTTCCACCATGATTTGATACCATTATGCCCGTGCATCCTATGTCTACTGCTCTTTTTGCATCTTCTACACTCATAATTCCTTTGAGTGCGAAGTGACCTCCCCATTTAGAGCAAAGATTTTCAGCATCTTTCCAATTCATAGATTGATCTAACATAGTTGAAAAATAATTTCCAATTGATGAGTTAACATCAGTGCCTTCTTTCACAAAGTCTTGTAAATGAGGTAATTCAAACTTACCTTTTGTTAAATAATTAATTCCCCACATCGGTTTAGTAGCAAAACTATATAAACTTGCTAAAGTTAATTTAGGAGGAGACGTAAAGCCTGTTCTTAAGTCTCTCTCTCTATTTCCTCCAGTAATAGTATCAACCGTTAAGGCCATTACATCAAAATTTGCAGCTTTAGCTCTTTCAAGACAAGAATCATTTAAACCTCTATCTTTATGAAAATAAAACTGAAACATTTTGGGAGTATCAATCATTGATGAAATTTCCTCTACACTTACCGTCGCTAAAGCTGAAACTCCAAACATCGTATTATATTTTTTTGCTGCTTTTCCAACCGCTCTCTCACCATCGTAATGAAAGAGTCTTTGAAGTGCTGTTGGGGAGAGGTAAAAAGGTAGATCTAATTTTTTTCCAAATATCGTTGTGGATAAATCTACATTCTCAACTCCTCTTAAAACATTAGGAACTAAATCGACTTCATCGAAAGAGCTTGTATTTCTTGCATATGTGATTTCATCATCTGCAGCTCCGTCGATATAATGAAATATAGGAGAGGGCAATTTTTTTTTAGCTAATCTTCTAAAATCACTAAAATTGTGACAATCTTTTAAATTCATATGAGGATATTAGAAATTTTTAACGAAATTAAACATATAACTATTTGCCCCAGGATTCTTATCACCTAAACTAGCATTAGATACATGATTATAAGAGATTCCAAAGTTTGTTTTGTCAGATGCAGAATAAGATAGTTGCACCTCTGATTTAAATTCTAATGCGTGGCCTAAATCTTTTCCATCTCCCTCATGATAATATCCCGGAGTAAAACTTGGTGTAAAAACTAAGCTTCCCATATCTACATTCCATTCAATCCCCGTATAAACATAAGCAGCTGAATTTTCTGTAATAAAACCACCAGTAATTGGAGAAACATTTCCTAAAAATGTATTTCGATTTAAATTTTCATTTTGATGTTGAAATCCTACTAAAAGTGCTTTTTGTTTATTATCACTAAAATCGAAGTTTCCAGTAAAAAAATTTAATTGATGCTCGTTATCAATGTTTTCTTCAGCAAACGCCGGATTCAAAAAAAATACAATAAAAATAAAAATGTAAAATATTTTTTTCATTAAAATAATTTTATAAGCAAACAGTTATCTTTTTTTTATTAATTTTTTTAAAACTATTGTACCACCAAATAAAAAGAGCAATAGAGGCAAAAACCACAGTAAATATGTATTTTTATTAAATTGAGGATCATACAAAATCCATTCACCATATTTTCCAATTAAAAACTCATAAATTTGATCTTCTGATAGACCTTCATTAATTTTATTTTTAACAACTATTTTCAAACTATTAGCAAATTCTGAGTCAGAGTCATAAACTGATTGACCCTGACAAATTAAACACCTTAAATTTTTTGTTATTTTGTTTTGAAAGTTATTTTCACCGGATTGCAACGGACTAAAACAAAAAAATATCTGAAAAATTATAAAAATTTTTAAAATTTTCATTTTATAAATTTATTTATCTCCTCAATTGAGCCAATATTTAATGGACCAATAAATTTTTTAATAATCTTACCTTTATGTATTAAAAAAGATTCAGGAACACCAAATGCTCCCCACTCAATCGCTATTGTACCATTACGATCGAGTAAAATTTTTTTATAAGGGTTTCCTAACTCTTTTAAAAATTTTTTTGCATTGCTTGAGTCATCTTTATAATTTAATCCAATTATCTCAAGTTGCTCATATTTACTTAAATTTACCAACAAGGGGTGCTCATCTCTACAAGGTAAGCACCATGAGGCCCAGATATTAAATAAATAAAATTTATTTTGATTAAAAATTTGTTTTGAAGTTAACTCCCTATTTTCAAAAAAAATTTTCGAAGTAAATTCTGGAATATTACTTATTTTACTTTCAGGCTCATAAAGAGATGTTTTATTTAAACTTTTATAAAAAACTATTAGTATAAATAATAAAAAACAAATTATTAAAAGAGAGGTTGGTCTACTGTTCACAAACTCCTCCTTTTAAACAAACTTAAGGTTCCTCCTAAAGAAATTAACAAAACTGATATCCATATCCATAACATAAAGGGTTTTACCTGATATCTAATATTAAAATATTCTTCGTTTTGTAATGTATTCATTGTAATAAATTTATCTGTCCAAAACGAAGTTTTAATATCTGCTTCGCTAGTAATTATATTTGGTTGGTTATAAACTCTTAGTTCAGGGTTAAATTCATTTTTGACACCTTGATCCGTTATTAAAAAAATTCCTTTGAATGATATATAGTTTTTTTTCTCAAATTTTTTAAGATCGCTAAATTCTATTTGAAATTTTTCATTATTAAATTCTTCACCAACTCTTAAATTAGTTATTATTTCTCTCGAAAAAATATTATTAAATAAAATACTTAAAATTAACAAACTAAATCCAAAATGAGCTAAATTTTGAGAAATATTTTTTATCTTTTTTGAAAAAAAATCTTTTGTAGTTATCAAAAATAAATAAAATGCACTACCTATCAGCATTGTGTTTATCAGAAAATCTGTGCTAATTTTTTTGGTAATCAAATAAGACATTAATATAGACATTAAAAAAAATATTAATAAATTTAATTTCTCATCAAGTTCTGACTTAATCCATTTTAATTTTGGTCCAATCGCCATGAAAATCAAAAAAGGAATTAGAAAAGGAATTATTAATTTATGATAAAAGGGTGGGCCAACAGATATCTGTTCAGAAGAGATAACTTGTAAAAATATTGGGTATACAGTTCCTACTAAAACAACAGATAAGAAGTACATCATAAACCAATTATTAATAAGTATTGAGGACTCTTTACTTAATAAAGAGAATAAAATTGAATTTTGTTTTTCACTTTTATGAAAAACGAAAAATATAAACAATGAAATAGAAATCAAAATAAATAAAAAAATTAATATAAATAAACCTCTTTCTGGATCGTTAGCAAATGTGTGAACTGAATTTAAAATTCCTGATCGTACCAAAAAAGTTCCACACATACTAAGTGTAAAGGTTGTTATTGATAATATGATAACCCAAGATTGAAGAGTATATCTTTTTTCTAATACTGAAATACAATGCAATAAAGTTGTCAATGCAAGCCATGGCATCAAGGACACGTTTTCAACTGGATCCCAAAACCAAAAACCACCCCAACCTAACTCATAGTAAGCCCAAATTGATCCAAGTAATATTCCTAAAGTTAAAAATATCCATGAAGTTAATACCCAATTCTTTATATGAATAGCCCAAGTTTTTGACACGTCCTTTAAAACAGTTGCTGAGAGGACACTAGAAAAAATTATTGATGAACCAACATAACCTAAATACAATATCGGGGGATGTATTGCTAAAGCTGGATCTTGTAAAATTGGATTAAGACCTAACCCTTCATTAGGAGTTGGAAAAATATAATTGAAAGGATTTGATGAAGTTAACAAAAAAACAAAAAAACCAATAATAATTATTTGTTGAAATAAAATTGTGAGAATTCTGTATTTCTTTAATTGGTTTTTAGATTTTAAAATAAACACACAGATAAATAAAGTTAAAACAAATAACCACAATAATAGACTTCCCTCATGATTTCCCCATGTACCAGAAATTTTATAAAATAATGGCTTTGTGGTATGAGAATTATTAAAAACAGTTTCATTACTAAAATCAGAGTAAACAAAAGATAAAATCAAACCTAAAAAGCTTACAATTACTAAAAATAATTGAAGGAATGAGAAATTTACTATTTTAACATCAAATATTTTATTATTTCTAAAATTTTTTATTGAAAAGAAAAAAATGAAAGAAGATATAAATAAACCGATAATTAATGAATAATATCCAATTAAACTATAAATCATTAATTTTCCTCTAAAGCTGCTTTTACCTCTGGTGGCATATAATTTTCATCATGTTTAGCTAAAATTTTTGAAGCTTGGAAAAAACTTCTATCTTTTAAATATCCCTCAGCGACCACTCCTTTTCCCTCAGAAAAAAGATTGGGGACAACACCAGAGTAACTCACATTAATCTCATTTTTAAAATCTGTAATTATAAAATTTAGTTCATTAGCAGACATTTCTATTGAGTCTTGTTTTACCATCCCACCAATCCTAATCTTTTTATTTTTTAGTTCCCCTAAAAATTTAACATCCGAAGGAGACTTAAAAAAAACCACATTTTCTTCCAAAGCTTTTAAAACTAAAAAAACTGATAAGATTAAAGTTAATAAAACTAAAATTACGAAAAAAAATCTAAATTTAACTTTTCGACCATACATGGCTGAAAAATTAAATACTCTGGCTTCTAGATAAAATTTCTTTATTTATATTTTGATTTCTTGCTACTTGAGCTTTTTCGGAATTTAGAGCTCCAAATTTAGAAATAAATTTATTTCTCTCTTTTATGTATTGAATTTTTATTATTATATATAAGACTGAAAAGCTAAAGAATGTAAATGCAAAAGAAGACCATACATAAGATCCATAACCATTCATATATAAAAAATCATTAATCATAATCTATCTAGTCCTTTATTTTTTATCTTAATCAATTCTGTATTATATTTCATTAAAAAAATCAGCAAAGAAAAAAGGGCAAATGCCGCAGTCATAATAATTAGTGGTAATAACATTGAAGAGTGTATTGAAGATTTAGAGAGTATATTTATCGAAGCTGGTTGATGCAAGGTATTCCACCAATCTACTGAGTATTTAATTATTGGAACATTTATTATTCCAAAAATAGTTATAATTGTCGTTATTTTAAAAACTTCCTCTTTATCTTCATAGATTCTCCATGCTAACAAAAACATTAAATAGAATAAAACTAAAATTAGCATAGATGTAATTCTTGCATCCCAGGCCCACCATGTCCCCCATGTAGGTTTTCCCCATATAGATCCTGTGACCAATGCAATAATATTAAACACTAACCCAGATGGTGCTAAGCTCTTAGCA
Organism: uncultured Pelagibacteraceae bacterium; assembly: GCA_902578775.1. Taxonomy (GTDB): domain Bacteria; phylum Pseudomonadota; class Alphaproteobacteria; order Pelagibacterales; family Pelagibacteraceae; genus Pelagibacter. Next base: position 20,962 of record CACHEF010000008.1, read on the forward strand.
ATAATAAAAAAATTTTTATTTTTGAAAATATAACCACTCAAAGACAAAATTGTTATTGAAGAAAATATTCCTAAAGTAATCCATGCTGCTGGCACGTGCACGTACATAATTCTCACCGAATGACTTTGTTTATAATCTTCTGGTGATAGAATTAACGCTTCGACTAAACCAATGGAGAAAACCACTATAAATAATGGCATAATATATTTTGGTGCTTTTGAAGTTATTAGATAAATTCTACTTGGATTTAAAAATTTAAACATAAATTATATTATGATGGTTTTAGTATGAAAAATATATCTGATCAAGAATGTAGAGGGAGATAATAATGAGGTCAAATTTAACACTCCTGATCAGATAATTTATAAACATGTACATTATCTCTATGTCTAAGATTTGAGCTAAATGTGTTTAAAAAATGATTATTCTAATTTGAAGGTTTAAAATAACTTGAGCCTTTTTTACCAGAAAAAATCTCCTCAATTAGAGGGTGCTTAATCGGTTCATCAGAATCATCTATTAAAAGATTTTGCTCTGAAACATAGGCCTCATAAGTAATCTCATCATTTTCTGCAAGCAAATGGTAAAATGGTTGATCTTTTCTTGGTCTAACATTTTTTGGAATTGATTGATACCATTCCTCTGAATTATTAAATTCAAAATCAACATCATAAATCACTCCTCTAAATTCAAAATGTTTGTGTTTTACAATATCACCAATAGAAAATTTTGCTTTTTGTATAGCCATTAGTATTAATATGGAGATTTAAAATTAAAAATCAATAAGAAAAAATATAAAGTTTTTATGACGCAACTAATTATGTTAATATCTTTTAGTGAATAAATCTTTTTTAAAATTTCTCACAGATTTTGGGCCGTTAGCAATATTTTTTTTTTATTACTATAATAGTGGAAAAAATTTATCAATTGCAATCCCCCCTCTAATAATTGCGACAATAGTTTCTTTAATCATAATGTGGGTATTTGAAAGAAAAATACCTCCTATGCCATTATTGAGTGGAATTTTGATAACCTTTTTTGGAGGACTGACTATTTATTTTAATGACCCAATATTTATTTACTTAAAACCAACAATAATAAATATAATGTTTGGACTTGCATTATTTTTTGGGAAATATTTCACAAATGAACCTATTCTTAAAAAAATAATGGGTAAATCTATACCATTGAATAATATTGGTTGGGAAATTCTAAATAAAAGATGGATGTTTTTTTTCTTTGGCCTAGCAATACTTAATGAAATAATTTGGAGAACACAAACAGAGGAATTTTGGGTTAATTTTAAAGTTTGGGGAATGTTACCAATAACTATTATTTTTACAGGATTTCAAATTGGCTTAATAAACAAATATAAAATAAATGAATAATAACTTAAAATTAATAATAAACAATTCTCAAATAAAAATTGAAGAAAAAAATTTTTTTGAAAAAAATGAGTTACAGATAATCTTAGATTTATATGCAAAAATGGTTTCGGAAGGTTCTTGGAAAGATTATGGATTAAATATTTCAAACAAACAAGTAAGTTTTAGTGTTTTTAAAAATGCAGCTGAAAATGCTCTTTACAAAATTTGTAAAAATTTTAAACCAAAAAATAAAAATTTAAAATATTTAATTACAGATACTAATGGAAAAATCTTAAAAAATTCTTTTGATTTAAGAAATCTGTTAAAAAATACTAATTGGAAAAAACTTTAAAGTTTTCTTATCTTCTTTGGCCAAATAATCTTAAAAGCATTATAAATAGATTAATAAAGTCTAAATAAAGTGTAAGAGCACCCATTACTGCTTTTTTGCCCATGATTTCACCAGAGTCACTCATCGCATACATATTTTTAATCTTTTGAGTATCATATGCTGTTAAACCTACAAAAATTAAAACACCCAAGATTGATATAACAAAATACATCATTGAAGATTTCATAAAAATGTTAACTATTGATGCAATTATTATTCCAATTAAACCCATCATCAAAAAAGAACCTAGTTTTGTTAAATCTCTTTTAGTAGTGTAACCATAAATACTCATCGCTCCAAAAGTTGCTGAACAAATAAAGAAAACTCTTGTTACGCTCATTCCAGTGTAAATTAATAAAATTGAAGATAATGATAAGCCCATTAATCCAGCAAAAATCCAGAAAGTTGTTTGAGCTTTCGATGCACTCATTTTATTTATTCCAAAACTCATATAAAAAACTACTCCTAAAGGTGCCAGCATAACAAGCCACTTCAAACCAGACATATAGATCGCGTTACCAATTTGCGTAAGTCCTACAATTGAACCAGCATCATTTGTAACAACTGACATCTTAAAAGTAATAAGAGCAATTATACCTGTTAATAATATTCCTGTAGCCATGTAATTATAAACCTTAAGCATGTAGGCTCTTAAGCCTTCATCCATAACTACTGCTGACTGCTGAGCCTCTTTAGCTCTTCCTAGTATTCCTTTTTTATCAAATTCCATTGCTTTACAGATATATAATCTTTTACTAATTATTCAAGATACCTTAAAAGATAAAAAAATCTAATACTTTAAACTATAATGAATTACAAAAAATTGGGAAATACTGACCTAGATGTAAGCACAATTTGTCTCGGTACAATGACTTGGGGGGAACAAAACACCCAGGAGGAAGGGTTTGAACAGATGGATTATGCTTTAGATCAAGGTGTTAATTTTTGGGATACAGCTGAGATATACTCAATTCCACCAAAACAGGAAACATTTGGGGATACAGAAAAAATTATAGGAAACTGGTTTAAAAAAACAAAAAAGAGAGACAAAGTAATCTTAGCCTCAAAAGTTTGTGGACCCATGAGAGAGTACGTTAGAGGTGGGGGAAATCAATTTGGCAAAAAAAATATAACTGAAGCTTTAGAGGGCAGTCTAAGAAGATTAAAGACAGATTATATCGATTTATATCAATTGCACTGGCCAGAAAGAAAAACAAATTTTTTTGGAAGATTGGGGTATGAGCATGATGATAGTAGTGAATGGACTAAATTTGAAGACATACTATTTAATTTAAAAAAATTCATAGATCAGGGAAAAATAAGATATATAGGTCTTTCCAATGAAACTCCATGGGGATTATCAAAGTTTTTAGAGATATCTAAAAATAAAAATCTTCCAAAAATGCTTTCAGTTCAAAATCCCTATAATTTACTAAATAGAACTTATGAAGTTGGTCTTGCAGAAATATCTGTTAGAGAACAAGCAGGATTGTTAGCTTATTCTCCGTTGGCTTGTGGATATCTTTCTGGAAAGTATATGAATAATCAACTGCCAAAAGGATCAAGGCTTGAACTTCATAAAGATTTCTGGACTAGATACAATAAGCCTAATACAGAAAAAGCAATTAATTCTTATTATAAAATAGCAAAAAAAAATAAGTTGGATTTAGCTCAAATGTCTTTGAAGTTTCTTGAAATTCAACCTTTTGTAACAAGTGTAATTATTGGAGCTACAAAAATGGACCAGTTGAAAACTAACATAGAAAGTGTAAATATAAATCTAACTGATGAAGTAATTAATGAAATTAACGAAGTTCAAAAAATTTACCCAAATCCATGCCCATGATTAAAAAACACTTAATCTTTTTTTCAATAATTTATTTCCTAAGTTTAATGCCATTAAAAGCTGAAGAATTAAAAGAAATTGGAAAATTTAAAGATTGGCGTACGATGGTTGTTGTTGAACCGACTGGTACTGTGTGTTTTGCACAATCATCTCCAGTTTTACAAGCACCTAAATCTAATAAAAGAAAAAATGCAAGATTATTTGTGAGTTTTAGACCAAATGAAAAAATTACAGACGAAGTAAGTGCTAGTCCTGGTTATGAGTTTAACAAAAAAAACTCTGTTACAGCAATATCTGGAAAAAATAAAATCAAATTTGATATTGTTCAACAAGGCTTTGCTTGGATTGCTGACAATAAAATTGAAAAAAAAATGGTTAAGGTAATGAAAAAAGGTTCAAGAATTATGATTACTGGATATAATCAAAAAGGTTCACAAACAATCGACCATTATTCACTATTAGGTTTTACTAAAGCTTACAATGCTGCAAAAAAAGCCTGTAGTTAATTAATGAAATTAAAAAAAAAAATTGTTCTAGCTTACTCTGGAGGCTTAGACACATCTGTAATTTTAAAATGGCTTCAAGAAAATTATAACGCAGAAGTTATTTGTTACACAGCAGATATAGGTCAAAAAATAGATAGAAAAAAAATATTAAATAATGCAAAAAAATTTGGTGTAAAAAATATTATCATACAAGATCTAAAAGATGAATTTGTGAAAAATTATGTTTATCCTATGATAAGAGGACACGCAATTTATGAGGGGGTTTACTTGTTAGGAACTTCAATTGCTAGACCACTGATCGCAAAAGATCAAATTAGAATTGCAAAAAAATTTAAAGCATTTGCTGTTTCTCACGGAGCAACCGGTAAAGGAAATGATCAAATAAGATTTGAACTTGGTTATCATTATTTTGGGCCAAAAATAAAAGTTTTAGCACCATGGAGAATTTGGAAATTAAAATCCAGGACAGATTTAATTAATTATGCAAAAAAACATAAAATAGAAATTCCTAAAGATAAAAAAGGTGCTCCACCTTTTTCTGTTGATGATAATTTATTTCATACGTCAACAGAGGGAAAAGTACTAGAGAACCCAAAAAATGCAGCACCTGAATTTATTTTTCAAAGAACTACATCTCCAGAAAAAGCCTCAAAAAAACCCTCATTTGTTACGATTGATTTTAGAAATAGTGACCCCGTTGGTATTAATGGAAAAAAATTATCTCCTTCAAAGTTGTTAAACAAACTTAATCAACTCGCTGGTAAAAATGGTATAGGGAGAGTTGACCTGGTTGAAAATAGATTCATTGGAATAAAATCAAGAGGAGTATACGAAACCCCAGGTGGTACGTTGTTAATTAATGCCCATAGAGCAATTGAGTCTGTAACCTTAGACAAAGAAACCATGCATAAAAAAGATCAAATAATGCCAAGATATGCAGAATTAATTTATAATGGTTACTGGTTTTCAAAAGAAAGATTTAAACTTCAAAAAATTATAGATCTTAAAAAAAATAAAGTGAATGGATCAGTTAAAATTAAGCTTTATAAAGGTAATGTGATAATTCAATCTAGAAAAACTACAAGCTTAGCTTATTCATTAAAAAAAGTTTCTTTTGAAGAAAATAAAACTTTTAATAAATCAAATGTTGAAAGATTTATTAACTATCACAAAAAAAAATTACGATAATAAATATATGAAATTTCAGGGTTCAAAGGCTAGTGCAATTGAGAAACTTGAATTATTTGTGGAAAAAAATCTTTCTGAATATTCAAAATTAAGAAATTTTGATTTTGGACCGGAAAACAGATCAAATGTTTCTTGCTTATCTCCTTATATAACACACGGAATTATAAGCGAGCAAGAAATAATCAGAAAATCTTTATCTAAATTTTCATTTTCAAAAAATGAGAAATTTATTCAGGAAGTTTTGTGGAGAACATATTGGAAAGGTTGGCTTGAATTAAGACCTAATGTTTGGTCTGATTATTTGATCGAATTAAATAAAATTAGAGAAGATTATAAAGACAATCAAAACTATATTAATGCAATAGAGGGTAAAACAAATATTGAATGCTTCAATTCATGGGTAAAAGAACTTAAGGAAAATAATTACTTACATAATCATACAAGAATGTGGTTTGCTAGTATATGGATATTTACCCTAGAATTACCTTGGCAATTAGGCGCAGAATTTTTTATACAAAATCTTTATGATGGAGATGCTGCATCTAATACTCTTGGATGGAGATGGGTAGCAGGTGTTCAAACTCAAGGAAAACATTATTTAGCAACCGAATGGAATATTAAAAAATTTACAAATAATAGATATAATAATATTAAATTAAACGAAAGCGCACCTCCTAAAATTTCAGAAAAAACTTACTCAATCGCTAAGAAAGATTTTAATAATCCACAAAAAATTGAAGGTAAAAATCTATTAATTTTTGAAAATAATCTTTCTTTTGAAACCTCTGATTTCCTTAACATTAAATTTAAAAAAATTTATTTAATCTCCAATAAAAATGAAAATAGATGTATTAAGCTTTCTGAAAAATTATTGAAATTTAAATCCCTACTTATAAGTGATCAGAAGGAAAGATTAAAAAATAATTCTATAGATTGTGAGATTATTGATATAAATGAAATACAAAATATAAATGAAGAAATTATCGGATTATATCCAACTGTTGGCGAAAATTTAGATTATTTAAATATTAATAATATTAAATTAGATTTTTTATATAGAAAACTCGATCATTGTTCTTGGCAATATTGTAATAAAGGGTTTTTTAATTTTAAAAAATATATTCCTAAAATAGTTTCATCTTTAGATTAATCAAACGATTAAAACCACCTGAACATCCCAATGATTCCTGCAGTAGCATAGAAAAATTGTAAAAATAATATACCTCTATGACCGCCTCTATAAGCCCAAATTCCAATTAAAATTGCAGATATGAGTAATAAACAAAATCCAAAAAATTCTATTCCAATATTCATAGCTACAAATAATGAATACAATATTGCAGTAATAACTCCTGTCCATTCGAATATTTTATTATTCATTCTCTAAATTTAACTTTTTTCTATCATAAATTTTTTTCTTATTTTTTACTATTTTATTTCTTAACATTGGCGAACTTAATAATTTTGCCATCGGATTTATCTTTTTTGGTTTTTTTCTTTTTTTACTCATAAGATCTTTTTAAAATTATTATATAAAATTTTTGAATAATTATTCATATCTCATATTTTTTTCTTGAGCATCTATTTGAGCAATATTTAACTTTTTCCCAATTCAATCTCCATTTTTTTCTCCAAACAAAAGATCTTTTGCAAACAGGGCAAATTTTAGAGGGAAGATTTCCTTTTTTCACTAAATTGTATTTTGTTTAATAAATTTATCAGCTGCATATAGTATCGTTTTTTTTCTATCTACTTTCATTTTATTAAAAATTCTTACCATCATTGAAAGCCTTGGATTTTTCAAAAAAAAATTTCTATTTCGATTAATAAATCTCCAATACAAACCATCCATTATGTTGCACCAATCACCTTTTTTAAAATCCATCATTTTCATAAAGTAACTTGATCCACAGATATATGGTTTTGTAGCAAATATTCCTCCATCACTAAATAATCCCATACCATAAACATTAGGAACCATTACCCAATCTGAGGAGTCTACAAACATCTCCATAAACCATTTGTAAACAATAGTAGGTTTTAATTCACAAAGATTCATTATGTTAGATAAAATCATCAATCTTTCTATGTGATGAGACCATCCATGGTTTAATGCATTCTTAATTGCATAATCAAGCGGAGGTAAGCCTGTAGTGCCTTCATACCAGGACTTTTTCATTTTTCTATTCTGTTTAAAAAAATTTCTAGTTTCCATTTGATTTGAATAACTTTGATACATTCCTCTCATAAACTCTCTCCAACCGATTACTTGACGTATGTAACCTTCTAATGAATTTAATCTTATTTTTTTACTTTTATGAAATTCCAAAACTTTTTTAATAATAAATTCTGGTGTGATTAATCCTAAATTTATATAGGGACTTAGTGCACTGTGAAATAAAATGTTATCTCTTTGATCAACAGCATCTTCATAGTCTCCAAATAAATTTGATTTCTCTTTAATGAAAAAATTTAAAAGCTTAACAACATCACTATATTCAGTAGCAAGCCAAAAATTGTCTGTTTTGCCTGGATGATCTTTAAATAATTTCTCAATAATTGGTTTTAACTTTTTAGTATGATTAGTTTCATTTATTTTTGGAAACTTTGGAATTGAAATATTTTTTGGTAATTTATTTCTATTGTCTTCATCAAAACTCCATCTACCTCCAATAGGATTTCCATCTGAGCCCATCAATATTCCTGATTTTTTTCTGGCATCTTTATAAAAAGTTGCCATGAATGGTTTTTTAGATTTAGATAAATATTGTTTGAATTCTTCTCTTGAATTTAAAAACATTGGGCTCAGTATAATATTCCATTTAATTTTTTCTTTTTTAAAAAATTTTTCAACTTTCTGCTCAAAAAATTTATCCTCAATCTCAAAACTTGAGACTTCTTTTATTTTTTTTGAAATTATAATTTTTTTTAATTTCTTTAAATAATCATCTTTAAATTCTCTGTCTTCAATTTTGATATATTCTACTTTAAATTTATCCTTTTTAAGACTTTCTGCATGTGAACGCATTGATGACAAAAAAAGAAGTATTTTTTGTTTATGATGTTTTTCATAAGTACATAATTGGTAATCTTCAGCCATAAAAAATAGGTGGTCTTTTTTGAAGCGGTCTAAGTATTTTGATGGAAATAATTGATTACCCAGTATAAAAAATAACTTCATAGCTAAATATAACTAATAAAACTTTTTATGTCAGAAAAATATCTAATATTTGGTGCGACAGGTTCAATCGGATCTAGCTTAGCTGAACAATTAGTAAATTCAGGAAATTCTATTCATTTAATTGGAAGAAATGAAGATGAAACAAAAAAAATTTCTGAGAGGTTAGGCTGCTCTTTTACTACTGCAAATGTATTGGAGGACGGATTTATAGAAAAAGTAAAAAAAGATATTTCAGAAATAAAAGGGATTGCTTACTGTGTTGGATCAATAGATTTAAAACCTTTAAGAATGGTTAGAGAACAAGATTTTAATAAGTGTATGAAATTAAATCTTTATTCTGCAGTTGAAGTTATTAAAGCTTATCAAGAAAGTTTAAAAAAAAATAAAGGATCAGTAGTTTTATTTTCAACTGTTGCAGCACAAAGAGGATTTACTAATCATGCTATAATTGCCTCAACAAAAGCGGCTGTTGAAGGATTAACCGTCTCTTTAGCAGCAGAATTTGCTCCAAATATCAGAGTAAATTGTATTGCACCTAGTTTAACAAATTCAAAAATTGCAGAACCAATGTTAAAAAATAAAGCATTAGCAGATGGAATAGCAAAAGCTCATCCATTAAAGCGATTGGGTGAAGGTAAAGACTCAGCATCTCTTGCAAAATTTCTTATTACTGATGATAGCGCTTGGATTACTGGCCAAATTATAGCTGTTGATGGTGGTAGATCAAAGCTTTCCTAAAGTGAGAAAGTTAATAACTGCAATATTTTTACTTTCTATTACAGCAACTCTTTCATTTGCTGAAAATTTAAATTTTAAAAAACTTTTTGATTTAAGTGACCCGTGGGGATCTACATTTATAAATGATAACCAATTATTAATTACAGAAAAAAGTGGGAAAATTAAATTATTTGATCTCATAACAAGAGAAATTTCTATAATTAATCATAATATTGACTATTTAGAGTATGGCCAAGGAGGTTTGCTAGATATTCTTTTCAAAGATAATTTTGTTTACGTTTCATATACTGAAAATAGAGGGAACTGGAAAACTAGCACTTCTATTGCAAAAGCAAAATTTGATAAAAATGATTTAGTCTTTAAAAATATATTTCAAGCCAATCCACCTATTGACTCAGGATATCATTTTGGATCAAGATTAGTGATCAAAGATAATTATCTTTATGCAACTGTGGGTGAAAGAGGTCAGGGCATGATAGCACAAGACCCTACTAAACACCCTGGTAGTATTATCAGAATAAATGTTGATGGGTCTATTCCAAAAGACAATCCAAAATTTAAAGGTAAATCTGATTGGCTACCAGAAATTTACCAAATTGGAATTAGAAACCCTCAAGGACTAAGTTTATCCCAATATGATGGTAAAATTTATCTAAGTAATCATGGTGCAAGAGGTGGTGATTGGTTTGGTGAAGTAAAAAAGGGTGAAAATTATGGATGGAAAATTTTGGGATGGGGAGGCAAAAATTATTCTGGTACACCTATTGGGCCTAAATGGAAACCAGGTTTCACTAAGGCAATATACTATTGGGTTCCCTCTATTGCGATAAGTGCAATCACAATTTACAAAGGTAAAGAATTCAGTGAATGGAATGGAGATGCTTTAATTACTTCACTTAAAGATCAATCTCTAAGAAAACTGATATTTGATGACTCATCAGATATAAAAGAAGATATAATTTTCAAAAATAAAATTGGCAGAATAAGGGATATAAAAATACACCCCAAAAATGGAAAAATTTATTTTCTTGGAACAAATAGTCTGTGGTTAATGGAAAAAAATTAATTTTTTAATTATCTAATAATTTTTTTTTAGCCTTATCAAACTCTTCTTGTGTTAGAACGCCCTCTTTTAATAAATTATTCAACTTATTTAATTCTTCACTTAAGTTATTTTGATTATCAGGATAACTTTCAATTTCATTATTTTCTAATTTTTCCTCTTTTTTGTTAGCATTTTTGGCGCTCATGCCATTCATAATAGCATTGCCACCCAAATAAAGTACAAATCCAAGTATTGGTATTACTAAACCAAAAAAAATTATTTTTTCCATAAACTAATCCTCGTCATCTTCTCTCCAATTTTTTTCATACATTAACCAAGCAGCAAATATAACTGAAAATGTTCCAACAATCATACCATAATCAAATCCAGTTTGTTGGTCATATAAGTACCAACCTAGTTGTGTTGCTCCAATAGGTGGAATTGTGAGAATGGCCATTAAAATAGCTATTCTGAATGGATATTTAGGTTTTTTCATAAATTAGTTTAACAAAAACTAATTACTGATTTAAATACTAAATTTGCGATCTTTTGAAACAGTCTATAGTATTTTTAAGCAAACAAGCAATTGTCATTGGACCCACACCACCTGGAACTGGCGTAAGTGCTTTTGCGTTTTTTGAAACTTCATCAAAATGGACATCACCAACGATACCTTTATCAGTTTTATTTATTCCAACATCGATAACGATTGCGTCTTTCTTTACCCAATCTCCTCGAACAAGCTCTGGTATACCTACGGCTGCTACAATTATATCTGCCTCTAAGCACTCAGCTTTTAAATCTTTAGTTTTTGAATGTGTTATTGTGACAGTACAATTTTCTTTTAAAAGAAGTTGGGTCATTGGTTTTCCATTTAAATTTGATCTACCAACAACTACTGCTTTCTTTCCATTAAGATTGGGCTCAAATTTTTTAATTAACAAATAGCAACCAAGTGGCGTACAAGGAACTGAACTTTCATAACCAGAGGAGAGATTGCCTACATTCATTGGATGAAATCCATCTACGTCCTTTGAAGGATCAATTGCTTCTATAACTTTCTGTTTATCAATATGTTTAGGTAAAGGAAGTTGAACTAAAATTCCTGAAACAGTTGCATCACTATTTAATTCTTTAATTTTTTCTAAAACAGTCTTTTCTTCAACTGAGTCCGGATATTTAATAACTTCAGATTTTAATCCTACTTCATTTGCTGATTTCTCTTTATTTCTTACATAAATCTGACTAGGTGTTAAATCACCAATAAGTATAACTGTTAAACCTGGTACTTTGTTGTGTTTTTCTCTCAATTCTGTAACTTCTTGCTTTAACTCTGCTCTTAATTCTGCAGCTGCTTTTTTTCCATCAATTAAAATCATATCTTTTTTTTAAAAAATTATTGGTGCAATGTACAGCTTCATACACATTTCGATAAACCAAATCAATAAAAGAAGGATGATTGGAGAAATATCTAATGAACCTAAATTTGGCAAAAAACGTCTTATTTTATTTAGGAAAGGCTCAGTTAATTTGAAACTCAACTCTAAAATTGCATAAACAAATCTATTTTGAGTATTAAGAACATTAAAAGCAATTAACCAACTTACAATAACGTTGGCAATTACAACATAAGAATATAATTTTAGAATTTGTAAAACTAAATAAAAAATAGCTATCATTTTTTCTCAACATAAATCGACTGACTTGGGAAAGCAAATGATGCTCCATTTTTTTCTACAATTTCCTTAATTGCAATTGCTAATCTTTCTTTTACATTAAGCCAATTATTCCAACTTCCTGTTTTTGTAAAACATCTGACATACATGTCTATTGAGCTATCAGAAAATTTATCAACTCTTACTGCAACACCGATTGAGGTATTATAGTCCTCGCTCGAATTAATGTGATTTTCAATTTCATCTCTGATTTTTTTTAACTGATCTACTGTAGTGTCGTATTGAAGTGTAATAATCCAACTTATTAACCAGTTTGAGGTTTCACTAACATTCACAACCGCATTTTCTGCAAATTGGAAATTTGGAATAATAGCTAGAGATTTGTCAAACTTTCTAATTGTTGTTGATCTAAATCCAATCTTTTCTACTACACCTTCAATAATACCCTCAACAGCTATCCAGTCTCCAATTTTAAATCTCTTTTCAACTAAAACTAAAATTCCTGATATTAAATTTTTAAATAAATCTTGTGCCCCTAATGCTACAGCAACACCAAACAATCCAAGACCTGCAATAATTGGACCTATTTTAATTCCCCACAATTCTAAAACTGCAGCTAAACCTAAAATAAAAATTAAAATTTTTAATGATTTAATTATCCAGCCAATAAGTTCTCTTGTTAACAATTTGTCTAAACCACTAAGTATGTATGAGATTGGTTCAATGATTTGGTGAATTACCCAAAAAATTAAAATAGTGATCAACGTTCTATTAATTGTATCTACTACTTCTCTTCCTTCTAGTGAGAAAGTCATATAGTAGCTTGCAATAAAAAATCCTAATACAATTGGTAAAAATCTTGCTGGACCTACAAGTGATTGAACAAAAGTATCATCTAATTTATTCGTTGTTCTTTTCGAGATAATTTCTAATTTTTTAATAACTAATTTGCTTATTAGACCTCTAAAAATTAAGAATAGTAAAAATATTCCAATACCAATTAAGATTTGAAAGATATCAACACCAAGAATTCCTTTATTCCATACTGATAAAAATATCTCCGAAAAATTATTAATTAATTCCATTTCTAAATTTTATATAACAAAAACTCTTCTTCTCCAGGGTTAAAAAGAAAAATCTTTTTCCATTTGATTTCGTTCAGTATTGACGAGGTTTTTTCGCCTATACACATCAAATTTGTATTCATCCATAAATTTTTGGTTTGGTAAATCTTTATGAAATTTAAAAAACTTGACGCACTATTTTGAGAGTAAACAAAGACCATATCAGGCATATTTAATTTTAATTCATTAACAAATTTCTCATCAAATTTTTGATTATGATCTACTCTGTAATTAATAATTCTTCTTACCTTAAAACCTTCGCTTAATAACAGTTGATCTAAATCAACCGATATTGTTTCACCACTAACATAAAGTAATTCTTTATTTTTGGACTCATAATTTTGTATAATTAACTCCTTTAAGTTTGAAACATTTCCTTCAGCCGCAATTGTATTTTGAAATCCAACACTTCTTGCTTTGTTTTCTGTAGCACTTCCAACACAAAAACATTTAATATTTTTATCTAATTTTACTATGTTTAAAAATTTTACTGCATTTGCACTAGTAAAAACAATTCCACCATATTCAGAAAAGTTAATTTCCTCATAATTAACATTTTCAATTCTTATTAATGGAAGATGAGAAACTTGATGTCCTAATGATTGAAATTTTAATATCATTTCAGAACAATCCTCCAGTGGTCTAGTTAACAAAATATGCATATTATCTTTTATATGAATTTTTTGATTTTGTTTTTAAAAGTAGTCCAATCTCTTTACCAATTTCTTTAAACTCATTCAAATTACCAACTTTTTTTTCATAAAACCTTTGTTTACCATCTAAAGAAAAAAGTTCGGCCTCCACTGTAATCTTATCTCCATCAACCACTGAATGAGCACCAATTGCTGTTTCACAATCTCCATCTAAAACTTTTAAAATATTTCTCTCAAGGTGAGCTCTTTTATGTGTTTTCTCATGATTAATTTTTTTTAAAATAGAAATTGTCTCATCATCATTCTCCCTGCACTGAAGAGCAATTACGCCTTGTCCTGCACTAGGAATTATTTCTTCAGCTGAAAAAATTTCTGAGATTTCATTTTCAAATTTTAAAAATTTGATACCAGCATATGACAAAATAATTGCATCATACATCCCTTTATTCAATTTTCTAATTCTAGTATCTACATTTCCTCTAATTAGTTTACAGTTCAAATCTTGTCTAATTTTTTTTATTTGAAATTCTCTTCTGTATGATGAAGTACCAACAATTGACTTTTGATCTAAGTCTTTAAGTTTTTTTTTGTTCTTTGTAATTAAAATCTCTCTAGGGTCATTTCTTTTAAGAAAAGAATCTGTCCTTAATCCTTCTGTCTCATTAGCAGGCATATCTTTCAGTGCATGGACTGCAATATCAATATTTTTTAACTGAAGTTCTTTTTCAATATTACTAGAAAACAAACCTTTGCCACCAAGCTCAGATAATCTTGTATCCTGTACTTCATCACCTTTAGTTGTAATTGATTTAATTAAAATATCTTCATTACCAAGGTCAGTATTTTCAATAATCCTATCTTTAGCTTGTTGAGCATAAAGTAAGGCAAGCTTGCTACGCCTAGATCCAATTATTATTTTTTTTCTCATAAAAATTATTTCTTACTTGTATAAAGATTGTACAATTATTAAAAACTATTTGAATGAGCAAAAAACCCTTAATTCTTGGAATAGAGTCCAGTTGTGATGAAACAGCAGCTTCTTTAATAACTGAAAATGAAGAAGGATTCCCAGTAGTTTTATCAAACATTGTTTCTAGCCAAGTAGAGGTTCATAGGGAGTTTGGTGGTGTAGTTCCTGAGCTAGCAGCACGTTCACACATTGAAAAAATTGATTGGATTGTCAAAAAAGCTATTGATGAAAGTGGAAGAAAAATTGAGGAAATAGATGCGGTTGCTTCTACCGCTGGTCCTGGATTAATTGTTTGTTTATCAGTTGGATTAAGTTTTGGTAAAGCTTTCGCAACAGCAATGAATAAACCTTTTATTGCTGTTAATCATTTAGAGGGACATGCTTTAAGTCCAAAACTAAATAAAAATTTAAACTATCCATATTTGCTTCTTTTAATTTCAGGCGGACACTCGCAGTATTTAAATGTTCAGAACCTTGGTAAATATAAAAGATTAGGAACAACTATTGATGATGCATTAGGTGAAGCGTTTGACAAAACAGCAAAGCTTTTAGGAATAGAATTTCCAGGAGGACCTCAAATAGAAATTTTAGCTAAAAAAGGTGATTCAGAAAAATATGATTTACCAAAACCAATTTTCAGCAAAGGAGGATGCAATCTTTCTTTTGCAGGTCTAAAAACTGCCGTGTTGAAGATAAGCAAAACAATTAAATCAGAGCAAGATAAATATGATCTTGCAGCATCTTTTCAAAAAACAATTGAAGAAATTTTATATAAAAAAACAAAGATTGCTTTTACTGAATTTGAAAAAATAAATGAATTAAATGAAAAAATTTTCGTTGTTGCTGGAGGAGTTGCAGCAAATAAAAAAATTAGGTCTATGTTAATTAATCTATGTGAAGAAAATGATTATAAAAGTATTTTTCCACCTATAGAGTTTTGTGGAGATAATGCAGCAATGATTGCAATGGTTGGTTTGGAAAAATTTAAAATAAATCAATTTGATGATTTAAGTTATCCAGCAAAACCTAGATGGCCTTTAGACGAAAATGCAGCTTTTCTCAAAGGTGCCGGAGTTCAGTTGTAATGAAATATTGGTTATTGAAGTCAGAACCAGACGTATGGTCGATTGATCAACAAAAAAAAACTGGATTAAAAGGCACCACTTGGGATGGAGTTAGAAATTACCAAGCTGCAAAAAATTTAAAATCTATGAAAAAAGGTGATTTATGTTTCTTTTATCATTCAAATATTGGAAAAGAAATTGTTGGAATTGTAAAAGTGATAAAAGAAGCTTATTTAGATAAAACAGATAAAAGTAACCGCTTTGTTTCTGTTTCTGTTCAATTTTTAAAAAAACTTGATAAACCAGTTAGCCTTCAAGAGATTAAAAAAGTCAAGGAATTAAGGCATTTATCTCTAATTAAACAAAGTAGATTATCAGTAATGCCTATAGACTCTAAAAGCTGGATAATTCTGAATAAGATGGGTAAAATTTAATTATAAAATATATCATAATGACAAAAAAAAAGAAAAAAAGAAAAATAAAAAAAAAAATCATTAAAAGAAAGAAAAAAAAACAATTTAAAAAAATTTTTAGAAAAAAAAAAAGAAAAGTATTAAAAAAAAAGATTAAAAACAACGATACAGCAGAATTAATTATAAAAACTAAGCCTGAATGGATAAAAGCTAGCCTCGCAAACAAATCTCGTTATCAAAAAAAATATAATGACTCCATAAAAAACAATAACGATTTTTGGAAAAAAGAGGGAAAAAGGATAACTTGGATTAAACCTTATA
Organism: uncultured Pelagibacteraceae bacterium; assembly: GCA_902578775.1. Lineage (GTDB taxonomy): Bacteria > Pseudomonadota > Alphaproteobacteria > Pelagibacterales > Pelagibacteraceae > Pelagibacter. The sequence goes on from CACHEF010000008.1 coordinate 37,445, forward strand.
AAAAAATTAAAGATGTTAAATATAGTACAAAAGAAGTTAAAATTAAATGGTTTCATGATGGAAGCTTAAATGCCTCGGTAAACTGTATCGACAGACATCTTAAAGATAAAAAGGATAAAACTGCAATCATTTGGGTGGGGGATGATCCTAAAGATAATCAAAAAATTTCATATAAACAATTACATCAAAAAGTATCTAAAGCAGCTAATGGTTTGAAGAAGCTGGGTATTCAAAAAGGAGATAGAGTAACAATTTATTTAACTATGATACCGGAGCTAGCTATTTTAATGCTAGCTTGTGCAAGAATTGGTGCTATTCATTCAATTATTTTTGGAGGGTTTTCTGCAGAATCAATTTCTGGAAGAGTAAATGATTGTGAATCAGAATATATTATTACTGCTGATGAAGGAGTGAGAGGTGGAAAAACTATCCCTCTAAAGTCAACGACTGATGAAGCACTATTGAGTTGTCCTAATGTAAAAAAATGTATTGTGGTTAAAAGAACAGGTAATGAAATAAATTGGAATGGAAATAGAGATGTCTGGTATCATGATTTGATAAAAGATGTTTCATCTCACTGTGAACCTGAAGAAATGAATGCTGAAGATCCATTATTTATACTTTATACATCTGGTTCTACTGGAAAACCAAAAGGTGTATTACACACTACCGGTGGATACATGGTTTATGCATCAATGACTCATCAATATATATTTAATTATAAACCAAAAGATATTTATTGGTGTACAGCCGATATCGGTTGGGTGACAGGTCACAGTTATATTATTTATGGTCCTCTAGCAAATGGCGCTACAACTATAATGTTTGAAGGAATACCTAATTATCCTGATAGTTCTAGATGGTGGCAAATCATTGACAAATTTAAAGTAAATACATTTTATACAGCTCCAACTGCTATTAGAGCGCTAATGAGAGAGGGAGATGCTCCTGTAAACAAAACATCAAGAAAATCACTTAAACTTTTAGGAACAGTTGGTGAACCAATAAATCCAGAGGCTTGGATGTGGTACTATAAAACTGTTGGGAATTCCAAATGTCCAATAGTTGATACATGGTGGCAAACCGAAACGGGTGGAATAATGATAGCTCCTCAAACGGGTGCCATCCCATTAAAACCAGGCTCTGCTACAAAACCTTTTTATGGAATTAAACCT
>CACHEF010000009.1 GCA_902578775.1 uncultured Pelagibacteraceae bacterium
AATTCTACCGCTAGAACCTAATCTACCTGTAAGACCACTAGCTGTAGTGTCTAAACCATCCCAAACTTCTTCGTTTGCTTTTGGTGTCATGTCATCGTAGTTTGCAAGTCCTGATCCAGAACCTTGGTCAAATGCGATTGTACCTAAGTCACCCATGTTTACAGATAATTTAGCTGAGTCCATTCCACCAGCTTGCTCACCCATATTCATCATGTAAGAAACAGACATACCGTTATCCATTTCACCAGAGATATTGAAATTAAATTCATTATCCATACCAAATGGGTTACCAGTTGTTTCTGTGTTGTCTTGATTAGTGTATGTTACTGCTAGACTTCCAGTTACTGATACTTCAGCAGCATTTGCTGAAACAACTGCAAGTGATCCAGCTAGTGCAGATACACCTATTTTTTTAAAGTTATTCATAAAACTCCTTTGTTATTTTTCATATATGAATGCCAAGAAAATATATTAAATAAGCATAAAATATTGTGTTTTTTAACTTTTCTAGTCAAATTATGTAATAGTGTTGCTTTTTTATCACACTATTTAAATAGTAATACAAGTAAAATTAATTAAATACGTCTTTAATTTCAATCTATAAAGTTTTATTTAATTTCCTATGAGATTTATTTTAATTATTTTCTGCTCACTTTTATTACTGAATTCTTGTGGAATTTATAGACCCACCGATGCGAGAGTAGTCTCACCAAATGCTGACGAAAGAGTAAAAAAAAATATTGAGGAAGGTAGAGGTTTTACTCTTGGAGGGGCCTTAAAAAAAGGTGAAACAAATTTTTTATTTGCATCATCAAACCCAATGTGGAGGGCAAGCCTAGAAAAACTTACATTCGTACCATTGAATGTTGTCGATTACAGTGGAGGAGTAATTATTACTGACTGGTACAGTGATAACACTGAAAATGAAATCAAAATAACTGTTCGATTTTTGTCAAATGAAATAAGAGCAGATGCTTTAAAAGTAATTATACATAAAAAAAATTGCAAATCTTTTAATAATTGCACAATTACTGAAATTAATAATTCCACAAATAGTGAAATTCGTTTAGCAATTTTAAAAAAAGCTGCCGAAATAGAAAAGAATGATTTAGCTCTTAAAAAAGAAAAAATCGGTGAGTATAGAATTAAATCAGACGAGCCAGGTGCAAGATAAAATTTAAAACTAAATGTCTGATGCTTCAAGATATAATTTTAAATTAATAGAAGATAAATGGCAAAAATTTTGGATTAATAATAAAACTTTTTCATCTAAGATTAATTCTACAAAACCAAAATTTTATTGTCTTGAGATGTTCCCTTATCCTTCGGGTAAAATACATATGGGTCATGTACGAAATTATACTATAGGTGATGTTTTATCACGTTATAAATCATTGAGTGGATTTAATGTTTTGCATCCTATGGGATGGGATTCTTTTGGAATGCCAGCTGAAAATGCTGCTAAACAAAATAAAACGAATCCAAAAACCTGGACAGAGCAGAATATTAAAAATATGAAAGCTCAACTTAAAAAACTTGGTTTATCAATTGACTGGGATAGGGAAATATCAACTTGTTCTCCTGAATATTATAAACATCAACAAAAACTTTTTTTAGAGTTATATGATAAAGGATTAATTTATCGTAAAGAGAGTTATGTGAATTGGGACCCGGTGGATAAAACTGTTTTAGCTAATGAACAAGTTATAGATGGAAAAGGGTGGAGATCTGGTGCAATAGTTGAGAGAAAAAAACTAAATCAATGGTTTTTTAAAATAACACAATTTTCTGAGGAATTACTTAAAGAATTGCAAGCTTTAGAGGAATGGCCAAAAAAGGTAAAAACGATGCAAAAAAACTGGATTGGAAAATCTTTTGGTTGTGAAGTTGATTTTAAAATTGAAGGATCAAAAAATGTTGAATCGATCAAATGTTACACAACTCGACCCGATACATTGTTCGGTCTTTCGTTTTTAGCTTTATCAATCGATCATCCCATCTCAAAACATTATTCTAAAAATGAGGATTTTATTAAATTTAAAAATGAATGTTCAAAGGCTGGCACCACAGAAGAGGCTATTGCTCAAGCACAAAAAATTGGTTTTAAAACCAATCTGATTGCAATTAACCCGTTAGATAAAAATACAAAAGTTCCTGTTTTTTTTGCAAATTTTGTATTAATGGATTATGGACTAGGAGCTGTTTTTGGTTGTCCTGCTCACGACCAGAGAGATTTGGATTTTGCCAAAAAATATAATTTAAATATAAAAGCAGTTGTAAAGCCAAATGATTCAGATGAAACTTTTAGTGTAACAGATGAAGCATATACAGGGTCAGGAATTTTATTTAACTCTGATTTTTTGAATGGTTTAAAAGTACCAGAGGAGGCTATTTCAAAAACAATTGAAATTCTTGAACAAAGAAAACTAGGAGTAAAAAAAACAAATTATAGATTGAAGGATTGGGGTGTATCTAGACAAAGATATTGGGGTTGTCCTATTCCAATAGCTTATGACGATCAAAATAATATTGTTAAAATTCCTGAAGATCAACTTCCAGTCACATTGCCTGAAAATGTGAACATTGACACTCATGGAAACCCATTAGATAAGGAATACGATTGGAAAAATATAATCATAAATGGCAAAAAATGTTTAAGAGAAACAGACACACTAGATACATTTGTTGACTCTTCGTGGTATTTTTTAAGATTCTGCTCATCTAATGATAAAATTAAGCCATTTAATAAAGAAGAAATAAATTATTGGATGCCTGTTGACCAATACATTGGTGGTGTAGAGCATGCAATTTTGCATCTACTATATTCAAGGTTTTTTATGAGGGCTATTAATTTAGACAATAAGGATATTGAATTGAAGGAACCTTTTAAAGGTCTTTTCACCCAAGGAATGGTTTGTCATGAAACTTATAAAGATGAGAATAATAATTGGCTTTATCCTAATGAAGTTTTTTCTGAGAATGGAAGAGAATATTTTCTATTAGATAATTCAAAAAAAAAAGTAAAAGTTGGGCCTTCGGAGTCTATGTCTAAATCAAAAAAAAATACTATTGACCCAGAAATTATGATTAGCCAGTATGGTGCAGACTCAGTCAGATTTTTTATCCTATCCGACAGTCCACCTGAAAAAGATGTTCAATGGTCTGATGAAGGTATGATTTCATCTTTTAAATTCATACAAAAGTTTTGGTCTCTAAGTGAAAAAATAATTCAAATAATTAAATTAGAAAATTCTTCTAATAATCTAGAATTGGATATTTTCACAAATCGAGCAATAAATAAAATTAATCAGGCTTTAGAAAAATTTCGCTATAATATAATCATAGCTACTTATCACGAAATATTCACTTTTTTTAAAAAAATAGCTGACACAAATAAGAATTTTAAAAATCTAAAAGATAATTTTGAAAAAATATTAATTGTTATGTCACCTGTTATACCACACATTGCAAATGAATGCCTAAATCAGCTAGATTATGGAAATGATGTTAAATGGCCTACAGTTTCAAAAGAAAATTTAGAGGATGAGAAAATAACCCTTGTCATTCAAATTAATGGAAAAAAAAAATACACTATTGAAGTTGAAAAAGATATCGATGAAGAAAAAGCAACAAAAAAAATAAATGAATCTAATTTATTAAAAAAATATGATAGTACTAAGTTTGTTAGAACAATTTATGTTAAAAACAGACTGATTAATTATATTTATAATTAAATATGAAAAAATTGATAATTATATTGATGTTCTTGTTGGTAAGTTGCGGGTATAAACCAATATTTTCAAAAAACGACCAATTAATTTTAGAATTTAATAAAATTATCACAAATGGAAATGACAGAATAAATAAAAAAATTATTAACAATGTAAGCCTCAAAGAAAATTTATCAAGTGATCATGAATTAACATTGACTACCAATTATAATATTGAAGAAACTTCTAAAAACTCGAAAGGACAGGTTGAAACATATCGATCTATAATTACTACACAGCTGAGTATAAAAAAGAACAACAAAATCTTGAAAAGTAATAATTTTATAAATGAATTTTCTTATAATAAAAAAGATAATAAGTATGAACTCACAAAATATCAGAATGAAATTAGAAATAATCTAATTAACGAATTATCAGAAGAAATTATTTTATTCTTAAAATTATTATGATTCTTAAATCATCTGATTTATCAAGAAATTTAGAAAAGCCACAGAAATTTTATTTATTATATGGTTCGAATATAGGCCAGATTGAGGATACTATTAATAATATTATTAAACCAAAATTATCAAAAAATGTTCACAACTACGATGAAAATGAGATAATAGCAAACATTGACGAATTTGAGGAAAATATTTTAAATAAATCTCTTTTCGAAGATGAAAAACTGATAATCATAAATCGAGGGTCAGAAAAGATATTAGGCATCATTGAAAAATTAATATCAAAAAATATCACACAAATAATAATTATTATTAAATCTGGTATTTTAGAGAAAAAGTCAAAATTAAGAATTTTCTTCGAGAAAAATAAAGAAACAATTTGTACACCTTTTTATGATGATAATTATCAGTCTTTACTTAAAATAGCTCAAAATTTTTTTTCAAAAAATAAAATTAAAATTTCAATACAAAATATTAATTTTATTATAGAAAAATCAAGGAACAATAGAATAAGTTTAAATAATGAATTAGAAAAAATTAGAAACTTTCACAAAAAAGAAACATCAATTGAATTTGAGGATATTTTAAAGCTTACTAATTCAGCTGAAAACTACAATATATCTGAACTAGCCGATCAATGCCTTGTAAAAAATAAGAAAAAAATTCATAATATTTTAAACGAAAATATATCAGCAACAGAAGATAATATTTTGATTGTAAGGTCTCTTTTATTTAAACTTAAAAGATTAAAAAAACTTAAAATAGATACTGAAAAACAAAAAAATCAGGATTTGGCTATCTCATCTTTCAAACCACCAATTTTTTGGAAAGATAAGGAAATTATAAAACAGCAACTTAAATTTTTAACTTTAAAAGACATCAACTCATTAATAAAAAGAGTGAACGAACTAGAATTATTAATTAAACAAAATATAAATATATCTGAAAAATTAACGAATAATTTTATTCTTGAAACAATTAATAGCTAATAATTCAGCTTAATTATTTCAATTATTTTATTCAATTGATCAATTTCTTTATAAGAAAATGTGATTGTTCCTTTATTTCGTTTGTTATTTTTGATAATTACATTCAATCCAATTTTTTCTGATAAAGAATTTTCTAAATCGATAATATTTACATCCTTTTTATGTCTAATTTGATATTTTTTTGGTTTAAATATTTTAACAAAGTTTTCTGATTGCCTCACGGACAATTTCTTTTCTAAAATTTTATTTGCAACAAAACTTGCATTATCTAATCCGACTAAAATTTTAGCATGCCCTGCAGATAATTTTTGTTGCTCAATTAGCTTAATAACGTCATCTGGTAGTGTTAAAAGTCTTAAAGAATTAGTTATATAACTTCTACTTTTTCCTATGAATTTAGACACTTTTTCTTGGTCATAAGAAAATTCATCAATAAGCCTTTTGTAACCTTGAGCCTCTTCAAGAGGATTTAAATCATGCCTTTGAACATTTTCTACAATAGCAAATTCTAGAGATTTTAAATCATCTGCTTCGGTAACAACTACCGGCACTTTATGTAAACCTGCCCTTTGAGCTGCTAACCATCTTCTTTCACCAGCAATTATCTCAAATTTAGATTTATCGTCATTCGAATTTCTGACAATAATCGGCTGTATCATGCCCCTTTCTTTAATTGATTTAACTAGGTCTTCCAAATTAGCTTCATCGAAATTTTTTCTTGGCTGATATTTATTTGGAATTAAATCTGCTGTTGCTATCAGATTTTTTTGTGTTTCAACTTTGCTTTCACCTATTAGAGATGACAACCCTCTTCCTAATCCTTTTTTAATTTTATTTGAATCCATTAAGCTGCACTTCCTATTGTTGACTCTTGGTTAATAAATTCATCAGTGAAACTAAAATATGATTTGCTACCAGGACAAGATTTATCATAAAGTAGAACTGGCATACCATGAGATGGCGCCTCAGATAAACGGACGTTTCTTGGGATTACTGTTGAGTAAACTTTTTCCCTAAAATATTCTCTAGCTTCTTGTTCAACCTGAGATGAAAGTTTATTTCGTTTATCATACATTGTTAAAAGTATACCTCTAATCGTTAGATCTGGGTTTAAATTCACTTTTATTCTCTCGATAGTTTTCATTAACTGAGTAAGACCTTCGAGAGCGAAAAATTCGGTCTGCAAAGGCACCAACAGAGAGCTCGAACACACCAAGGCCATTACAGTGAGTAGACTTAAAGAAGGCGGACAATCAATTAATACATAATCATAAGATCCGCTAGAATTGTTTAAATACGAGGCTAATTTAGACTTCAATATGAAGGCTCTATTATGATCATCGGCTGTTTCTACCTCTAATCCTGATAAATCTACATTAGATGATATTATGTCTAGGTTTGCAAAATTCGTTTTTTTGATTACCTCATTTATTTGTTTTGTTCCATTAAGCACTCCATAGATTGTTTCGTCTGAATTTTCCATATTAGAAAGTCCTAGACCTGTTGTAGCATTTCCCTGAGGATCTAAATCGATAACTAAAATTTTTTTTTTCACTTGAGACAGTCCAGCAGCCAGATTTATAACGGTTGTAGTTTTGCCTACTCCTCCTTTCTGATTGATGATCGATATAATTTGCATTTATTATTTTTTTTTAATTTTTTTAATGTTTAATATAAAGGAGTCTTCACTTGTTAAACTTTTTTTTTCTTCATAGTCTAAATCCCATTCTTTTATTGTTTCATTCAAAATTTTTCTTCCATTAGCTCCCATAAAAAAAATTATATTTTTGTACTTTTTAAAGTTTTCATTAACCAAGTTTAGAATTACTGGCATAGGCTTAAATGCTCTCGACACTATTGTTCCTGTTTCAATATTTTTAATAGTGAAAATATCTTTTTGAATTATTTCTGTGTTTAATTTTAATTTTTTTGAAACTTCTCTTAAAAAAACACATTTATGGAAGCTTTTTTCATACATTTGAACTTTCATATTATTTTTTATTTTTTTCATCACAATTGCTATGACAAGACCGGGCATTCCACCCCCTGTTCCTAAATCTGAAGTTGTATTAGTATTTAAATCAACAAAATCAATAATTTGTGCTGAATCAATTATATGCCTTTCTCTTATCTCCTCTTTTTCATACATTTTTTTGCTAATTATATTAATTTCCAGATTTTTTTGTTTTATCATAGATATTAAGCTCTCAAGCTCATTACAAGTTTCACGTGAAACATTTAAATTGGGAATTTGAGAGTAAGATTTTAAAATTTGTTGATCCATTAAGCTATATGCTTAATAGACTTTCTTTTGACGTGTGACAACAAAATATATACGGCAGCAGGTGTAATTCCGTCAATTCTTAATGCCTGACCCATTGTTTTTGGTCTTATTTCTTTAAATTTAGCTTTAACTTCGTTAGAAAGGCCTGAAAATTGATCATAATCAATATTATCAGGAATAGATAAATTCTCATCTCTTTTAAAGGCAAGAATATCAGCTTTTTGCTTTTTCAAATAACCTCTGTAATGAGAATTAATCTCTATCTGTTCATCAATCTCAGCACCATGATTAAGAATTTCAGGCCAAATATCTCTAATTTTACTCATATTGACATTTTTTTGAGTTAAAATTTCATCAGCTGTTCGAAAAACACCATCTTTAGCAATTTTTATACCAAATTTTGCAGCTTTAGAGGGAGAAATATTTAAATTAGACATCTGCAATGATATTTTGCTTAATTTTTGAAATTTATTCTCAAATATCTCTTTTCTATTATTTGAAATTAAACCAATATTAATTCCTTTGTGAGTAAGTCTTAAGTCAGCATTATCTGATCTAAGACTTAATCTATATTCAGCTCTAGATGTAAACATTCTATAAGGTTCAGCAACACCCTTGGTTACTAAATCATCAATCATTACTCCAATATATGCATCTGATCTATCAAGGATAAAGGGCTCCATTTTTTTAAGTGAGAGGGCAGCATTTATCCCAGCTATAAGACCTTGGGCTGCAGCCTCTTCGTATCCTGTAGTTCCATTAATTTGACCTGCAAGATATAGATTCTTTATTTTTTTGGTCTCCAATGTTAAAAAGAGTTCTCTAGGGTCTACGTAATCATATTCTATGGCATATCCTGGCCTTATCACCTTAACATTTTCTAAACCATTGATATTGTTGAGTATTTCATGTTGTACAACCTCAGGTAATGATGTTGATATGCCATTTGGATAAATTGTGTTATCATTTAGGCCCTCTGGCTCTAAAAAAATCTGATGTCTAGTCTTATCGGCAAATTTTACAATCTTATCTTCTATTGAGGGACAATATCTTGGACCAACACCTTGAATGCTACCAGAGTACATTGCACTTTTAGATAAATTCTTTTCTATAATCTTATGAACCTTTTCATTGGTATAGGTCATAGAGCACGATACTTGCTTGTTTAGATTTTTTTTTGTTAAGAAAGAAAAAAAATAAGGATCATAATCTGCAAATTGTTTTTCTAATTTTTTAAAATTAATAGTTCTAGAATCTAACCTTGGTGGTGTCCCAGTTTTTAGTCTACCTATTTTAAAATTATATTTCTCTAACTGTTCACTTAAACCAGTGCTTGGCTTTTCATTAAATCTACCAGCAGGAGTTCTTTCATCACCGATATGTATTAAGCCGTTTAAAAATGTGCCAGTTGTAAGTATTAACTTGTTACAACTTACTTTATTACCTTTTAATGTTAAAAATCCACTTATTTCATTATTATCAAAAATAAACTTAATTACAGGATCAGAAAAAATGCTTAAATTACAGTAGTTTACAAGTTTTTCTTGCATAAATTTTCTATATAATGATCTATCAGATTGAGTTCTTGGTCCTCTTACTGCTGGTCCTCTACTTCTGTTTAACAGTCTAAACTGTATTCCAGACTTATCGGCAACCTCACCCATAACCCCATCTAAAGCATCAATTTCTCTTACCAAATGACCTTTACCTAAACCACCAATCGCAGGATTACATGACATTTCTCCTATGGTATTTTTATTGTGAGTAAATAGGGCAGTGTTAATTCCAAGTCGAGCTGATGCAGCTGCTGCCTCACATCCTGCATGACCCCCACCAATTACTACCACATCGTAAGATAAATCTTTTTTCATGATCTAAATTTATATTCGATTAAAATATTTACAAGATTTCAGTTATTTTTCATAAATAAACTATATTTATCAACGAAAATCGAAAAAAAAGGGCTAAAAATCCAGCAAAATTGCTTTTATTTACCAATGCAAAAATCGTTGAAAATACTGCCTAATATCTCCTCTACATCAACTTTTCCGACAATCATACCCAAATGTCTAGTTGCTAACCTTAAATCTTCAGCTGCTTTATCAAAATCTTTTTTACTATTTTTATCCAAAAAGTTTTTCAGATGATCTACGCATTGAACCAAATGTTGTCTATGTCTTTCTCGGGTGATTAAAATATCTTCCTCAGTTATGAATTTATCTCTTAAATAGTTTTTAATTTTTTTGACCAACTCATCTATGTTTGAGTTGTCTTTTAATGAAATTAAAACGTGATTAAGTTTAAGAATTTCTGGGTCTAACTTATCCTTTATTAGGTCAGATTTATTAACAACAAGAATTGCATCATTTTTTAACAAATCATTTAAAAAACCCCTTAAATCAATACTTTTAGCATCGACTACTACTAATTTTAGGTCGGCATTTTCAGCTTTTTCTAGAGATAATCTTATTCCCTTTTTTTCGATTTCATCTTTTGACTCTCTTATGCCAGCTGTGTCAGAAATAATAACCGGATACCCGTCTATATTTAGATGGGTTTCAACAACATCTCTCGTTGTGCCAGCTATCTCAGAAACTATAGCAACCTCTCTGTTTGATAAATTATTTAATAAACTTGATTTACCTGCATTAGTGGGTCCTACGATTGCAATTTTAAAACCTTCACGGATTATCTCTCCAACTTTTTGATCATTTAATATTTTATTAATTTCATTTAACACGTCTGAAGACTCTTGTTTTATTTTGTTTAAATTATCTTCTGGCAAATCTTCATCAGGAAAATCTATTTTAGCCTCAACAAATGATAAAGTTTTCAATAATTTTTCTCTTAACTCATTAAATTTCTCCGAAGATTTTCCTCTCATGATTTTTACAGCTTGTAATCTTTGAATTTCAGTTTCAGCAGATATCAGGTCTGCTATACTCTCAGCTTTAAGTAAATTTATTTTCCCATTTTGAAAAGCAAGCTTAGTAAATTCTCCTGGCTCGGCTAATCTACAATTTTTAATTTTTGAAATCTCGTTTTGAACTGCCAAAACTACAGCTTTACCTCCATGGACATGGATTTCGGCCATATCCTCCCCAGTGTAGCTCTCAGGCCCTGGAAACCATATTATAATGCCTTCATCAATAAGCTCAGAAGTGTTGATATTGTTTATTTTTCGAAGAGTGGCTACTCTTGGCTTTGTGATTTCTTTTCCAGTAAGAGATTTAATAGCTCTTGATGCGTCGGGGCCCGAAATTCTAATTATTGCAACCCCGGAAACACCAGGGCCTGATGATAGAGCGTAAATAGTCATAAAATATTATAACTTCTATTCTAAGATATTGGAAAAGTTAATTATGCTGGCTTATTCATAGAATTAAAGAACTCAGCATTATTTTTTGTATCCTTTAATTTAGAACTAATAAATTCAATTGCATCCATTGTACCCATCGGAGCTATAATTCTTCTTAGAACATTCATCTTTTGTAAATCATTTTTGTCAAATAACAATTCCTCTCTTCTAGTCCCAGATTTTGTTATATCCATAGCTGGATAAATTCTTTTATCAGCGATCTTCCTATCTAAAACAGTTTCACTGTTACCTGTTCCTTTAAACTCCTCAAAAATTACTTCGTCCATTCTGCTTCCAGTATCAATTAATGCTGTTGAAATAATAGTAAGAGATCCACCTTCCTCTATATTTCTAGCCGCACCAAAAAATCTTTTAGGTCTTTGGAGTGCATTAGCGTCAACACCCCCTGTTAGTACTTTCCCTGAGCTAGGTATTACAGCGTTATATGCTCTTCCAAGCCTTGTTATAGAGTCTAAAAGAATTACTACGTCTTTTTTATGTTCTGTTAATCTTTTTGCTTTTTCAATTACCATTTCAGCAACGGCAACATGTCGTTGTGCAGGTTCATCAAAAGTTGAGCTTATAACTTCTCCTTTTACTGTCCTTTGCATATCTGTAACCTCTTCTGGTCTCTCATCAATCAAAAGCACAATTAAATAACATTCAGGATAATTTTTAGCTATAGAGTTAGCGATGCTTTGTAAAATCATTGTTTTTCCCGCTTTAGGAGGAGAAATAATAATTGAACGCTGACCCTTTCCTATTGGACTAACTAAATCAATTAATCTTGGGGTAAGATCAGGTTTTTTTTCAATTTTTGTAGTTTCAACTTCCATGACTAATTGTTTATCAGGATATAGAGGAGTTAAGTTATCAAAAGCAATTTTATGTCTTGATTTATCCGGTTCCTCAAAATTTATCTTGCTAACTTGAAGTAAAGCAAAATATCTTTCACCTTCTTTCGGTGCTCTAACTGGTCCTTCAACAGTATCACCAGTCCTAAGACCAAATTTTCTTATTTGGCTTGGACTTACATAAATATCATCTGGTCCTGGTAAGTAGTTAGATTCCATTGCTCTAAGAAAGCCAAATCCATCTTGTAATAATTGCAAAACTCCCGCTCCTGTAATTTCCTCTTTTTCAGCTACTTTTTTCAAGATAGCAAAAAGAATTTCCTGTTTTCTTAAAGTGCTGGCATTTTCTATTCCAAGCTCCTCTGCTTGTGTAATAAGCTGTTCAGATGATTTAAGTTTTAGTTCTTGTATGTTCATGATTAAAAATATTATTAAGGACTTAATAACAGAGCTAATATATATACAATTCTTAAATATTCAACCCTAGATAGGCTTAAATATTACAACAAAAATGATTAAAATAAGCAATAATGTGGGTATTTCATTTATATATCTATAGAATTTATGTGAATGCTTGTTTGAGTCTAGTTTAAATTGGCCAAGAATATTCCCAAGGTAAAGATGATAAAGCGTTAACAAAACTACAAAAATTAATTTTAAAATCATCCATTTTTGTCCCAATTTATCAAATCCAATTTCATGAATTAATATTAAACCAAATATCCATGATAAAATCATCGCTGGAGTCATTATGTAATAGAAAAGTTTTTTTTCCATCACTTTAAATACTTCTGAAATAATTGGTTGAGCATTATTTTGGGAGTGATAAACAAAAATTCTTGGTAAATATAATAGTCCAGCCATCCAAGAAATTACCGCTATTAGATGTAATGATTTAAAAAGTAAGTAAGTATTCATAAATTATATACTTTTTTGAATTAAAGATTTTAACAACGCAATATGGTCGTCACTATCGTTTAGGCATGGCACCATGTCAAAATTTTCACCACCAGAACTTAAAAAACTCTCTTTGCCTTGAATAAGTATTTCCTCCAGAGTTTCAACACAATCTGAAGAAAAGCCAGGACATATGGCTAAAATATTTTTTTTTCCTTCGGCTGGCAAGTTTTCTAAAGTCTTATCAGTATAAGGTTGAAGCCATTTTTGTGGACCAAATCTAGACTGAAATGTAGTCTTGATTTCAATGGAGTTAAATTTTTCAGATATTAGTCTCGTGGTTTTATGGCAGTAGCAATGATAAGGATCTCCTTTATCAAAATATTTTTGAGGAATTCCGTGATAGGAAGCTAATATTATATCTGGTTTCCAATTAATTTCTTTAATCTTCTTATTTAAAGAGTTAACTAATGCCTCTATATACAAAGGATCTGACTCATAATGAGGAATTATTTTTAGCGACGGTTGCCACCTCATTTTCATAAGTGTTCTATATACTTCGTCACAAACAGTGGCTGTAGTAGCAGCAGCATATTGAGGATATAACGGAAGTATTACTAGATTTTCACAACCCATTTCGTGAAGAGTTTTTATCTTACTTCTAATGCTTGGATTTCCATACCTCATAGCATAATCTACTACTAAATTTTCTTTAGATATTAAGATTGATAATTTTTCTGCTTGTTTTTTTGTATAATATAAAAGAGGAGAAATATTTTCTTCTTTCATCCATATTTCTTTATAAGCTTTTGCTGTTTTCGAGGGTCTTAAATTTAATATAAAAACATTTAATATAATTTGCCATATTACAGGATTTACTTCTATTACTCTTCTATCAGATAAAAATTCTTTTAAATATTTTCTTATATCTAGCCAGCTAGTTGAGTCTGGGGTTCCTAGATTTATTATTAAAACCCCAGTTTTTCCAAAATTTATAGGTGGATGTTCTAAATCTTTTTTCATTAATAATCTTTCACGGTTTTAACCAGATATTCCATCATTTCTGGGTTTGTTTCTGGTAATACTCCATGGCCCAGATTAAAAATATATGGATGATCTTTAAAAATATCTAAATATTTAGTTGCTTCTTTTTTTATATTTTCTTTGTCCGTAAGTAAAACTTTTGGATCCATTCCGCCTTGTACAGGTATGCTTATTTCTTTTTCAATTTTTACTGGATCAACCACATAATCAATGCAAATTGCATCCGGTTTTATAAAGTCACAGTATTTTTTATAATCCTTAATATTTCTTGGAAAACATATGACAGGCGTATTCAAAGATTGGATAAATTTTACTAAATTTAGTGTTGGGTTATATACATAATATGGAAGGTCTTTATATTCTAATAATCCTGCCCAACTATCAAATATTTGAATCACATTTGCACCATTATCTATTTGATTTTTAATATGAATTTTTAAAAATTTCTCAATTATTAATAAAACATTATTTATTAAATCTTTATTTTCAAAAAAATCTTTTTTTAATTGTTTCTTGGGAGATTGTTGATTTATCATATAAACCAGTATGGTCCATGGAGCACCAACAAATCCAATAGTATTTTTATTTTTTAAAATATCATTATTACTTACATTTTTAATAACTTCATAAACTTGCTTAACTCTCTCAACAAAATTATCTTCTTTCACTTTAGATATTTTGTTTAAATCCAGCTGGCCCAAGATAGGACCAAAATTTTTTTTGATTTGTACATCTTGATCTAAACCATAAGGCAACATTAATATGTCTGAAAAAATAATTGCTGCATCAAAATCAAACCTTTTTAAAGGCTGAAGAGTAATTTCTGTAGATAAGATTGGATTCAAACATAATTTTATAAAATCCTTATTTCGAGACCTAATTTCTCTAAATTCTGGCAAGTATCTACCAGCTTGTCTCATTATCCATATAGGATTTTTGTTTGTATTTTTATTAATTATTACTTCATGAAGAGGTGTCATATTAAAATAATATATATTATTTCTGTATTAGTATTATGTAATGTGAATAACGATAATTATTTCTTATTAACATTATATTAACAGTTTAATAACATCTAAAGATTAATAATATTGTTAAAAATGTAGCTTTTTAGTATTTTATTATATTTTATGTATAATTTTATTAACTAATTTATTAATGTTAATAAATTCCTTATTTTACAAGAATAATTAAGCAATATTTAAATTGAGTAATTTTATTAAAATAATACAAATTTATTAACAATTTATGCATGAGTAATACATATCAAATTTATCTAATTTCAGATTCAACAGGAGAAACTTTAGACAGAATATTTTTGGCCTTAAAGGCTCAGTTTAAAAATATTCAATATAAAGTTCATTCTTATTCTTTCACGAGAACTGAAAATCAAATTATGAAAATTTTGGAAGAAGCAAAGAAAGATAAACATTCAGTAATTTTATATACAATAGTAGATAATTATTTGGCAAAATATCTAACTAATGCAAGTGAAGAAAAAAAAATTCCATGTTTTGGTGTTTTAGGAAACTTAATTTTAAATTTCTCTAAAATTCTTAATCAAAAAGCCTCACATGAACCAAGTGGCCAACATGTTTTAAATGATGAATATTATGAGAGAATAGAGGCCATACAATTTACAATGAATCACGACGACGGCAAATCAACAAAAGACATTGAAAAGTCTGATATAATACTTGTTGGGGTTAGCAGAACAAGTAAAACACCTACTTCTATTTACTTAGCCAATAGAGGTTTTAAAACATCAAATATACCACTTATAAACAAAGACTCTTTGCCAAAAAAATTAAAAGACAATCCACAAATCACATGTGTAGTTGGTCTAACAACAGAACCAGAAAGACTGGTAGAAATTAGAAAGAATAGGATGAATTCATTAAAAGAAACAGAAAATAAGAATTATACAAACATTGAAAGTATTACAAAAGAGATAACGGATGCAAGAAAAACTTTTCAAAAATATAGATGGCCTGTTATTGATGTTACAAGAAAATCAGTCGAAGAAGCTGCGGCCTCAATTATAAAAATCCACGAGATATATTTAAATAATGTCAAATAGAATTATTTTAGCCTCTAAAAGCAAAGTAAGAAAAAAAATACTTGATAGCAACAACATACCCAACAAAGTCGAACCATCTAATGTTGATGAAGATATGGTTAAAAAAGCTTTAATAAAGGAGAACGCAACACCTGAAATTATTTCTAAAAATTTAGCAGAACTAAAAGCCAACAAAATAAGTCAAAAAAAAATTGATGAAATTGTTTTGGGTGCGGATAGTGTTATTGATTTAGATGGAGAATTAATTTCAAAACCCAAAAATAGAACAGAAGCTTTTTTGATTTTAAAGAAATTGAATGGAAAAAAACATTTTTTGATAAGCTCAGCATGTATTTCTAAGAATGGCTCTATGATTTGGAATCATACAGATAAAGCAACTTTAACTATGAAAAATTTTAATGATAATGAATTAGAATTATATTTATCAAAAATATCAGATGAGAACCTTTACGCTTATAATGTTTATCAAATTGAAGGAGAGGGAAAAAAATTATTTTCAGAAATAAAAGGAGATGAAGATACAATAATGGGACTGCCAATAAAACAAATTAAACAATATTTAAGAGAAATTTAATGAAAAAATATTTAGTCATAGGAAACCCTATTGAGCATTCTTTATCGCCTGAATTACATAATTTTTGGATTAAAGAGAACAATCTAGATGCAATTTATGAGAAACGAAAACTGAATGAAGATGCTCTTATTGACTTATTTGATGAAATTAAAAAAAAAAATATTGCTGGAGTAAATGTTACTGTTCCTTTTAAAAGGGCTGTGATTTCTCATCTTGATCAATTAAGTTTTGAGTCAGAAAAAACACAATCAGTTAATACGATTATTTTAGAAAATAATAAATTAGTTGGCCATAATACGGATATCGAAGGATTTGAACGTAGTATTCAAGATTTTAATGTAGAGACAAAAGATAAAAAAGTTTTAATACTAGGTGCTGGCGGTGTTGTGCCGTCGATAATTTTTGCTTTAAATAAAATGAAAGTTTCTGAAATTATAATTTGTAATAGAACAAAAAATAAAGCAGAAAGCTTAAAAGATCTATTTAAAAATATAAAAATAGTTGAGTGGGGAGAGACCCCTGAGTTTGACATAATTATTAATGCAACAAGTTTAGGTTTAAAAAATGAAGATGAAATAAATCTTGATATTTCTAAGATTGGTAAGAATAAATTTTTTTACGATGTAATATACAAACCAAGTGAAACAAACTTTTTAAAATTAGGAAAGAAATTAGGTAATAAAACACAAAATGGCAAATTAATGTTTATCTATCAAGCGCTTGGAGCATTTAAAATATGGCATGGAATTCAACCAAAAATTAATAAAGAGGCAATTAAAATTTTAGATTAATGATTAAAATTGGAATTTTAGGTGACATAGGATCTGGTAAAAGTTTTGTAGCAAAAAATTTTGGATATCCAGTGTTTAATGCTGACCAAGAAGTAAGCAAATTATATAAAAATGATAAAAAAATTTTCATTAAATTAAAAAAAAAATTATCAAAATATATTTATTCTTTTCCAATAAAAAAAAGTGAAATAACAAAAGCTATATTAGCCAATAAATCTAATTTAAATAAAATTGTAAAAATTGTTCATTTAGAAGTAAGAAAAAAAATGAATATTTTTCTTAGAAAAAATAAAAACAGAAAAATTGTAATCTTGGATGTACCTTTATTGTTAGAAAATAAAATTAATAGTAAAAAAGATATTCTAGTTTTCGTTGAGTCAAAAAGTTCAGATATTTTAAAAAGACTAAAAAAAAGAAATAATTTGAATAAAAAACTTGTCCGCAAATTCCAAAAAATTCAGTTTTCACTTAGTTATAAGAGGAAAAAATCTAATTTTATTATTAAAAATGATTTTACCAAAAAAACAATTAGAAGAGCTATTAGATATATTCTAAAAGAGATCAAGAATGAAAGAAATAGTATTAGATACTGAAACAACAGGCCTTTCTGTTAAAGACGGCCATAGAATAGTTGAAATAGGATGTATTGAACTTGATAATTTAATCCCAACCGGGAAAAAATTCCATTATTATTTAAATCCTGAAAGAAAAGTTTCTGAAAAGGCGTTTGAGGTTCATGGTTATTCAGATAATTTTTTATCTAAACAAAAAAAATTCAACGAAATTGTTGAGGAATTTTTAAGTTTTATTAATGGTAAAAAGTTAGTGATCCATAATGCTGAATTTGATCTAGCGCATCTAAATCATGAGTTAGAAATTCTTGGAAAAGATAAAATTAATAATGAGATAATAGACACTCTTACTCTGGCCAGAGATAAATTTCCAGGCTCATCTATTAGTCTTGATGCTTTATGTAAAAGATACAGGGTTGATAACTCAAAAAGGGTGCAACACACAGCTCTGATAGACTGTAATTTATTGGCAAAAGTATATATTAATCTTATTGATCAAAAAGAACCAACTTTAAATTTTTTGAAACAAGATGAAAAATTTGAAACACAGAAAAATTCTAAAATAATATATTTTAAAAAAATAATTAAACCTACTTTAGAAGAATTAAAAAAGCATAAAGATTTTCTAAAAAAAAATCTAAAAAAAAATTTTTTTAATTAAATCTTTCATTATAAAGTTTTTTAAAATCTACTTTTTTTTCCAATTTAATTGATGGATGTCCAGAATTGTGAATTAGATTTAGAAAACAGTTTTCTAGATCTGGATATATTTTTGTAGGAACATCACACAAAATAATTTTTTCTAGATCTTTCTTTTCTTTAACTTCATCACTAACTTTTATAATAGTTGTATAAACTATTTCATAATATGATTTTTTTTCATTCGGTTCTTTATCTTCAAATTTTAAAGTTGTGTTAACCTCAATTAATTTATTTTTTAAAGCTTTGGATGTAATATCTATATTTAGTTGATATTTAGAAATATTATCTTTAACAAATAGAAAAGTTTCTACGTCAGGAGTTTCGCTAGACATATCTTTGATATATTTTGCTAAAATTTTAAACTTTTCTGTCATTGTCATCATCTATATCTTCGTATTCACCATCTATAAAATTATTTTTTCTTTGTTCTTGGTTTTTAAATCTATTTGATAGACTTCCAAAAATTAATTTTCTTGTTATGGGAAATATTAATAAAAAACCTAAAATATCTGTAGCAAAACCTGGAAAAATTAAAAGGATTGCTGCAAAAGCTATAGCAGCCCCAGAAATTATCTCATATGCAGGAGTTTCATTTTTAATAATTTGAGTAATACCAGATCTTATAGTGTTAAGACCCTCGTATTTGGCGTAATAAACACCAATTATTGCTGTTACGAATATCAGTAAAATAGTATTAAAAGCCCCAATTTGTGAGCCAATTTTTATAAATAAATAAATCTCTAAAATAGGAATTAAAATTACTGATAATAAGACTGGGTTCATTTGTCTTTAATGTAATTGTTAGTTGAAATTAATCAACATAGTAATTACATTTACCCTATGAATTATAGTTTTGAATATATAGATATAATACTTTTAGCAATGATTGCTGGATTTATCTTTTTGAGGTTAAGAGGTATTCTAGGTAAAAGAACTGGATTTGAGGGCAAGGCACCATCCCAATTTGAAAAAGTTATAAACAATATTCAAACAGCAAAGAAATTTGATATTAAAGAAAACTTTGATGATGACGCTCAGAAAGAATTTATTAAAGGTGCAAAAATTGCCTATGAGACAATCATTACTGATTTTAGTGATAATGATAATAAGTTGATTGCAAGCAAACCCTTATTAAGTAAAAAAATTCATGATCAGTTTGAAGATGCTTTAAGAGAAAGAGACAAAAGAGGACACTACGCTGAGATAACATTTATCGGTATTAATTCTGCGAAAATCAAAGAATTTAAAAAAAATGATAAAATTTTAAACGTAACAGTGAATTTTATAGCTGAAGTTATTACATGTATTAAAAATAAAGATAAAAAAATCATATCAGGAGATCCAGAAAAAATTAAAAAAATTTATGACACTTGGGTCTTTTCAAGAGATATTAGATCTAACAATCCCAACTGGCAATTAGTTGATACTCTTACATAATTGAGTAATAAAATTTCAAATAAAGATAAAAAAGATTGGGAGACCTTTTTATCTAGTGATGAAAAATTACCAAATAAAGATCATATATTTAAAGTAAAAAAAAATTTAAAAACTAATCGAATAGATTTACATGGTTTTACCTTAGATAAAGCAAATAAGATCATGGAAAAATTTATTAATTTATCTTATCAAGAAGGAGTTTCAAAAATTATAGTAGTAACCGGTAAAGGACTTCATTCAAATGTCGAAAAGAATCCTTTTGTTTCGAAAGATCTTAGTATTTTAAAATATTCAGTTCCTGAATATATTGAGAATAATATTGAATTAATGAAAAAAATTATAGAAATTAAAGATGCTAAAGTTGAAGATGGAGGCTCTGGAGCATTCTATATTTTTTTAAAGAAAAAATTATAAAATAAATTTTGAAAGATCAGTATCTTTTACTAAGTTATCTAAATTTTTATTAATATAATCTTTGTCTATAATAATTTTTTCGCCCGCTCTATCTGTTGCAGTAAAACTAATATCATCTAGTATTTTTTCTATGATTGTGTGAAGTCTTCTTGCACCGATATTTTCTACAGTAGCATTAACTTCAGATGCTATTTTAGCAATAGTATCGATGCCATCATCTGAAAATTCTAGATCAACATCTTCAGTTTTCAACAAAGCTACATATTGTTTAATCAAACTAAAATCAGGCTCTCTTAAAATTCTTTTAAAATCTTCACTTGTTAGGGCTTCTAATTCAACTCTAATTGGTAAACGTCCTTGTAGTTCAGGTAATAGGTCAGATGGTTTTGCGAGCTGAAATGCTCCAGATGCAATAAATAATATGTGGTCTGTTTTAATTGGACCATGTTTTGTATTTACAGTTGTACCCTCAATTAAAGGTAATAAATCTCTTTGAACACCTTCTCTTGATACATCTCCACCAACTCTATCTGTTCTAGCTGAAATTTTGTCAATTTCATCAAGAAAAACAATTCCATTATTTTCAGTTGATAGTTTTGCAGCTTTAATAATTTTATCTTGTTCAATTAATTTATCAGACTCATCATTGATTAAAATTTCATGGGACTCCTTTACTGTCATTTTCTTTTTCTTTTCTTTGGCACCCATAGACTTACCCATTATTTCTCCAATATTAATCATACCAACATTTGCTCCTGGCATACCTGGTATTTCAAAAGATGTACCACTCGACCCTGAATTGCTTACTGCAATTTCAATTTCATTATCGTCCAAGTCTCCATTTCTCAATCTTTTTCTGAAACTTTCTCTTGTAGCCAAACTAGCTTTTTTACCAACTAATGCGTCCAAAACCTTTTCCTCAGCGGCTTTCTGAGCTTTAGCAAAAACTTCTTTTCTTTTTTTTACTTTTTCCATTGAGATAGCAATCTCAATTAAATCTCTAACTATTTGTTCAACGTCTCTTCCAACATATCCTACTTCTGTAAATCTCGTAGCTTCAACTTTTACGAAAGGAGCTTCAGCAAGCTTGGAGAGTCTTCTAGAAATTTCAGTTTTACCAACACCTGTTGGCCCAATCATTAAAATATTTTTAGGTAAAACTTCGTTTTTCATTTCACCCTTAAGAGCTTGTCTTCTCCACCTATTTCTTAAAGCGACAGCAACAGCTTTTTTTGCTTTGTTCTGACCAACAACAAATCTATCTAGCTCAGATACAATTTCTCTTGGTGATAAAGAACTTACTAAAGATTTTTCTTCCTTTTGATTTGTTTCTTTTGGATGTAATGGTGTTACGTTTGAATTATCCATTATATTTTCTCAATTTTAACGTTATCATTTGTAAATACACAAATATCAGCTGCTACTTTAATTGCTTTTTTTGCTACTTCCTCTGCAGACATGTCACCTTCTATTAAAACTTTCCCTGCAGCTAAGGCATAATTACCTCCGGAACCAATCCCAATAACATCACCTTCAGGCTCTAAGACATCACCAGTTCCTGATATTATGTAACTATTATTTTTATCCCCAACAGCCATTAAAGCCTCTAGTCTTCTTAAATATTTATCAGTACGCCAATCTTTTGCTAATTCAACAGCAGCTCTAGAAAGATTACCGGCGTGTTTTTCTAATTTTCCCTCTAGTCTTTCAAATAATGTTAAAGCATCAGCAGTTGAACCAGCAAAACCAGCAACCACATCTCTTTTTTCAATTTTTCTAACTTTTGAAGCCGTACTTTTGACAACAGTATTTCCCATACTAACTTGGCCATCACCTGCAACGACTACTTCATTGTTTTTTCTTACTAACACAATTGTTGTCATACTTAATAAATGGTAACTATTTTTGATACTTCAAGTGTTTATACTAATATTGATATAGAGGGATTATGTATGTATACCATTAAAATATATGGCAAGAAAAGGAAAAGTCTCCCGTAAAACTAAAGAAACCAGCATCAATGTTGAAGTAAATATTGACGGTAAAGGTAAGTACCAAATTGACACTGGCATAGGTTTTTTGGACCATATGCTTGAGCAGCTGTCAAAGCATTCACTTATTGATCTAAAGGTTAAAGCAAAAGGAGATACACACATTGATCTTCATCACACTACAGAAGATACAGGAATTGCAATTGGTGAAGCTTTAAAAAAAGCAGCTAAAAAATTTGTTGGTATTAAAAGATATGCACATGCGATGATACCAATGGATGAAACATTATCACGTGTAGCAGTGGATGTTTCTAACAGACCATATCTTATATGGAAGGTAAAATTAAAGGTTGAGAAACTCGGAGAAATGGATACTGAACTATTTAAAGAGTGGTTTCAGGCTTTCTCACAATCAGCAGGAATTACTTTACATATTGAAAATATTTATGGTGATAATAGTCACCATATTATTGAATCTTGTTATAAAGGCCTTGCAAGATCGTTAAGAGCTGCATTAGAAATGGACCCTAGAAATAAGAAGAGTATTCCATCCACTAAAGGCTCATTATAAGTTTAATGAATGTTACAATTGTTGATTATAATTCGGGTAATATAAGTTCGGTAATAAATTCTTTTAAAGAAGTTGCTAAAGATAAAGTGAATATTGAAGTTACTTCAGATTTAAATAAGATAAAATTAGCTGATAAAGTGGTTTTACCAGGGCAGGGCTCATTTAAAAGTTGTGTGGAAGCGTTGAACAATATTGATGGCCTTACAGATATACTTAACGAATTTGCAATAACTAATAAAAAACCTCTTCTGGGAATTTGTGTTGGCTTACAAATGTTTGCAGATATTGGTTATGAAGAAACTGAAACAAAAGGTTTAGGATGGATTTCTGGTAAAGTTTCAAAAATAGATAATCAAAATGGAAAGTATAGACTTCCTCATATTGGCTGGAACCAAATCAATATTATCAAAGAAAGTAAAATTTTTAAAAATATAGAAAACAATTCTCATATGTATTTTGTACACAGCTATGAATTTATTCCAAAAGATACAAATGTAATTTCGGCTACAACAGACTATTCATCAAATATTGTTTGCTCTATCGAAAAAGAAAATATTTTCGGTACACAATTTCATCCTGAAAAAAGTGATAAAGTTGGACTTAAAATAATTAGTAATTTTATTGATCTATAAATGAAAATATTCCCTGCAATAGATATTAAAGATAAAAAATGTGTAAGATTAGTTAAAGGAGATTTTAAAAACAAAACTGAGTATGAAATGTCTCCAGTTGAACAAGCAGGGAAATATAAAGATCATGGATTTAAAAATTTACACATTGTTGATTTAGATGGTGCTTTAACTGGAGAAATAGTCAATTTAGATATTATTCAAGAAATAGTAAAAAAATTTGATCTAAAAATTGAAATTGGTGGAGGTATTAGAAATTTTGATAGTATTCAAAAATATATCGATGCCGGTATTGAAAAAGTTATTTTAGGAAGTGCTGCTATAAAAGATAAAAATTTTTTAAAAGATGCTTGTGAAAAATTTCCTAATAAAATTGCCTTAGGTTTAGATGCTAAAGATGGGTATTTATCATTATCTGGATGGAAAGAAAATTCCAATCAACTGACTATAAACTATTTAAAAGAAGTTAACGATTATGGAGTTAGTAGATTGATTTATACTGATATTGATAGAGATGGTATGAAACAAAGTCCAAATTTTAATGAGACATTAAAAGTTGCAGAGATATCAAATTGTCCTGTGATTATATCTGGTGGTGTTTCCTCAATAGATGATATTAAAGAAGCAAAGAATTTAAAAAATGTTGAGGGTATAATAGTTGGCAAAGCTATTTATGATGGTGATATTCAATTAGAGGAACTGGTAAAAGAAGATGCTTAAAAATAGAATAATTCCTTGTCTAGATGTTAAAAATGGTCGTGTTGTTAAGGGGATTAACTTTATTGATCTCAAGGATGCAGGTGATCCTGTAGAACAAGCTAAAATTTACAGCGATGGTGGAGCAGATGAAATTTGCTTTTTAGATATTACTGCCTCAAATGAAAATAGAGATACTATATATGATGTTGTAAAAAAAACTTCGAAAAAATGTTTTGTTCCTTTGACTGTAGGAGGTGGTGTTAGAAGTATTGAGGATATTAACAAATTACTTAATTGCGGAGCTGATAAAGTTTCTATTAATACTGCAGCAGTTGAGAATTCAAAAGTTGTTATTGACAGTTCAAAAAAATTTGGATCCCAATGTATTGTAGTAGCGATCGATGCCAAAAAAAATGGAGACAAATGGGAAGTGTTTACCCATGGAGGTAGAAATAATAGTGGAATTGATGCATTGGAGTATGCAGAACAAATGGAAAAAAATGGTGCAGGGGAATTATTAGTAACCTCTATGGATAGAGATGGAACACAAGAAGGTTATGATATTGATCTAATGTCAAAAATTTCATCTAAAGTAAATATTCCGGTTATTGCATCTGGTGGAGTTGGTAACTTAGACCACCTAGTAAATGGAATTAAATTAGGAAAAGCTAGTGCAGTTCTAGCAGCTTCCATATTTCATTATGGAAAATACTCTGTAAAAGAAGCCAAGGATTATTTGGACTCAAAAGGAATACCTGTTAGAATTTAAAATGCTTAGTACTTTAGAAAGCCTATTTAAACTTGCAAGAGAGCGAAAAAACACCCCCATAAAAGGCTCTTATACAAATAAATTACTTAGCGATAAATCTTTCGGCAAAGAAAAGGTACTAGAAGAAATCAATGAACTTATTGAAGCGGTAGATAATAATTCAAACAAGATCCATGAAGCCGCAGATGTTTTTTATCACTTAATAATGTATTTAGAGGCAAATGACATAAATATAGAAGAAGTTATGACTGAATTAGAAAAACGTAAAAAATAACTTCATTAATTTAATATTATTTGCTACAAATCTCTGAAAAATTAGGATATTGCGGAAGGCCTGATTATAAAAATCTAAGATTTAAACTATGAGCCACAAATATTATAAACCCGCAAAATCAAGATTACAAAGAAGTGAACTAGCAGTTCCAGGATCTTCACCAAAAATGTTCGAGAAAGCTCTTAATTCAGCTGCAGATTATATTTTTTTAGATTTAGAAGATGCAGTTTCTCCTAACGATAAAGTTTCAGCTAGAGCGAATGTAATCAAAGCTTTAAACGAGATGAATTGGAGAGAAAAAGGTAAAACGATATCAGTACGAATAAATAGTTTAGACACTCATTATATGTATAGTGATTTAGTAGAAATCGTTGAGCAAGCAGGTGAAAATGTTGATACAATTCTTGTACCTAAAGCAGGTACAGAGAGTGATGTTTATATGGTTGATTGTCTGTTAACTCAGATAGAGACACACAAAAAAATAAAAAACAAAATTGGAATTGAGTGCTTAATAGAAACAGCTTTGGGCATGTCTAATATAAAAGAAATAGCTAAATCGAGTGAGAGGCTTGAAGCCCTACATTTTGGTGTGGCAGATTACGCTGCAAGTTTAAGAGCTAGAACTGTTGTTATAGGAGGATTAAATCCAGATTATCCTGGAGACCAATGGCATCATGGATTATCAGAGTTAGTAATGACTTGTAGGGCATATGGCTTAAGAGCAATTGATGGGCCATTTGGAGACTTTAACGATCCGGATGCATATGTTGCGGCTGCAAAAAGAGGAGCAGCCATTGGAATAGAGGGAAAATGGGCAATTCATCCTTCACAAATTGAATTAGCAAACAAAGTATTTTCTCCACCAGAGTCAGAAGTAAATAAGGCAAAGCGAATTTTAGAGGAACTTGAAAAGGCTGCTAAAGAGGGAAAAGGAGCCGCTCAACTTGATGGAAGAATGATTGATGCAGCATCAGCAAGGATGGCGGAAAATGTTGTAAACATAGATAAATTAATAAATAATAAATAAAAATGGATATACACGAGTATCAAGCAAAAGAAATTTTAGCAAGTTTTGGAGTTACAATTCCAAGAGGTGGGATAGTTTATAGTCCAGAGACAGCAGAAAACAAAGCAAGAGAAATTGGTGGATCAAAGTGGGTTGTAAAAGCACAAATTCATTCTGGTGCAAGGGGTAAAGCTGGTGGAGTGATTGTTTGTAATTCTCCTCTTGAAGTTGCGCAAGCAACGGACAAACTTTTAGGGAAAAAATTAGTTACAAATCAAACAGGTCCCGAAGGTAAAATTGTAAATAGAATCTATATTGAAGAAGCAACAGATATTGAAAAAGAATTATATTTAGGATTAGTTTTTGATAGAAGTTCTGAAAGTATTATGGTTGTGGCCTCTACAGAGGGTGGAATGAGCGTAGAAGAAATAGCTAAAGAAAAGCCAGATACAATTATCAGATCTAAGATAGAAGTTGCTGTTGGTATACAAAGTTTCCAAGCTAGAGAATTAGCGTTTGGATTAGGGATAGAACCAGCATTAATCAGAAGAGCCTCAGAAACGATAATAGGTTGTGCTAAAGCTTTCAGCGAATTAGATGCAACAATGGTTGAGGTAAATCCATTAGTAATTTCAAAACAAAAACAAATATTGGCATTAGACTGCAAGATGAGTTTTGATAACAATGCAATGTTCAGAAGAGACAAAGTATCTGAATTAAGAGACAAAACCCAGGAGGATGAAAAAGAAGTATATGCTTCTGATAGAGGTTTAAATTATGTTAGTTTGGATGGAAACATTGGAAACATTATCAATGGTGCTGGACTGGCAATGGCATCAATGGATATGATTAAATTAGCAGGAGGGGAACCAGCTAATTTTTTAGATGTTGGCGGGGGAGCTACACCTGAAAAAATAGTGAAGGCTTTTAGGTTAATAACAATGGATAAGAAAGTCAAAGTGATTCTTGTTAATATTTTTGCTGGAATAAATAGATGTGATTGGGTTGCAGAGGGAATAGTTCAAGCGTTAGAAAAAATAGAAATTAAAGTTCCCCTGGTAATAAGACTAGCTGGAACGAATGTTGAAAAAGGTAACAAGATATTACAAGAGAGTAAATTAAATTATATTCAAGCAAGTACTTTAGAGGAAGCTGCTAATAAAGCTGTAGCTGCTTTAAAATAAAATGTCTGTAATAATACATAAAGATACAAAAATTATTATCCAAGGATTTACAGGAAAAATGGGAACTTTCCATGCTGAGGAAATGATTAAATATGGTTCTAATATAGTTGGTGGTGTAACACCTGGTAAGGGTGGTCAAAAACATTTAGATAGACCGGTATTTAATACTGTAAAAGATGCTGTAAAAAATACTGGCGCAACTGCATCAATACTATTTGTACCACCTGCTTTTGCAGCAGACTCTGCAATGGAGGCTGCTGATGCAGGAATAAAAACTTGTGTAGCTATTGTAGACGGCATTCCATCTCACGATATGATTAGAATAAAAAGGTATATGAGAAGATATTCAAAAACAGATAAAATGACATTAGTTGGACCAAATTGTGCAGGAATTATTAGTCCTGGTAAATCAATGTTAGGAATCATGCCAGGTCATATTTACAAGGAAGGAAGAGTTGGAATTATTAGTCGATCTGGAACATTAGGTTATGAGGCAGCACAGCAAATGAAAAATTTAAATATAGGAGTTTCAACAAGTGTTGGCATTGGTGGAGACCCAATCAATGGAAGTTCATTTAGAGATATTATTGAAAAATTTGAAACTGATGATGAAACTGATGCAATTTTAATGATTGGGGAAATAGGTGGCCCTCAAGAAGTTGCAGCCGGTGAGTTTGCGAAAGAGAATATGAAAAAACCAGTAATTGGATATATTGCTGGACTAACTGCGCCCAAGGGTAGAGTTATGGGTCATGCAGGTGCAATAGTTTCGGCTTATGGAGAGAGTGCAATAGAAAAAGTTGAAATTTTAAAAGATTGTGGGGTAACTATTTCAAAAAATCCATCTGTAATGGGTGATACTGTAAAGTCAGTTCTAGAAAAAATATAAATGAGTTACGATGATAATAATATATTTGCT
Source organism: uncultured Pelagibacteraceae bacterium (assembly GCA_902578775.1). Lineage (GTDB taxonomy): Bacteria > Pseudomonadota > Alphaproteobacteria > Pelagibacterales > Pelagibacteraceae > Pelagibacter. The sequence goes on from CACHEF010000009.1 coordinate 28,213, forward strand.
AAAATTTTAAGAGGAGAAATTCCATGTAAAAAGATCTATGAAGATGAATATGTTTTAGCATTTCATGACATTAATCCTCAAAAAAAAATTCATGTATTAGTTATTCCCAAAGGGAAATATACAGATCTTGACAATTTTATTAAAAACGCAGCTACAAATGAGATGGTTGGTTTATTAAAAGGAATTAACATTGTGGCAAAAGAACTCAACATTTCTGTAGATAATGGTAAAGGTTATAGAGCACTTACAAATGTAAGTGAACACGGCGGTCAAGAGGTTCCACATCTTCATTTTCATTTATTTGGAGGTGAATATATAGGTAAGATGGTAGAGTGATAGAAACTATTAATAGGAACTATTTAGAAATTACATCTATAAACGCTTTAATCGAAAGTAAATTACCCCAACTTGAATGTTCAATTAATTTAGTAAGTCCTGCTGATTTTCAAATTAATAAATTTTTTTATAAAAATGTTGGTGAGAAATATAGATGGACAGATCGTCTTATTTGGTCAGAGTCAGAGTGGGTAAATTATGTTTCAGATCAAAAAGTTGAGACATATATTTTGAAGGTAAAAGATGATCTTGCCGGATATTTTGAACTGATAATCCATACTGATCTTCAAGAAATCGAAATAGCTTATTTAGGACTGTTAAAAGAATATTATAATAAAAAAATTGGAGGTTACTTACTTTCTGAAGCAATTAAGAAATCTTTTATAAAAAATAATATTAAGAGAGTTTGGGTTCATACATGTAGTCTTGATCATGAAAATGCTTTAAAGAACTATTTAGCAAGAGGAATGAAAATTTTTAAAAAAGAAACTATCAAAGTTTAATTTTGACTTGGTAGTTTAAAAGTATCTTCATTAATTTTTTGATTTATTTTTATGGTTGAAATGTATGTGATATTTAAATTTTGATAAACATCTAATGTTTGCCAACCGATTAAATTAAAATTTTTTTTATCAAAAAAAATATTTATTTCATTATTTTCTTTCAAAATTTTAAAATTAATAAACTTTTTATCTATTATTCTCTCTTCAGCATTTTTAATTTTATTTATTAAAAAATTTTTATCTAAAATAAAATTTAAAGGTGTTTTTTTAATTGGATATCGATAATAACTTCCATTCTTATTCTTTATTACTAGTGATCTTCCGTTTGAAACTAAGATTTTATTATTTTTATTTTTATATTTACAAAAAATCTTTTTTGGATATTCAATAACGCATTTTCCACTTTCAACTTTTCCATTTATATTTTGTTCAAAAATAAAGCTAAAGTTTTTTGTCATAATTAAGTTGTTAATTATATTTTCTTTAATTGAAGCTAATCCAAAATTATTAGAATTAATTAATAGACAAATTAATAAAAATTTTTTCATTAAAGAACATCTCTTTTGCCAACATGATTTGCTTTAGAAACCACACCCTCTTCTTCCATTGTATCAATAATTCTGGCTGCTCTGTTATAACCAATTTGCAATTTTCTCTGTAAAAATGATGTTGAGGCTTTACCTTCAGATTTAATAATTTCTAGTGCCGTCTGATAAAGTTCATCCTTATCACCGTTACTTTTAGATCCATCGCCAATTTCTTTTTCATCAGCAAAATTCAGAATTTCATCAACATAATCCGGTTCCGCCTGAGATCTTAAAAAGTTATTTATTTTTTCTATCTCATTGTCAGATACAAAAGGTGCATGAATTCTTAAAATTCTATTAGCTGATGACATATAAAGCATATCACCCTTTCCAAGAAGCTGTTCAGCGCCTTGTTCTCCTAATATTGTTCTACTGTCAATTTTAGAAGTTACCTGGAAAGATATTCGTGTTGGAAAATTAGCTTTAATTGTACCTGTAATTACGTCTACACTTGGTCTCTGAGTAGCCATTATAATATGAATCCCAGCAGCTCTTGCCATTTGAGATAATTTTTGAATATAGTTCTCAATTTCTTTGCCTGCTACCAACATTAAATCCGACATTTCATCGACGACTACAATTATATATGGCATCGGAAGTTTATGTTTTGCATTATAACTGTCTATATTTCTAACTCCTTCTTTAGTCATTAATCTATATCTACTTTCCATTTCTTTAACCACCCAACCGAGAACAGATGCTGCTTTTTTAGCTTCAGTTATTACAGGACACAAAAGATGAGGAATACCTTCATAAGCAGATAGTTCCAACATTTTTGGATCGATTAAAATAAATTTGCATTTTACAGGACTATGTCTGTAAAGAAGAGATAAAATAATTGTATTGATACATACAGATTTACCTGACCCAGTAGTCCCAGCTATTAATAAGTGAGGCATTGAAGATAAATCACCAACAATCGGAGTTCCAGAAATATTTTTTCCTAAAGCAATAGGAAGTTTAATATCTTTCTTTTTGAAATCAGGATTATCAAGTATTTCACTTAAGTATACATTTTCCCTAGAATTGTTTGGTAATTCAATACCAACTGTATTATTACCGGGGATGGTTGCAATTCTAGCAGATTCTGAACTTGTGTTTCTAGCTATATCATCCGATAAATTAATGATCTTGGCTACCTTAACTCCAGCAGCAGGTTCAAATTCATGTAAGGTAACAACAGGTCCATGGCTTACTTTTTTTATTTTTCCACTAACACCAAAATCTAATAATATTTTTTCTAAAAAAGAAGGATCAGTAGTCTCATCTTTATTAGAATTTTCTCTCTCTTTTTTAGTTGGGATTTTCAGTAAATCAAGACTTGGAATTTTAAATTTATTTTTTTCATTTTCCTTAATTTTTTCAGCTTTTATAAATGGAAGATCTTCTTGAATTAAGTTTTTAATTTCTTCTTGAGGTATATACTCATTTATAATTTCACTTCTATCAGAATAAGGTTTATTACTATTTTTAGTTATGATGCCTACAAATTTTTTTGAATAATTCCAAAATTCTTTTAAAGAGAAGTTAATACTCTTTAAGAAAAAAAATACATTTAAAATTATTAAAAAGTAATATGAAAAAGATGTTTGTAAATTTATTATTTCCTTTATGAAAGTTTGATTTAGGTATTGTCCTATAAATCCTCCATTGCCATTTATATATAAAGTAAAAGTATTTTGATAAAAAAAATCAAAAAATATAGCTCCAAAAATACAGTAGAAGATAGAAAAAAATATATTTTCAATTATTAAAAATAAATTTTTTTTAAAGAAAATATTAATTCCAGTTACAACAAGTGTGATTGAAAATAAGTAAGAGGTAACACCAATAGACTGAAAAAATAAATCAGAAATATAGCTTCCTTGAAATCCTAAAAAATTTTGAATTTCTGTATTTTCTGGAAATATAAAATTAGGATCAGTTGGAGAATAGGAAAACAATGCTAATAAAAGCAAAACACCAGTTAAAGTAATACAAATACCTATAATTTCAATTAATCTATAGATTATAAATTTCAGAGTGGTATTTGCTATTTTTTTAATATTCATATCAATGAATCAAATTTAACACTTTGTATCATCTAATTTTTGTTGTTAAAATTAATTTGTTATGAAAGTTTGTATTATTGGTAGCGGATTAGTTAGCTTAACATTAGCTAAAGTTTTAATTCAAAAAGAACTTTTTGTTGATATTTTAGTAACAAAAAAAAATAGCCATTATGATAAATCTAGAACTTTAGGACTTTCAAAATCAAATATTGATTATTTTAATAATGAAATAATAGATATTAAAAAAATTCTTTGGGAAATAAAAAAAATTAAAATTTTTACAGAAAAAGAGCCAAAAAAGGAGATAATTAAATTTGAAAATGAAAATAAGCAAATTTTCTCAATAATTCAAAATTATAAGTTAGAGAAAATGTTATTTAATAGATTGAAAAATAGTAAATTTGTTAAATTTAAAAATGAATTAAATATTAATAAGAAAAAATATGAATTAATCATTAATTGTGATTCAACTCATCAATATACAAAAAAATTTTTTTCAAATAAAATTGAGAAAAATTATGATAGTTATGCTTACACAACTACTATCATTCATAAAAGGATATTAAACAATATAGCATTTCAAAATTTTACTGATAATGGCCCTATAGCTTTTTTACCAATTTCAGAAACTGAAACTTCTGTAGTTTACTCTTTTAAATCTTTTAACAAAAAAAATATTTTTGAGATTAAAAAGTTAATTGAAAAATATAATCCAATTTATTTTATTAAAAAGATTAATAATATCAGAAGATTTGAATTACGATCTTCTAGTCTTAGAAATTACCATAAAGATAATATTTTAGCCTTTGGTGAATTACTCCATAAAATTCATCCATTAGCGGGACAAGGTTTCAATATGTCGTTACGTGATATAAAACTATTATCAAATTTAATTGATGAAAAAATAAATTTAGGCTTAGAACTAAATAATACTTTGTGTGAAGAATTCCAGAAAAATTCTAAAGATAAAAATTATATTTTTTCGACAGGTATCGATTTTATTTATGAATTATTTAATGTACAAAATAATTTAAATTCAAACTTATTAAATAAATCAATAAGAGTTATTGGAAATAATAAAGTAGTAAATACAATTCTTAAAAAATTTGCGGATAATGGTGTTAGAATATAAGTTTATTGAAGTGTATTATTGTCATACTCATCATAAATATATGTAGATAAGATTTCTGCAATTTTATTTTTTCTTAAATTTAGATTCTGTGCCTCTAATAATACTTGTTTTTCTTCTAAACTAAATGGAGATGCCATTGCCAATGCATTAATTGTTTCATCTAAATTTTGTTTCTCAAGTGCTTTCCAATTAATTATAAAACCTTTTCTTTCAAAAAGCTGTTTTAAATCTTTAAAAATTAGTTCTAAATCAGAAAACTTTAAATCTTCTTTTTTTTCATCAAGATCAGTTAAATAATCATTATAGTAAACTTCACATTTTCTATATTGATTTTCAGGTTTAATTTCTTTTGAAATTTTAAAACGAATTATACCTTTTAATTCAATTAAATATCTTCCATCCTCTGTTTCAGAGAAGCCTGTTATTTTTCCCAAACATCCAGTATCGT
>CACHEF010000010.1 GCA_902578775.1 uncultured Pelagibacteraceae bacterium
CCATTTAAATGCCATCTCACAACCTGCAAGATAAAATTCCCACATCCTAAAAAATCTTTCATCAAACATTTGAATTATTTTATCTTTATTTCTAATACAATTCTCTTTCCAATGTTTTAAAGTATGCGAGTAATGAAGTCTTAAAACTTCAATATCTGCAACAATTAACCCCGCTTTTTCAATCGGTGTAGTTACCTCACTCAAGCTAGGAGTATATCCTCCAGGAAAAATATACTTTGTAATCCATGGATGCGGGTCTCTAGGAGGATTGACTGATCCTATCGTGTGAATTAATGATATTCCATCATCTTTAAGAAGCTTTTCAACTTGTGAAAAAAATTTCTTGTAAAATTTTCTGCCTACATGTTCAAACATTCCAACACTTACTATTCTATCAAATTTTTCATTTAACTCTCTATAATCCATTAGTTTAAAATTTACTTGATTTTCTAAATTCAATTCTTTAGCTTTTTGTTTACAATAATTAAGTTGGTTCTCTGATAAAGTAATACCCGTTACTTCACATTGAGCATTTTTGGCTATATCAATAGCAAGTGAACCCCAACCACATCCGATATCTAAAACTTTTTGATTGGGTTTTATATTTAATTTTTTGATTATATGTCGGATTTTATTATTTTGAGCTGTTTCTAAACTGTCATTCTTATTTTTGAAATATGCACAAGAATATTGTCTCTTTGGATCTAAAAATAAGTCATACAAGTCATCTTTAATATCGTAATGGTGAGATACATTCATTTTAGATTTTTTAATAAAATTAAAGTTTGTTAAATATCTATATGATCCTCTTAATCTATTAATTAAATAACTGAAAAAGTTTAATTCCCCCCTTCCAAAATTCATTAAGGCAAGATCTAAAAATTCTGTAAGTGTCCCGTTTTCAATTATAATTTCACCATTAGTATATGCCTCACCAAAATATAAATCAGGATGAAATAATAATTTATAATGAAGATTTTTATTTAAAATCTTTAATTTAATAGGGTTATTGTTTGGTTGTCCTATAATGTAATCTTTAGAATTAGCATCAGTTAATACAAAACCACCTTTTTTAAAAACTTTATTAAGAAATCTTGCTAATTGCATTTTATGCTGCCAAAGTTGACTTGTTATAAAACTCTAAATCCTTTAATCTATTCATTAACTCTTCTTCATCATTTCGATTTAAGAGACTTAGTGGTGGTAAAATATTTTTATAAATATTGTCATTTTGAGCATAGTAAGTATGCAAACCTGAAATAAGACTATATTTGTCAAAAGTGCTTCTCACATCACATAACTTATCATTATGTAACTGCTTTTTTCTTGAAAAAAAATCATCATAAACCTTCCTGGATAATTCTGCTGTAACGTTGCATGTTGCAGTTATTATACCAGAACACCCTAATTCCAAACCTTTTAACAATTTGGTCTCTGAACCTGGTAAAATAGAAAAATTTTTAAGCTTTAAATTTTCATACAAATTATAAGAGCTATCCTTTACTCCAATTATTTGTTCTGGAAATTTATTTACAAGTGTTTCTACACACTGCAAACTAAATTTATAACCACTTAGTTTTTCAAAATTATAAAGAATAATTTTACAATCTGACACAGAATTAATTATTCTAGAATAAAAATCCAAAACTTCTATATCACCATAATTATAGTAAGCGGGAGGCATAATTAAAAATTTATTTAGGTTCAATGAAATTGCTATCTTCATAAAATTTATTGTTTCACCTAAGGAGTTTAGACCTGTGCCAATTATATGTTTGTCCTGATATTTACTTTTTGAAAGATTGTTAAGTAAGTCAATTTTTTCTGATATAGGTATTAATTGAGATTGACCTGTGCTGCCAAATATTACCGTGCCATGACAACCTTGATCGATAAGCTTCTCAGCATGCATTATTGTTTTTTCAACATTCAGGCTTAAATCATTGTTAAGCACCGACATTGAAGCAGCAAAAATTCCACTTATTTTTGTCATAATAAAAATTTATATAAAAATATACTCAGTAAAGTTTATAAATACTATATGAAAATATTAGCAGTTCAGAGCAAAATGGGTATTGGAGATACCGTAATTTTCTTACCATTTATAAAGGCTTTATCCAAAAAATTTAATTCACCAATAAGTATATTGGTAAAAGAAAACTCTAAAGCTAATCAATATTTACACCAGACAAAATATATTGATAAAATTCTTATCTTAGAAAGAAATAATCAAACAAATAATAAACATGGTGGAATTTTTGGTATTTTTAGATTAGCAAACGATTTAAAAAAGTATAAGTTTGATGAAATTTTTATTTTTAATTCATCTTTAAGATTTAACTTAGTTGCTAAAATATCTGGTATTCCAAAAATTTATCAATACCCATTATTCACAAAAAATAAACAACACATAATAGAGACCCCTAAGAAATTCCTAAAAGAAAATTTGCATTTGGACATTAATGAAGATCCAGAGGTACAAATCGATAGTGATTTAATTTCTAAAGCAGCACAAAAATTTCAAATAGATAAAAATACTACAAATATTCTCTTAGGCATAGGTGGCTCTGGACCTACAAAAAGGATTCCTGCAAAAACTTTCTTAAGTGTAATTGATAAAATTTCAAATTCGAAAAATTGCAGATTTTTTCTTGCAACAGGTAAGGTAAATGAAGAACAGGAAGTACTAAATGAAATTTTGCAGTCTAAATTTAAGCATTTTTGTACTCGTTTAGATAATTTAAGCATTAGTGAAATTTTACCGTTAATTAAGAATTGTAATGTATCAATTTGTAATGACTCGAGCTTTAGTCATTTATCCTCAGCTTTAGGTATTAAAACGATTACTTTAATGGCCGATACTCCCTTAATTTATGGAAATTATAGCTCAAAAATGTTTCCAATAATTCCAGAGGGAGAAAAAACGGTAACACATAACACTTTAGGTAAAGATAAAATTGATCCACAAAAAATTTTTGAGAGATTTTTAGAAATTATTGATTAAGAAATATCGTTCAGCACAATATCTTTAGCCTCATTAACAATTGAGGATAATCTTGAAGTTTCAGGGGAAATGTCAGGATGAATCTTTTTTTGGATTTTTATATATGCTTTATTAACATCCTCTTTTGTAACTTTTTTATTCATATCTAAATTTAAAATTTTGTAGGCCTCTGAAACTGATATTGAAGATAAATTATTGTTACCAGTTTGATTAAAAGAAAAACGACCAGATCTTCTTAATGTTTGAATAAGTCTAAAAAGAGAAATTAATTGGAAAATAGATAAACCTTTTAATTTTAATAAAGCTAAACTTGCCAAAGTAAGAGGTAGGGTTAATAAAAATTTTCCACCAATAGCAAACAAGACTGCCAAAGCAATTAATCCTAATATAATTAGAAATCTTAGGCCTTTTGAAATTTTCCTAGATGAAATTTTGGTTATTAAACGTAGTAGAAAATAAAAAATGGTTAATATAACCACTGTATAAATTATTATATTCATATATTTTTAATCTTATGAAAATACCACAACTTAAAAAAAAACCAGAGCTTAAATCTTGTCACAATACGACGTGGGAAGATAATTATAGTTGGATCCATCAGGATGATATTCTTGAAGTTTTAAAAGATAGCTCTAAGCTACTTCCAGATGTTAGGAAATATCTTGAAGAAGAAAACAATTTTACAGAACATAATTTAAAAGACACAAAAAAATATCAGAAAGTCTTATTTGATGAAATTAAAGGTAGAATTAAGTTAGATGATGAATCATTAAAATTTAAAGACAAAGAATATGAATATTGGACTAAAACAACTACAGTAGGAAATTATTCAATAAAACTTAGAAAGAAAATTGGAAGTGATAAAATTGAAGAATTTTGGAATGGTGATGTAGAAAAAGAGAAATTAAAAACTGAATATTTTGGTGTAGGTGATTTAGAAGTAAGTTATAATGACAAACTTTTAGGTTATTCTTTAGATTTAAAAGGATCTGAGTATTATACAATTTATATAAGAAATATTAACTCAGAAAAATTAGTCACCGAGAAAATAGAGGAAACAAGTGGAAGTATTACTTTTAGTTTGGACGACCAATATTTTTTTTATTCAAAGCTTGATGAATTTCATAGACCAAGAAAAATATTTAGACACAAAATCGGATCATCAGTTAAAGACGATACACTTATTTTCGAGGAGAAAAGTGATGCATTTACCGTAGGTATAAGTTTAAGTTCAGATGAAAAATTTTTTTTTATAACAACATCAGATCATAATACATCTGAACAATACTATTTTGAGGTAACGGAAAAAAATCCAAAGCCAAAATTAATTAAAAAAAGAAAAAAGGGTGTAATTTATTCAGTCAATTCTTGGGATGGTTATTTTTATTGTCATACTAATGATAATGCAGAGGATTTCAAAATTGAAAGATGTGATGATTTATCAAATCAAAAGTGGAAAATTTATATAGCTGCTAAAGATGAGGTTTTAATTGGAGGATTAATATTTTTAAATGATTGGATCATCAGAGGAGAAAAATCAAATGCATTGGGGAAATTATTTGTAAAAAATATACAAACAGGAATTGAAGAAGAATTAAAATTTACTGACGAGTCTGTGATTGTGCCCAGTGTTTCATTGATACAAAGAAATAAAAATACTGATTCAGTTTACTTGTCATATTCATCCCCGAAAACACCAGGTAAAACTTATTTATACAATTTAAAAACAAAACAAAAAAAATTAGTAAAAGAACAAGAAATCCCATCTGGTCATAATCCAGATGACTATATAGTCGAAAGACTTGAGTGCCCTTCTCATGATGGAAGATTAGTTCCACTTACAATTACCAGACACAAAAAAACAAAAATTAATGGGTCAGCAAATTTACTTTTATATGGTTATGGGTCATATGGAAGTTCAATGACTCCAAATTTTTCCTCAACTAGATTGAGTTTAATTGACAGAGATATTATTTGGGTAACTGCACATATTAGAGGGGGAATGGAGAAAGGAATGAAATGGTGGAAAGAAGGAAAACTTCTTAATAAAAAAAATACATTTGAAGATTACATACACGTAGCAAAGTTTTTGATTGAAAAAGGATATTCATCGAAAGGAAAAATTATTGGTATGGGTGGATCAGCTGGTGGTTTATTAATGGGAGCAGTAATTAATCAATCCCCAGAATTATTTCTTGGAATTGTAATGGCTGTGCCATTTGTTGACTCTTTAACAACTAACTTGGATCATTCTTTGCCCCTTACTGTTGGAGAATTTGATGAATTTGGTAATGCTAAAGATAATAAAGATCACTTTGATTATATTCATTCTTATGCCCCATATAACAATATTAAAAAAATGGATTATCCTCACATATTAATTACTACAAGCTTAAGTGATAATAGAGTGCTATTCGATGAACCAGCAAAATTTACAGCTAAACTTAGAGATTTTAAAACTGATAACAACTTGCTTTTGTTAAAAACTGAAATGAATGCGGGCCATGGAGGTAAGTCTGGTAGAGATGGTGCCATTGAAGAAATAGCTTTTGACTACGCATTTATTTTAAAGATCTCTGAAAAAATTAAAATTTAATATCTTGAAAAAAATAAAATAGCTCCCATATAAATACTGTTGGTCGCCTAATGGGGCTAACAATAAATAAACTTGCTTAACAAAGGAGGATATTATGACAAGTAAGGATCTATCTATTTTTAACTCACTGAGACCTTTTTCAATTGGTTTTGACGATATGTTTGATCAGTTCGAAAATATGCTGGGAAATGGGCATTTAACAATGCAATCTAACTACCCGCCATACAATATCAGAAAAACAGGTAAAGATAACTATGCCATTGAGGTTGCGTTAGCTGGATTTTCAAAAGATGATGTTGAAGTTGAGTTTGAAGATAATTTATTAACAGTAAGAACAAAACAAGTTAGTAAATCTGAAGATAAAAACTCTGATGATGAAATAATTCACAAAGGAATTTCTCAAAGACAATTTGCCAGATCATTCACTATAGCAGATGATGTTAAAGTTGGTGATGCTAAGCTAAAAGATGGTCTTTTAATAATTTCTTGCGAAAGAATTATCCCAGAGCATAAAAAGAAAAAACTTATTGAAATAAAATAAGCAACTGACCTTACTTGCGGAGATCATTTCTTCGCAAGTAATTTAGAAACACCCATTTGAAACAAATCCAATAACTACTGAATTTAAATTTATTTCAAATTTTCTTTCACAGGGAATACCATATTTTTTAGTTTTATATACAAGCTCTAAATTACCTTTTTCATTTTTATAGTCCTCATCTGGCTCACCAAGGTTTAATCTTAGCTCCTTTGATGATTTCCCAATGTATTTACTCAATTTTTGATTTTCTTTTTCTACAATTTCATCAGTTTTATTTTTAACTGCTTGACATCCAGAAAAAATAAAGATGGAAATTAATAAAAATGAAATTAAAAGATTTTTTTTCATTGATAATAATACCCACATAAATATGGCATAAATATAAACTTATAAGTTGAATTATGTGAATAACCATCAATTATAAAGAGTATCTTGTAGAAGAATCTAATAATTATCAGACAACTAGGAGGAATAATGCTCGACAATTATTTTAATTATAAAAAACACAATACAGATTTTAAAACAGAAGTTATCGCTGGTGTTACTACATTTTTAACAATGGCTTACATTATGTTTTTAAATCCATTTATTTTATCTGGTGAGTTTGCTGGACCAGAAAAAGGCTTTTTTGATTTTGGAGCCGTATATACAGCAACAATTTTAGCAACAGCTTTAGCATGTTTTATAATGGCTTTTTATGGAAAAACATGGCCAATTGGCCTTGCACCCGGAATGGGCATTAATGCTTTTGTTGCATTCGGTGTTTGTGCTGGAATGGGATACACACCACAAGAAGCATTAGGTGCTGTTCTTGTTGCGGGTGTATTATTCTTAATAATATCACTTACCCCTTTAAGAGCTTGGTTAATAAATTCAATTCCAAAAAGCTTAAAACTAGGTATTGGAGCTGGAATAGGATTATTTTTAGCTATTATAGGACTTCAAATTATGGAGGTCGTAGTTGATAATCCTGTAACACTAGTTCAACTTGGTAATCTTAGTGATCCAATAGTTCTTTTAGGCTGTGCAACATTTATAGCGATAATTGTTTTAGATAAAATGAATGTAAAAGGTAACATTATCATTGGAATTTTAGCATTTAGTATTATTGCTTGGGCAACTGGTCTTGCAAAATTTAATGGAATTGTAAGTTCGCCTCCGCCAATGACTTATTTGTTTGAATTTGATCTTTCTGCTGCAATGACTGCTGGAATGTCTACTGTGATATTTACATTATTATTTATTGATTTCTTTGACACCGCTGGAACTTTGACATCAGTTGCCAACGTTGCAGGCAAAGTTGATAAAAGTGGAAAAGTTAAAGATATTAATAAAGCAATGTTATCAGATAGTGTCGGAACTGTTGCTGGTGCAATGATGGGTACAACTACAGTTACCAGTTATGTAGAGTCAGGTGCAGGAGTTAAAGCGGGCGGCAAAACTGGAATGACTTCACTTGTTATTGGCCTTTTATTTTTGGCTTGTATATTTTTTGCTCCGTTAGCAACGAGTTTACCTAAACAAATAGACGGTGCTGCTTTACTTTTCGTATCTGTCCTTTTTATTAGAAATATAACTGATATAGAATGGAATGACATTTCAGAGTCTGCGCCTGCTATTCTTGCAATGATTGCAATGCCATTAACGTATAGTATTAGCAATGGTATTGCTTTGGCGTTTGTTTCATACGCTTTAATAAAAATATTTACTGGTAAGTTTTCTACCACTTCACCAGCAATATGGGTTATTGCAATTCTTAGTGTAGCAAGTTTTGCTGTTGCGTAAGAAATTTAATATAGGGCTAGAATTATCTAGCCCTATAAGTTTCTATTAATTATTTCATTTATTGTTAATTCTTCATAATGTTCAGTTGGCTGAACAATCCAAGGATCTGAGTCTAATTTAACAGGACAAAAATCAGGTTCAAAAGAAGACGATTTTTTTTTCCATAAGCAAGCAGTTTTAACTTCATTAATAAAATTTTTAGTTGGGCCATAATTTTTGAGCCACTCAATGCTTTTATTAAGTGTCAATCCTGTATCAGATAAATCGTCAATTAACAAAACTTTATTAAAATCCTTTTCATTAGCTAGGGAACTTATTTCTCTTGCAAACATTAACTCTCCTTGTTTATCTTCCATTCCCTTGCCTGAATAGCTTTGAATAACTATATATGCTATAGGAAGTTTTAGAATTCTCGATAAAATATCAATTATTGGAGCTGCACCCCTCATAATTCCAATTAATACAGTTGGTTTGTAGTTTTTATGTATTTGAATTGCCAGTTTTTCAACAATTTGGTTATATTCTTCAAAAGAAATTATTAATTTATCTGCCATGGAATTTTTTATCATATAAAAAAAATTAAAAAAGATTAAAAAGCTAATATGAAAATTTATGATTGTTTTATGTACTTTGATGAGGAGGTGGTCTTAGATTTAAGGTTAAATACACTAAATGAATTTGTTGATTATTTTGTAATCGTTGAAAGCGTATTTACACATAAAGGTGAAAAAAGAGAGTTAAAATTTAATCATAAAAAATTTGAAAAATTCAGAAAAAAAATAATTTACCTAATTTATGAGAAGGAACCTGAAGGGTTGCTGAAAATAAAAGATCAAGAAAACGATCATGGTGGATATATCATGAATGCGCTTTTAAGAGAAAATGGCCAAAGAAACTTTATTTTGGAGGGACTAAATTGTGCAGATAATGAGGATTTTATTTTAATTTCTGATGTTGATGAAATACCAAATTTAAACAACATTCATTTTAATAATTATAAAGAAAAGATAATACAATTTCGTCAAGAAATGTTTTATTATAAATTTAATCTTAAACTTCCAAATCTAATATGGACTGGAACTAAAGGATGCAAAAAAAAAAACTTAATCAATCCGCAATGGTTAAGAAATATAAAAGATAAAAAATATCCATTTTTTAGAATTGATACCATCTTTTCAAAAACAAAATACATTAGTATAAAATTTATTGATAATGGAGGTTGGCATTTTTCAAACATAAAAAGTGCAGAGGAGATTGAGCATAAATTAAAATCATATCTTCATCATCGTGAGTTTGATATTAATCCTCTTAAAACTGAAGAAATAAAAAATATTATTGAAAATAAACAAGCAATATATGATCTTAAAGTTGATAAAAGAGTAAATAAAATAGGTAATGGAAGTAAACTAGAAAATTATCCTATAAATAAATTACCTCATTATCTTCAAAATAATAAAAATAAATATGAGGAATGGATTGACTAGATGAAAAAAGGTTATTGGATAAGTTTATATATAAAAGTAAATAACCAAGAGAATTTAAAAAAGTACGCAGAAACTGTTACGCCTATTATTAAAAGTTATGGAGGTATTCCTTTGGTGAGAGGTGGAAGATATCAAAATTTTGATGGAGACAATTTTGAAAGAACTGTAATTTGGGAGTTTCCAAACTATGAAAAAGCTTTAGAGTGTCATAATTCAAAAGAGTATCAAGCTGGATGGGATATAGCAAAAAATACCACTCAAAGACACATGCAGATAATTGAGGGATTTAGTACTGAATAGGTTCCGGATCTATACTTCTCCATAAATACCAGGTCGCAACTGAACAATAAGGCGAAAATCTTTTTTGAAGTAAATTTACAAATTTCATTGGTGGTAAATATTTCTTGTTATAATTTTTAGAAATCGCTCTCAAAAGTCCAATATCTTGTATAGGCCAAATATTTGATCTATTATATGTAAAAAGCAATATCATTTCTGCAGACCATCTTCCTATCTGTCGTAAATTCGATAAATATTTAATTGCCTCTTCATCACCCATTTTAGAAATTAATTTTGGGTTAAAAGATTTATTGATTGTTTGTTTGGCCAAACTTTTTATACCTAAAACTTTTTGACGACTAAGGCCACAACTTTTTAATTGTTTAAAAGTTAGCTTAGAAACATTTTTTGCATTTATTTTGTGATTGCATTTTTTTTTAAACTTTAAAAATACAGAATTGGCAGCTGCAACACTAATCTGTTGTCCAATAATACTCTTGCATAATGAAAAAAAAATATCTCTTCTGGATGTTAAAATTTTTTCTGTAGGACTTTGATAATTTTTGATTAATTTTGACATTTTTTTATCTTTTTTAGAAAGATACTTTTTTGCTTTGGTCCAATATTTTGGGTTTTTAGTCATTAATTGTTTTGGAAGTGATAATTTTTTTTTTATAAATTTCTCTTCTGAAAATGATTAAAGTTGAAATAATTACCAAAAAAGCACCTAATAAGGTTTTTATTGTGGGTATTTCCCCCCAAATAAAATATCCAAAAATAATGGCAAAAACTAAGGCCAAATATTTTAAAGGTGTGACGAGTGAAACTTCTGAATATTTATATGATTGACTTAACCATAAGTTGGCCATTCCTCCAAAAATACCTATCAGTGACAGTATGAAAAAATGATTTACATTTGGAAGTACCCAGCCTTGAGGTATAGTTAAGAAACTTAATAAAGTTATCGCGAGAGAAAAGTAAAAAGAAATTAACCATGCTGGCTCGCTAGAAGATAGCTGTCTAATTGTGATTGCAACATAAGATAGACCCAAACAAAAAATTATTGGAAAAATATAATAAATATTTAACTGACTAATTCCTGGTTCAGTGATAATTATAATTCCTAAAAAGCCAATAATAACTGCTAGCCATCTAAAAATTCCAACTTTTTCATTTAATAAAAAGATTGAAAAAATTGTTGTAAATATTGGAGCAGCAAAAGATATGCTGACCACTGTGGCCAAAGGTAATTTCCTTAATGCAATAAATATTGCAACTAAAGCAATTAAACCAGAAAAGCATCTTAAAAAATGTAGCCCTGGTCTTTTGGTTTTGTAAAAATCATTAAGTCTATTTTTTGGAATAACAAAAAAATAAAAGATGATACCAAAAAAGCCTCTGAAAAATAAAACTTGTCCTATTGGATAGTCAACAGACCACTTTACTATTACATCCATCAGAGAAAATGCACATATTGATAAAAACATGTACAAAAAGCCTAATTGATTTTTACTTAACATTATGAATAATTTGTAAATTAATTTAATTCATAATCAATGGAAATAGCTGTATTAGCACTTGGATGTTTTTGGGGGCCAGAAATTAAATTTAGTGAAATTGATGGTGTCATTAAAACTGAGGTAGGATATTGTGGTGGTAATAGTAAGGTGACGACTTACAAAGAAGTATGTACAGGTAATACTAATCATGCAGAAGTTGTTAAACTTGATTATGATGAAAAAATTATTTCTTATGAAAAGATTTTGAATATTTTTTTTGAAATACATGATCCAACAACTTTAAATTCTCAAGGACCTGATTTTGGAACACAATACAGAAGTGAAATTTTTTATTTAAATAATTTCCAAAAAGAAACAGCAGAAAAAGTTCTTAAAGATATAAATAAAAAGTTATCTGGTAAAGTTGTCACCAAAATTTCTTTGCTTAAAAATTATTGTCCTGCTGAAGAATATCATCAAATGTATTTAAAAAAGAAATAAAATGCCACTAGTTGAGACTGACTGGTTAGAAAAAAATTTAAATAAAGTTAAAATTATTGATTGCTCATGGCATATGCCTCAAACTAAAAGAAGTGGTTTAGAGGAATATAATGAAAAACACATTCCAAATTCAATTTTTTTTGACCTAGATAAAAATTCAAAAAAGGAAACTAATTTGCCACATATGCTTGTCAGTTTGGATGAATGGGAAAAAATTATTTCCGAGATGGGAATTAAAAACGATGATCAAATAATTATTTATGATAATTCAGACGTTATAAGTGCATGCAGATGCTGGTACAATTTAATATATTTTGGTCATAAACCAGAATTAGTAAAAGTACTAAATGGGGGATTTAATAAATGGTTAAATGAAAATAAAGCTACAAATTCCAAAATTCCAAAATTCAATAAAACAAATTATAAAGCAATTGAAATAAAAAATTTAGTTAAAGATAAAAAAGAAATAAATGAAAACATCACAAAAAGAATATTTCATGTAATCGATGCAAGAAGTATTGAGAGATTTAATGGTGAAGTTAAAGAGCCTAGAGATGGATTAAGAAGTGGTCATATTAAAAATTCAATCTGTATTCCATTTAATCGATTTATAAATTCTGATAAAACTTTTAAAAAACAAGATGAGATTATTAAAATTTTTAGTGAAAATTTAGAAAATATAAAATCAGATAGTGTAGTATTTTCTTGTGGATCTGGAGTTACTGCTTGTGTTTTAGCTCTAGCTTATTCTTTAATAAATGATAAGTATTTGCCAAAAATATATGATGGCTCCTGGGCAGAATACGGAATAATTTAAATGAAAAGATCTACAAAAATTATATCATTCATAACAATTTTTTTTCTAATTATTGTTTTAGTAATCATTGCAAGGACCATGATTGGAAATCATTTCAAAAAAAAATTTAGTAAAATACCACCACCAGGTATAAATGTTATAAATATCAAAAATGAGGAATTTTCAGAAAGGTTAGAGACTTTTGGTACTGCAATTTCAAATAAAAACAAAACCTTCAAAATTAGAAAAGATGATGTTGTTGGTGAATTAGAATTAAAAAATAAAGTACAAAAGGGTGATTTAATTTTAAGTCTAAAAAGTGGTAATGTTAATGCTCCATTTAGTGGTGTTTTGGGGTATACAGGATTGACTGAAGATATATTTATATCTGATAATATATTTATTATAACACTTGATGATAATTCAATAATATTTTCAGATATAAAAATCCCTGAGAGTTATGCACCATTTATTAAGAAAGGATTACCTGTAGAAGCAAAAGTTTCAAGTTATGGTAATAAAGTTTTCAAAGGGGAAGTTGATTTTATATCAAGTAGAATTAATGCGGACACTAGAAGTTTGTTATCTAGGATAAGAATAAACAATAAAGATCAAGAGTTATTATCTGGATCATTGCTTGAAATGACGGTTAAATTTAATTTGAGAAAATCACTTAGTGCTCCGGATACAAGTATAATGATGGAAGGTGAAAAATCATATGTCTATAAAGTTTCAAATGAAAATATTGTAAATAAAACTGAAGTAAAAATAGGATTAAGAAATGATGGTAAAGTTGAAATTCTCAAAGGTCTGATCGAGGGAGATCTAATTGTAGCTGAAGGATTAAAAAAAGTAAGCCCACAAATTAAAATTAAACCTATAAAACAATAAATGTTTATTACTGAACTTAGCATCAGAAGACCAGCAGTTTCTTGGGTGATGTCTTTAATATTAATAATATTTGGTTTATTTGTTTTTTGGAAATTACCAGTAAGAGAACTACCAGATGGAATCCAACCACCTGTTGTACAAATACAAGTAAACTATCAGTCTGCCGCAGCTTCAATAATAGATCAAGAAGTTACTCAAGTCGTAGAGGATGTTATTGGTGGAGCTGAGGGAATAAAAAATATTGACTCAAAGTCTGAGAATGGAAGAAGTACAATAAACATAGAATTTGATACTAATATAGATTTAGATAATGCAGCTAATGACATTAGAGAGAGAGTTTCTAGAATAGTAGACAATTTGCCCTCTGACTCAGATCCTCCTCAAATTTTGAAAAGAGCAGCAGGCTTTACAACTACAATGTGGCTTTCTCTTTCCTCTAAAACATGGAGTGATTTAGAGCTTGGAGACTATGCAGAAAGATTTTTAATAGATCAATTTTCAAGTGTTAAAAATGTTGGAAGAATTTTAGTTGGAGGACTTAGAGAATTAAGTATTAGAGTTTGGATTGATCCTTTAAAATTGGCTGCAAATGACTTAACAATTCAAGAAGTTGAAAGTGCCCTAAGAGGTGAAAATATTAGTCTTCCTGCAGGGACTTTAGAGGCTGAAAATGTAGATTTAACATTAAATTTAGAAAAATCTTATAATGATATTAATGCGATAAAACAGTTACCTATAAAAAAATTATCTAACAAAATAATATTGTTGTCTGATGTTGCTGATGTAGAATTTGGTCCGGTATCAGAAAAAACTTTATTCAAAGCACAGACAAGAGATCAAATAAATTTAAAAACTGTTGGAATTGGTATTTATGCAAAAAGTGGAGCCTCTACTGTCGAACTTTCAAAGGATATTAAAAAAAGAATTGTTGAGGTTAAAAAATCTTTACCTGAAGAGTTAGACTTAAGAATTTCTTTTAATAGAGCAACATATGTGCAAGCAGCTATAAATGAGGTTTACAAAACATTGATAATTGCTTTTATTTTAGTAGTCATAATTATTTATTTATTTCTAGGAAATCTTAAAGCAGTAATAGTTCCAGCTATTGCACTGCCCGTAAGTTTGATAGCTTCTTTTTTAGGGCTTTTTATATTTGATCTATCTATAAACATATTTGTACTTCTCAGTTTTATTCTTGCAATAGGTATAATTACTGATGACTCAGTTATTATGACTGATGCAATTTATAGAAGAATAGAGGAAGGAGAAACTCCTTTGATCGCAGCCTTTAAAGGATCTAAACAAATATCATTTGCTATTATTGCAACAACTCTGATTTTAATTGCAGTATTTCTCCCTTTAATTTTTATAGAAGGAATTTCAGGCACTCTTTTTAGGGAAACAGCAATAGCATTATCATTTTCAATTATTGTCTCCTCCTTTGTTGCACTTACTCTTTCTCCAATGTTAGCAAGCAAGTTTTTAACAAAAAAAAATGTAAAAAATAAAGTGGTTAAAAGATTTGAAAAATTTTTTTCAAGTCTATCTAATCTGTATAAAGAAACATTAGCTATAATAGTTAACAAAACTAAACAAATAGGAATTTTTATAATCTTTATAATTTGTATATCAATATTTTTATTTAATTTTTCTAAAAAAGAATTATTGCCTATGGAAGATAGAGGAGTTTATCTAGTAATTGGTTTTACTGACGAAGGTAGATCTTTTGAGTATACTCAAGAAAAAGCTCAAGAAGTGGAAAAAAGATTAATTCCATTATTACAAGGAGAGGATAGTCCTTACTCAAGATTTATAATGAGAGTGCCAGGATTTGGTAGTTCAGCAAATTCTTATAACAGTTTTATAATTATTGCTTTATTAGACAATTGGAAAACTAGAAAAAAGGACTCTCAAACAATAATGAGAGAAGCTATTGGTAAAATTGTAACTCTTCCTGAAGCTGTAGCTTTTCCTATTTCACCTCAATCTATTAGAGTCTCTAATTATAATAAACCTGTTCAAATGGTGATATACGGTAATACTTATGAGGAGTTGGAAGAAATACAGAATAATGTCATTAAAAAATTAAGATTAAACAAAAATTTATCTAGAATTGAATCTGATTATAATAGAAATAAACCAGAGGTAAAATTAATTATAAATAAAAATGTTGCTAAAGATCTTGGTGTATCTACTATATCGATTGGAAAAACTCTTGAGACTTTATATGGTGGAAAAAAAATAACTACCTTTAATCGACAGGGTAAAGAATATCCAATAATTATTCAACAGTACCTTTCTGATAGAAGGAATAAAGATGGAATTTCAAAAATTTTTGTTAGATCAGAAACCTCAGGAAAACTTATTTCTCTAGCTAACTTAGTTAAATTTAAAGAAGAGGGATCAGCAAAAAAACTGTCAAGATATAATAGGCAAAGCGCAGTCACTATATCAGCAAATATTAATGAGGATTATACTCTTACAGAAGCAATTACATATTTAGAAAAAATTATGTCAGAAACAGCTCCTAATAATCAAATTACTTGGAAAGGAAAATCTGAGGAAATAAAAGAGACTAGTAACGAACTATTCATAATCTTTGTATTGGCACTCCTAACTGCTTATTTAGTGATGGCTGCAACATTTAATTCGTTTATCCATCCATTTATAATTATTTTAACTGTGCCATTAGCAATATTTGGAGGGATAGTTTTTATATTATTTTTAAATACTTCAATTAATATTTTTTCTCAAATAGCACTTATTATTCTGATTGGAATATCAACTAAAAACAGTATTTTAATTGTTGACTATGCAAATCGAATTAGGATGACTGGAAAAAATATTGAGTCAGCCGTAAAAGAGGCATGTAATATAAGATTTAGACCAATAATGATGACTTCTCTAAGTACCATGATAGCGATGTTTCCACTTGTAATTGGGAACATTGGGCCTGGAGCAGGTGAAGGTTCAAGATTAGCGGTTGGAGCAACGATATTAGGTGGAATGATAATTTCAACATTCTTTACATTATATGTTACTCCATCAATGTATTTGGCTTTAGCAAAAAATACTAAAAGAATTGATGTTGTTGATATTGAGCTTAAAAAAGAACTTTCTAAAAAATAATATATTTATTTTTGTTTAAAGATTTTTGACATTTAAATAGCTGGTCTCTATAAATTTTAGATTGTTTTTCAACTTTTTTTGCAAGACTAATCACTTTCTTATTTTTTTTATAATTTTTATAATTTCCCCACCCTTCGTGATATGCAACATATTGTTTAAATGCATCATTAATTGGTATCTTTAATATAGATTTAGTTTTGTTTGTATACCATCCAATAAAATCTACACTATCTTTAAATCTTGCTCTTGTTGCAAGTTTGTTACCTGTTTCATTTTTATATTGTTTCCAAGTTCCCTTTACCGCTTGTGAATAGCCAAAAGAGCTTGACGGTCTTTTAAATGGAATTACTTTAAATAATTTTTGTCTTGGAGGTTTTGCCAGCCAATCAAAATCTGACTCCATTTTAATGATTGCTAATTGAAGATATATAGGTGTTCCCCATTTCTTTTCTACTTTTTTTGAATGTTTATACCAAAGATATCTATCATCAAATATTTTAC
>CACHEF010000011.1 GCA_902578775.1 uncultured Pelagibacteraceae bacterium
AACTGAAATATTAGCAAGACAACATTATGATTTTGCAAGAAAGATTTATGATAAAAATATAAATCTTGAAATTTTATCTAGCAAATCTGAATATAAACAAAAGAAAATTATTTTGAGTAATTTAAAAGAAAAAAAAATAGATATAATTTTTGGTACTCACGCAATATTTCAAAATAAAGTACTATTCAATAAACTTGGATTAATAATAATCGATGAACAACATAAATTTGGAGTAAATCAAAGAAAAAAATTGTCAGATAAAGGTGGTGATAATTGTGATGTATTATTAATGTCGGCGACACCAATTCCAAGAACTTTAACAATGACTATTTATGGTGATATGGACTTATCAATAATTAAAGAAAAACCAAAATCAAGGAAAGAGGTAAAAACTTATAGTAAATCAGAAAGTAAAATTGATGATGTTTTAAGATTTATTAAAAAAGAAATCAATAATGGTAATCAAATTTTTTGGGTATGTCCTTTAATTGAAGAATCTAAAAAACTTGATCATTCCTCTGCGGTACAAAAATATGAGTTTCTTAAAAAAAAATTTCCAGATAAAGTTGATTTACTTCATGGAAAAACTAGTCTTGATCAAAAAGATGCAATATTAAAAAATTTTCTTAATCAAAAAACAAAAATATTAGTTTCAACAACTATAATTGAAGTTGGTATCGATTTTCCAAATGCAAATGTAATTATAATTGAAAATGCTAACAAATTTGGACTATCACAACTTCATCAACTTAGGGGAAGAGTTGGAAGAGGAGAAAAACAGTCAACTTGTATCTTAATGTTTAAATCAACATTAACTGAAAATGCAAAAAAGAGACTTAATATCTTAAAATCCTCAACAGATGGATTCGTTATTTCAGAAGAAGACATGAAACTAAGAGGTTTCGGTGATATACTTGGGTTTAAACAAAGCGGTGTAAAGATTTTTAAATTAGCTGACCCGGTACATAATACTGATTTATTTGAACTTGCAGAAAAAGAAATAAGATTAATGCAAAAAAATAATATTCAACTTAATAAGTATAAAACTTTAATGAAACTTTACGATCAAGCTGATGTAATTAACGATATTATCTAAAATTTTATTTATTACCAGATGATGTGCCTGCAGATACAATAAATTTAGACGCTTCTTCAAAAGTCATATTCAAATATATAACTTCATCCATAGGAAACATAAGCAAAAATCCACTTGTAGGATTTGGTGTTGTTGGGACAAAAACATTTATTAATCTTTTATTAGTTTTTTCTGCCATTTCAGTTTTATTTTCTCTAGTAGCGAAACCAACTGCCCAAACACCTTTCCTTGGATATTCTATAAGAACAACACTTTTTTCATCATTGTCTTTATTTGAAAAAGTTTCAGTCATTTGAGAAATAGCTGAATAAATTGTTCTTAATAATGGTATTCTTTTAAATAGATCATCAATCAGTTTAAGTATTTTTTTACCTAAAAATGATAATGACAAACCTCCAACAATTGTAATAAAAATAAGAGAAATAATTATTTCAATACCAGGAATAGCAAATGGAAGATAATTATTAGGATTGATATTTTCTGGTAATATTTTTGATGATAGCCCTATCAAAACTTTGCTTAAATAAAGCGTGAAGCCTATAGGTATTAAAACAACAACACCTGTAATAAAATAATTTCTAAGAATCAATGCTAACGATTTTTTTTTAGGATTTTTTGCCATTTAATTAAAACTTGAATATACTACAAAAACTATAGCTATTATAAATAAAACAATTAAAATTTTGTTATTAAGATTCATGATTAAAATGTATATTATCAATGTTATTAAAAATGGATAGAAGAAAATTCTTAACTTATGTTGGGTGTGGATGTTGTGGATTTGTTTTAAACGCTTGTTCAACAGCGCCAATAACTGAAAGAAGACAATTAAAGATTATCCCTGAGGCAAAATTAAATGCTCAAGCTGCCCAAATATATGAAAAAGTTAAAGAAAAAGAGAAACTGAGCAAAGATAGCCAAAAGCTAAATGAAATTAAAGAAATTGGAAAAAAAATGGAAAATGCTATTGGAGAATACTTTTTAAAAGAAAATTTGAATGATCCAACAGTAAATTTTGAGTGGGAGTATATCTTAATCGATAATAAAAAAGTTAGAAATGCATGGTGCATGCCAGGAGGTAAAATCGCAGTTTATACAGGAATCCTTGATGTTACAAAAAATATAAACGGTTTAGCTGCTGTTATGGGTCATGAAATAGCTCATGCTGTTGCAAAACATTCTGTTGAAAGAGCAAGCAGAGGTGTTTTGTTAAATACTGGTACACAATTAATAGATATTTTTAGTGGTGGAAAATTATCAAAGGTTAATAGAGCAACAGGTATGAACACAGTAGGTTTATTATCTCAGTTGGGTATTATGAATCCTTTTAACAGGAAACAAGAAAGTGAAGCGGACTATTTAGGAATGATTTTCTCCTCTTTATCAGGTTATGATATAAGAGAAACTGTAAAAATCTGGGAACGTATGAAAAAATTTAACAAAGGTAAAGCTCCACCAGAGTTTATGAGCACTCACCCATCAGCAGATAATAGAATTAAAAAAATTACCGAATGGACAAACGAAATAATTCTAGATTATCCACCACTAAAAGTTTAATTTTTAAGTGGTGAGCCGTGATGGACTCGAACCATCGACCCATTCCTTAAAAGGGAATTGCTCTACCAACTGAGCTAACGGCCCACATAATTAGATTAATGGGAATTGTATATATAGAATTATTTTAATAATTCAAACCCGAAATCCTGAAAAAAGAAAAAATTACAACTTATTTATGTATTTATCGTGGAATTCATTAAATGTGCTATTATGAATATTTTTACGAATTGCACCCATTAATTCTTGATAAAAATTAATATTATGAAGTGTTAACAACATAGATGCTAAAATTTCATTAGTATTGAATAAATGATTCAAATAATTTTTAGAGTATTTATTTAAGTTTAAATTGTCACATTCTGGATCAAGAGGTGAATTATCGTTTTGATATTTTTTATTCTTTATATTAATTCGACCACCCCATGTGAAAGCCAAACCTGTTCTTCCAGACCTGGTTGGTAGAACACAATCAAACATATCAATTCCTCTTTTTACAGCACCTAATATATCAGACGGTGTTCCAACGCCCATTAAGTAGTGTGGTTTATTTGTCGGTAAGTTAGATTTTATATCATCTAAAACTTGAAACATTTCATTTTGACTTTCCCCAACAGCTAATCCACCTATTGCATATCCATCAAAATCTAATTTCATTAACTCATTTAAAGATTTTAATCTTAAATCTTTAAATAAACCTCCTTGAATAATACCAAATAGACCTTTATGAGAATTTTTTCCAAAAGCTTTCTTTGATCTTACAGCCCAATATAATGATAATTCCATAGATTTTTTTATAATATCATAATTTGAAGTATTTTTTGGACACTCATCCATAATCATAACAATATCTGAATTTAGTCCTAATTGAATTCGAAT
The DNA here is from genome assembly GCA_902578775.1 of uncultured Pelagibacteraceae bacterium. Taxonomy (GTDB): domain Bacteria; phylum Pseudomonadota; class Alphaproteobacteria; order Pelagibacterales; family Pelagibacteraceae; genus Pelagibacter. Next base: position 3,530 of record CACHEF010000011.1, read on the forward strand.
ACTTTCTTCAGGACTTAAATAAAATTTTTTGCCATCAACATGAGAATTAAATATTGCACCTTTTTCTCTATCAATTTTGTTCAGTTTTGATAATGACATTACCTGAAATCCTCCAGAGTCTGTTAATATAGGTAAATCACAATTCATAAATTTATGAAGACCGCCAGCATTTTTAATACGATCAACCCCAGGTCTTATCATTAAATGATAAGTATTAGATAAAATTATTTCCGATCCAGTTTTTTTAATGTCTTCTATTCTACAAGCTTTTATTGTGGCCTGAGTACCAACAGGCATAAATGCAGGCGTGTGTATATCTCCTCTATGGGTTTGAATTAAACCACATCTTGCAAAATTATCTTCTTTTAATACTTTGAAGGCAAATTTTTTTAATGCCATCAAAAATTTATAAAGATTTAAAACTTATAATCTTATCTGGATCTGAAACTGCACCATTATTATTTTCATCACCTCTTTTAATTTTGTCTACAAATTCCATACCTTCAATTACTTTTCCAAAGACAGTATATTGTCTATCTAAGAATGGTGCAGGCTTAAAACATATAAAAAATTGACTATTAGCACTATTTGGATCTGATGATCTAGCCATAGATAATGTTCCTCTATCATGAGGAAGACTGTTAAATTCATGATTTAGATCTGGTAAATCTGAACCCCCCATCCCTGCTCTTCTCAAGTCAAAATCACCAGAACTTGAATTTCCAAATTTAACATCACCTGTTTGAGCCATAAAACCATCTATCACTCTGTGAAAAACAACATTATCATATTTACCATTATCTGCTAACTCTTTAATTCTATTCACATGATTAGGTGCTACGTCTGGGAATAATTCTATTTTAACATCTCCATCTTTTAATTTTAAAATCATAAAGTTCTCCTCTGAAATTGATTGGTTAATTAATATTATTATAAAAAAAACTATTTTTAAAAAAAAATTATTCATATTTTTTTTTCAAAGATTTAATTGTACTTTTCGTAGTAAACTTTTTAATATCTCCTCCTAATTTCACAATTTCTTTTACAAATTTTGAGGAAATGATTTGATTTTCTACATCTGACATTAAAAATAGTGTTTCAATATTATTATTAAGTTTTCTGTTCATTCCAGCTAATTGAAACTCATATTCAAAATCTGATACAGCTCGTAAACCTCTAAGTATAATATTAGAATTATATTTTTTACATAAATCTGTAGTCAATGAATTAAAAGATATAACTTTAATTTTTTTTTGATTTAATTTTAAATCTGAATATAAGGCTTTTTGAACTATTTCAATTCTTTCATACACATCAAATAAATATTTCTTATTCTCACCATCAGATACTGCTACGATAATTTTTTCAAACAGTCTTAAAGATTTTTTAATAACATCAATATGACCAAATGTTATTGGATCAAATGTACCTGGATATATAGCAACTCTAGACATTAAATTAAGTTATCCTCAATTTTTATAGCAGAGACAACTTTTTCATCACCTGAAAGTTTAATAACTCTTACACCTTGAGTATTTCTACCTGCTGTTCTTATCTCTTTTACAGCAACTCTTATCACTCTGCCTTTATTAGTTGAAATCATAATTTCATCACCTTCAAATACAGGAAAAGATGATGATATATTTCCATTTCGTGGTGAATTAATAATTCCTATTATTCCTTTACCGCCTCTATTAGTTACTCTGTAGTCATAGTGTGAAGTTTTTTTACCATAACCATTTTCAGTTATTGAAAGTATAAATTTTTCTTTACTTTTTAACTCAGATTTTTCTTCTTTAGTTTTTTTACCATTATTTTTAATCTTATCATTATCTATTATAGATAATGATACAATTTCATCATTGGTTGCCAACTCTATTCCTTTAATACCTTTAGAAGAACGACCTTTAAAAATTCTAAGTTTTTTTGACTCAAATCTTATACATTTTCCGAATTTTGTACTTAAAATTACGTCTTGATTTTCTTTACAAATCTTCACTCCAACAATCTTATCGTTAATATCCAATTTCATTGCAATCTTGCCTGATGTATTAATGGATGAAAAATCTTCTAAACTGTTTTTTCGCACCTTTCCTTTTGCTGTTGCAAATATAATTTGATAGTTTTTCAAATTTTCATCACTATCTGCAAATGGCATAATTGAACTTATAGATTGATGATTTTTTAAAGGTAAAATATTAAATAGAGATTTCCCTTTTGATGATGATGAACCTTCCGGAATTTTCCAAGCTTTAATCCTATAAACAAGACCCTCTGTTGAAAAAAATAACACAGATGTATGTGTATCTACAGATAATGTTTGTACCACAGAATCTTCATTTCTTGTTGTAATGCCAGTCTTTCCTTTTCCACCCCTTTTTTGTTTTTTTACATTATTTAACGAACCACGTTTAATGTAACCTTGAAGAGTCACAGTTATTAAAACTGACTCTTTTTGAATAGTTTCCTCAATATCGTAGTTTAAAACTGCATCTATTATTTTAGTTCTTCTTGGAACAGCAAATTTTTCTTTTATACTCTTTAACTCTTCACTAATTACTTTTAATAATTCTTTTTTTGATGAAATAATTTTCTTATACTTAGTAATTAGTTCAGCAAGTTTTTTTATTTCTAATTCAATTTCATTAATCCCGAGTGCTGTTAATTTTTGTAATCTTAATTCTAAAATTGCAATGACTTGTGGTTCTGACAAACTATAAACATTTTTAGATTTTTTACCTTCTGCTAGAGATATCATTTTTTGAGATTTATTAATTTTCCAATTTGTTTTTAGAATTGATTTTTTAGCATCGTCTGGTGTTTTGGAGTTTCTAATTATCTTAATAACTTTATCTAAATTTTCTACTGAAACAGATAATCCAATTAATATGTGCGCTCTTTCTTCAGCTTTTTTTAATTCATATTTTGTTTTTTTTATAACAACATCTTCTCTAAAAGATAAAAAATTTTCTAAGAATTCTTTAAGATTGCATGTTTTAGGTTTTCCTTCTACGATAGCTAAAGTATTGAAACCAAACGAACTTTCGATTTGGGTATTTTTATAGAGTTGTCTTTTTACTGTCTCTGGTTCGACGCCATTTCTTAAATCTATAGATACCCTGATACCTTCTCGATTTGACTCATCTCTTATATCTTTTATTCCTTCAATTTTTTTTTCTCTAACAAGTTGGGCTATTCTTTCATTTAAAACAGATTTGTTAACTTGGTAAGGGATTGAATTAATAACAAGTCTATCTCTACCATTTTTTTGACTTTCATTATTGATTTCACCCCTAATCTTAAATGAACCTCTGCCTTTGTTATATCCTTGTTTGATAATATCTTTACCTATTATAATTCCACCTGTTGGAAAATCAGGACCAGGAATATGTTTCATTAATTCTTTTATTTTTATATCTTTATTTTCAATTAAAGCTAAGGTTCCATCAATAATTTCACCTAAATTATGGGGTGGAATACTTGTTGCCATTCCTACAGCAATTCCACCAGCACCATTTACTAGTAAGTTAGGGTATTGAGATGGCAAAACTGTTGGTTCTTTTTCTGTTTCATCATAATTACTTTTAAATTCAACTGTCTTTTTTTCAATATCATCGATTAAATATTGAGAAACTTTTGATAAACGTGTTTCTGTATATCTCATTGCTGCAGCTGGATCACCATCTATAGATCCAAAATTACCTTGTCCATCTACTAAAGGTAAACTCATTGAAAAATCTTGAACCATTCTTACTAGTGCATCATAAACAGATTGATCTCCGTGTGGATGATATTTACCTATAACATCTCCAACTATTCTAGCAGATTTTCTAAACTGTTTAGACCAATCATATCCACCTTTATACATTGCATAAAGTATTCTTCTATGAACAGGCTTAAGACCGTCTCTTACATCTGGTAGAGCTCGACTAACAATTACGCTCATAGCATAAGATAGATATGATGAACTCATTTCATCATGCATTGAAATGAGTTTAATATTTTTATCTTTTAAAACTTCAGTTTTTTCCATGAATATTAAAATGGAATCTCGTCATCCATATCATTTACCACTTGTGAAGCATCTTCAGAGCTACTCGATGTAGATTGATTGTTATCGTATTGGATACCACCACCAGAATTTCCACCCCCTAACATTGTTAAAGAGGAATTATAACCTTGTATTACTACTTCAGTTGAATATTTGTCTTGACCAGATTGTTCGTCTTTCCACTTTCTAGTGGTAAGTTGACCCTCTACATAAACTTGAGCGCCTTTCTTTAAATATTGTTGAACAACATTTACCAAACCTTCATTAAATACAACTATACGGTGCCATTCTGTTTTTTCTTTTTTTTCGCCTGTATTTTTATCCTTCCAAGATTGACTAGTAGCAAGACTAAGTCTCGCAACATTTTTACCATTTATCATTTGTTTGATTTCAGGGTCTGCGCCTAAACGACCAATTAAAAGAACTTTATTTAAACTTCCAGCCATAATATTTTAAAAATTGAATGTTAATTAATTTATATTTATATCACATATTGTTCTGAATATTAATTATATTAATCCATAGCAAGAAAATTTATGATCAAAAAGATAGTTATTAAGGGTGCAAAAGAGCATAATTTAAAAAATCTTTCTCTTGAGATCCCTAAAGATAAATTTGTGGTTATAACAGGCTTATCTGGATCTGGAAAGTCGTCTCTGGCCTTTGATACAGTTTATGCAGAAGGTCAAAGAAGATATGTTGAAAGCTTATCAGCTTATGCAAGACAATTTTTAGATAAGATGAAAAAACCAAAGGTTGATCTTATTGAGGGTCTTAGTCCAGCTATATCAATAGAGCAAAAAAATACATCCAAGAACCCAAGATCAACAGTGGCAACAGTAACTGAAATTTATGATTATATGAGGGTATTATATGCTAGAGCAGGTATACCATATTCACCATTTACAGGGAAACCAATTACATCTCAAACTGTTACTCAAATTGTTGATAAGATTAAAGAATTACCTAAAAAATCTACAATCTATTTATATGCTCCAGTTGTTAGAGGTAGAAAAGGAGAATATAGAAAAGAAATTTTAAATTTTAAAAAAAGAGGTTTTAGAAAAATTAAAATTGATGAAACTTTATATGACATTGAAAAAGTTCCAGAACTTAATAAAAAAGTTAAACATGATATTTCTGTTCTAGTTGATAGGATTGTTCTAAATTCTTCTTTAGGAAATAGATTGGCTGAAGGTATAGAAACTTCGATTAATTTAGCAAATGGTTTAATATTTGTTGAATATGAAGATGAAACATTACCGAAAAAATTTAGAAAAATAGAAAAATTAATTTTTTCTACAAAATTTGCGTGTCCCGAAAGTGGCTTTACAATTGAGGAAATTGAACCAAGACTTTTTTCATTCAACAGTCCTTTTGGAGCATGTGAAGAATGTGAAGGAATAGGAATGAAACTAAATGTTGATCCAAACTTAGTTATTCCTAATGAAAAAAAAAGTATTGCTGATGGCGCTATTGAACCATGGGCTAAAACTACTACTTTATATTATGCTCAAACATTAGCATCTTTAGCAAAACACTATGATTTTTCTCTTGAAGATAAATGGAATAAATTACCAAAAAAAATAAAAGATATAATTCTTTATGGGTCTGATGATGAGGAAATTAAATTTACTTATGATGATGGATATGAAAAATATTCTCACAAAAAAACTTTTGAAGGAGTAATTAATAATTTAGAGAGAAGATATTTAGAAACTGACAGTGATTGGAAAAGAGAGGAAATTGCACAATACCAATCAGATACAAAGTGTGAAAGATGTAATGGTTATAGATTAAAAGATGAAGCTTTGTGTGTAAAAATTGATGGACTTCATATTAGTGATGTAACAGAAAAATCTATTCTTGATGCCGCAGAGTGGTTCAAAAATTTAAACAAAAATCTTGATAAGAGACAAATTAAAATTGCTGAACACATTTTGAAAGAAATTAACGAAAGATTAACTTTTTTATTAAATGTTGGATTAGACTATCTTACACTATCACGAGAATCTGGAACATTATCTGGTGGTGAAGCTCAAAGAATTAGATTAGCCTCTCAAATTGGATCTGGGTTAACAGGAGTGCTATACGTTCTCGATGAACCGTCTATAGGTTTACATCAAAAAGATAATGTAAAATTGATAAGTGCTCTCAAAAGATTAAGAGATTTAGGTAACACAGTAATAGTCGTTGAGCATGATACTGAAACAATGGAAAATGCTGATCATATCATAGATCTAGGTCCAGAGGCAGGAAGTAAAGGTGGTGAAGTTGTAGCACAAGGATCATTTAAAGATATTTGTAACAACAAAAACAGTATTACGGGTAAGTATTTATGTAATAAACTTAAAATTAATATTCCAACTAAAAGAAGATTGGCAAAAAATGGAAGATTTTTAGAAATTACAGGTGCAAGTGGTAATAATTTAGATAATGTTGATTTAAAGATACCACTTGGAAGCTTAACTTGTGTAACTGGTGTTTCAGGTTCAGGTAAATCAACTTTGATTTTACAAACCCTCTATAATGCTCTCAATCTTACTTTGAATAATAATAAATCTCGTAAAATTCCAAAACCATTTAAAGGTTTTAAAGGAACTGAATTAATAGATAAAATTATTGATATTGATCAATCACCTATAGGAAGAACACCAAGATCTAATCCTGCTACATACACTGGTGCATTTGGACCAATCAGAGATTGGTTCACTGGTTTACCTGAGTCTAAAACTAGAGGATATAAACCTGGACGTTTCTCATTTAATGTCAAAGGTGGAAGATGTGAAGCTTGTGAAGGTGATGGAGTAATTACATATGAAATGCATTTTTTACCTGATGTTTATATTCAATGCGATGAATGTAAAGGCACAAGGTATAATCGTGAAACATTAGAAATCAAATTTAAAGATAAAAGTATTGCTGATGTGCTTGATATGACTGTTGATGAGGGGTGTGAGTATTTCGAAAATATATCTAATATTAAAACTAAATTATTAACCTTAAAAAAAGTAGGATTAGGATACATAAAAATAGGACAACAAGCCACAACTCTATCTGGCGGTGAGGCTCAAAGAATCAAATTAGCGAAAGAATTATCCAAAAGATCTACAGGAAGAACAATGTATATTCTTGATGAGCCAACTACTGGTCTTCATCAACATGACATAAAAAAACTCCTTGAAATTCTTCATACTTTTGTTGCTTTGGGTAATACTGTTGTTGTTATAGAACATAATTTAGATGTGATAAAAACAGCAGATTATATTGTTGATATGGGCCCAGAGGGGGGTGTTAAAGGCGGAAAAATTATTGCAGAAGGTAAACCAGAGGATATTTGCAGAATTAAAAATAGTTACACAGGTGAATTTTTAAAATCGCTTTTAAAATGATTTAAAATAACCACAAAATAATATATACATATTTAAACTATGATAAATTTACTATCATCTTTATCTAAAACAGTTCACGCCTCAGTAATATTATCAATTGTCTTATTTTTAGGCTTATTTTATCAAAATGATGGTTTTGCTTTTGATATTTTGTTTTGGAGCTGGTTAGCAAGGTATACTCATGTTGTAGTAGGAATAATGTGGATTGGTTTACTATGGTATTTTAATTTTGTTCAAATTCCAAATATGGCTAAAATTCCTGATGAACAAAAACCTGCCATAGGAAAAGTTATTGCTCCAGCAGCTTTATTTTATTTTAGATGGGGAGCGGCATTAACTGTTTTGTCGGGATTAATTTTGGCATATCTTAATGGATATTTGCATGATGCTATGACATTAAGTATTGGTTCTGGAATACCAAAACATACAGCTATTGGTATTGGAATGTGGTTAGCGATAATAATGGCTATAAATGTTTGGTTTGTAATATGGCCTAATCAAAAAAGAGCGTTGGGTATAGTTGAGTGTGATCCTGATCTAAAAGCAAAATCAGCTAAAACAGCAATGTTATTCTCAAGAACAAATACTCTTTTATCACTACCTATGCTCTTAACAATGGTTGGAGCTCAAAACCTTTATTAATTTTTTTCGTCCTCTTTCAAAATAGTCTTTTGAGAAACATTTAACCTAACTAAAACTGTATTTGCTATATATATAGATGAGTAGGTTCCAAAAATAACACCAAATATCATAGCAAGTGAAAAACCTTTTAGAATTTCACCACCAAAAAAAAATATAGAAAACAAAGCCAATAAAGTTGTTACTGAAGTTATTAAAGTTCTTGATAATGTTTCATTTATTGAAATGTTTGTTAATTCAAAAATTTTTATATCAGAATATTTCCTTAAGTTTTCTCTTACTCTGTCAAAAATCACAACTGTATCATTCATTGAATAACCTACAATAGTTAATACTGCAGCAATAATTGAAAGATTAATTTCTAAGTTCAATAGTGAGAACAAGCCAAGTGTTATTATAACATCATGAAATAAAGCAACTATTGCGCCAAGACTAAATTGCCATTCAAATCTTATCCAAATATAAATTAACATTATTGCTAAAGATACACTTATTGCAATAATTCCAGATCTCAATAATTCTGCACTTACTTTAGGACCAACATTTTCCACTCTTCTAAAATCAAAATTATTACCAAAAGAATTATCTATATTGATTTTTATTTCTTCAACTAAATTCTTTTTTTCATCTTTGTTTTCAAATTTAATTAAATAATCTTGATCGCTACCAAATTTTTTTACTGATATATCGCCTAAATCCATCTGACTTAAATTATCTCTTAAACTTGATACGTTTATCTTATTATCTTGTGATCTTAATTCAATTAAAGTCCCACCTTTAAAATCAATTCCAAAATTTAAACCTTTAAATATCAATAATGCTAAAGAAGCGATAACTAAAACTAATGATATAATGTTGAATTGTGTATAAAATTTATTAAATTTAATCATTATATTAACACCTCTTTATCTTTATATCTAGAAACGTAAATTGCAGTAAATAATCTTGCTATAAAATACACAGAAAATAATGTTGTAAATATTCCAACTCCTAAAGTAACAGAAAAACCTTTTATTGGCCCCGATCCCATAAAAAATAAAATAACAGCTGCTAATAGTGTTGTTACATTTGCATCTAAAATTGCAGTTTTAGATTTAGTGTAACCACTATCAAAAGCAATAATATTATTTTTTTCATTTTTAATCTCTTCTTTAATTCTCTCAAAAATTAATACATTCGCATCAACTGCCATACCAACAGTTAAAATTATTCCAGCAATACCTGGTAATGTTAAAGTAACCTCAAATAAAGTTAAAATACCTATTAAGATTATAAGGTTTGTTATAAGTGTTATATTTGTTATTAGACCAAAAAATTTATATTTCATGAACATATAAATAATCACCAAAATAAAACCTATTGTTAATGCAATAATTCCTGCTTTAATTGAATCTTGTCCTAAATCTGGTCCAACTGTTCTCTCTTCAATGATATTAAGTGGTGCTGGCAATGCACCAGATCTTAATAATAAGGCTAAATCGGTTGCAGATTGAAATGTAAATCCACCGCTTATTTGACCGCTTCCACTAGCAATAGTGTCTCTAATAACAGGAGCACTTATTATTTTACCATCTAAAACAATCGCTAATTTTCTGCCAATATTTGATGCTGTTGCCTTACCAAATCTTTTTGCACCTACTCTATCTAATGTAAAAGATACTACCGTTTCATTAGTTTGATTATTCATTCTTGGCTGAGCATCTAATAAATTATCTCCACTTAAAATAATTCTTTTGCTAACAAAATCTGTATTTGATCCATCCTCATATTCAATTTTTTCAACACCAAAAGAGCTTTGATTGTCAGTAGATATGAATCGAAAAGTTAAATTAGCGGTTTTACCTAATAAAGATTTTATTCTCATAGGATCATCTAAACCAGGTAATTCTACCAAAATTCGACTATTACCTCTTTTGAGTATATTTGGTTCATTAGTACCAATTTCATCTATTCTTCTTCTTACAATTTCCAAAGCTTGATCTTGAGATGATGTTTTTAATTCAACAAGGCCTTGTTTTGAAAAAGTTAATTCAATAAAGTTATCAACTTCATTTATATCAAATTGATGCGATTTGAATCTTGGGTAAAAAGGGTTAATATCACTATTTTCATCTATAAACTCATCAATTACATTTTGTTTAAATTTCTCTTCAACAGAAAATTTTATTTTATCATTTGATAACTTTAGATTACTTATGCGTATACCTTTATCTTTAAAATAACTTCTAATTAAAGTTGATTTGTTTTGTAGCTTTTGTTCGATTACAGGTGAATTATCTATTTCTAGTAACAGGTAAGAGCCTCCCTGCAGATCTAGACCAAGATTAATCTTTTTATCAAAAAATCTATTGTTTGGATCTAAAAGATTATTTGAAGCAATTATAAAGAAAAATAAACTTATAATTGAAATGAATATAATCCTTAACTTAGAAAAATATAACATTCCTTAAACTTATCAGATTATTTTTTTACTTCTGTATTATTTAACAAAGCTTGGATTCCAGTTGCTTTAACAATTTCAACTTTTACATTTTCAGCGATTTCAACTTCTACTTTTTCGTTATCAATTACTCTTTCAATCGTACCTGTTATACCGCCAGATGTAATTACTTT
>CACHEF010000012.1 GCA_902578775.1 uncultured Pelagibacteraceae bacterium
GAGTTGAAATCTAAATATATAAATAGAGAGCTTTCTTGGTTAAAATTCAACGATAGAGTACTTTTAGAGGCGCAAAATATCGAAAATCCTCTTTATGAAAGAGTAAAGTTTTTATCAATTGCTGGGTCTAATCTAGATGAATTTTTTATGGTCCGTGTAGCCGGGTTATATAGTCAAATAAAACAAGAAGTTGACTCACTAAGCTCTGATGGTTTGACACCTGAAGAGCAAATGGATGAGGTAGTGCTTGAAACTAAGAATCTATTAAAAAAACAGAACAAAATTTTTATTCAACTGATTATGGAATTAAAAAAAAATAATATCAATTTAGTTAAACCAGTTAATTTAAATACTAAGGATAAAAAAAAACTTTTAGAAATATTTAAAGAAGAGATTTACCCTTTATTAACACCATCAGCAATTGATCCTGCACATCCATTTCCATTTATAATCAATCAAGGAAGAGCAATTGTAATGAAGTTAAGAAAAAAAAATAAAAAAAGGATTTTAAACTCAATAATAGTAATACCAAAAGCATTATCTAGATTTATTGAAATTGAGTCTTCAAAAAATCATAAGAAATTTGTGATTCTAGATGATGTAATAAGTTTTTTTGCTAATGAAATTTTTCCAGATCATGATTTAGAAAAGAAAATGATTTTTAGAGTAATAAGAGACAGCGATGTAGAGATTCAAGAGGAAGCAGAAGATTTGGTTAGATCTTTTGAATTGGCTTTAAAAAGACGTAGAACGGGTGATATTGTTCGTTTAGAGGTTCTTGAAAATAGTGATAACGAATTGATAAGATTTATAACTAATAAATTAGATATAAATCCTGACTATATTTATGATGTTGCTGGCCTTGTTGGAATTCAAGATATAGATCAAATATGTAAAGTAAAAAATCCAAAATTAAGATTTAAACATTTTACACCTAGAGAAGTTGAAAGATTAAAAGAATATAATGATAATTTTTTTGAAACTATTAAAAAGAAAGATTTAGTTGTTCATCATCCGTTTGAAACATTTGACTCAGTAATTGAATTTTTAAACCAAGCAGCAAATGATAAAAAAGTTATAGCTATAAAACAAACTCTATATAGAACAACTCTAGACTCACCTATTGTTAAAGCTTTAATAACAGCTGCAGAAAACGGAAAAACAGTTACCGCTTTAATTGAAATTAAAGCTAGATTTGATGAGGAAGCTAATATTCAACTATCAAGAAGTTTAGAAAAAGTAGGTGTTCAAATTGTTTATGGTTTTGCTAAATATAAAACTCATGCAAAATCATCATTAGTTTTAAGAAGAGAACAGGGTAAAATACAAACTTATTTTCATTTAGGAACTGGCAATTATCATCCAGTAAATGCTAAAATTTATACTGATTTGTCTTTATTTAGTTGTGATAAGAAAATGGCATCAGATGTTGAAAAGTTTTTCAATTATGTAACAGGATACGCAAAACCAAAAAATTTAAATAAAATTTCTATTTCGCCAGTAAATATGAGGCAAACCTTAAATGAAAATATTGATGCTGAAATTAAAAATTCTAAAAATGGAAAATTTGCAGCTATTTGGGCAAAAATGAACTCTTTAGTAGATCCAGAAATTATTGATAAATTTTATGAAGCTTCGAATGCTGGTGTAAAAATTCATTTATTTGTAAGGGGTGTTTGTTGTTTAAGACCAGGAGTAAAAGATAGATCAGAAAACATATTTGTAAAAAGTATCATAGGAAGATTTTTAGAGCATTCTAGAATTTACTGCTTTAGTAATGGTACAAAAAAAATGCCTAATAGAAATGCAAAAGTATATATTTCGTCAGCTGATTTAATGCCGAGAAATTTAAATCGAAGGGTAGAACTTCTAGTCCCAATTGAAAATGAGACTGTTCATGAACAGATCTTAGATCAAATAATGTTGGCAAATTATCTTGATACTAATCAGAGCTGGGAACTTGAAGCTGATGGTAATTATAAAAAAATTAAATATAGTAAGAGCGATTCCTTTTCAGCTCATGAATATTTTATGAATAATCCGAGCTTATCTGGAAGAGGTAAAGCTAAACTAAGAATGCAGCCTAAACAACTGCACTTAAGATTGATTAAAAGTGGAAGTAATTAAAAGTAAAAATAGTTTAAAATTAAATCAGGCAAAATTAGCTATAATAGACATTGGATCAAACTCTATAAGAATGCTAATTTATGAAGATTTCAGTTCTTCTCGTGTGCCTTTTTTTAATGAAAAAGCAGTTTGTGAACTTGGAAAAAATTTAGATAAATCCAAAAAACTTCACAGATCTGGTACCGAATATGCTTTAAAAGTTTTAAAAAGATTCTCTGAAATTTTAAATGTTTCAAAAATCACAAATCTTAAAATCATTGCAACAGCAGTTTTAAGAGAAGCGACTGATACAAAACCATTTATTAATGAAGTTGAAAAACTTTTTAAAACTAAGATTAATATATTATCTGGTGAAGAAGAAGCTGAATGCTCAGCTGAGGGAGTAAAAATAGGCTTTGAAAATGTCAATGGATTAGTTGCTGATCTTGGAGGTGGAAGTTTAGAATTAGCTCGAGTTGAAAATAATATAGTTACTAATAAAACCTCATTACCTATTGGAGTTTTAAGATTATTAAATAATCCTATAGTTAAAAAAAGAAATTTAGCAAAATATATCAAAAAATTATTAAGAGAAGAAAAATGGCTTTCAAAAAAGAAATTTAATAATCTATATTTAGTTGGAGGTACCTGGCGAGCATTATTTAAATTACATCTTTTTCAAAATAATCATCCGGTACATATAATTCATCAATATAGTATTGATAACAATGTTTTATCTAAGTTTGTTGAAAAAATTTCATCTTTTAATAAATCTAAACTTAAAACAGTTGAGTATATTTCAAAATCTAGAACAGCGTATTTACCTTATAGTTGCATTATACTTGATGAAATTATGAGAGTTACAAATCCAAGAAATATAATTTGTTCTATAAGCGGTTTGCGTGAAGGTTCTTTATCAATTGACTATTTTAAAGATGTAAAAGAATCAGAAATTTTTCATAAAGCACTTGAGAATATTGCAAAAAAAAGAGGTGATCTAGGATCGAACTATAAAAAATATTATGATTTTATTCAGCCAGTTTTTGAAGGCAATGAACATTTTAATAAGAAATTATTATATCTGGCATGTGTATTAAGTCATATGGATTGGGGATTAGGAGCATTTCAAAAAGCTGAATTGGTATTTCAAGAAACAATAAATACTCCTTTACTTAGATTGACTCATAAAGAAAGAATACAATTAGCTTTGTCATGTTATTGGCGGTACTGTAGTATCAAGTATAATCCAAAGATGGAGTATCTAACTTTTTTAAATAATAATGAAATTTTTTCAAGCAAACAAGTTGGAGCAGCATTGAGATTTTCACAATCATTGACCTCGATATCTACGATATTTCTTGAAGAGTTTAAATTGTATAAAAGAGGTAATGCTGTATTTTTAAAAATTCCATCACAACATCAAGAAATAATCTCAAAACAAGTTACTAAAAGATTTAAAGCTCTTGCTAGAGAATTATTTTTAGAACCAAGAGTAATTTACTCAAATAATTCAAGATAAATTAAATTTAATTCTATTTTTAATTGAGTGATATTTTTTTGTAACATTATTTTAATTTAAATTCATTTAACTTTAACAATAAGTAAATAATTTTGTAATTTAGTTTATGTATAAAGCACCATCAAAGTTTAAATATTCATTATTTCTTCCCCTGTTTAAATTTTGTTGATTAACTACTTTCTTCCTTCTCTTAAATGAGAAGGGAGAAAGACGATTTGGAATTAATTATTTATAGATGCAGGAGACTGCTCTGCATTTTTCTTAGCAAGCTTTTTTGCTTTTTTTTCTGCAACCTTTTTTTCTAGATCAGCAATTTTAATATTAAGGCTTGATAATTTTTTTTCTTTTGCTGTAATTTTATTTTTAAGTTTGTCTATTGATTTTAATATCTTTGTTTTTTTCTTTTCATTTTTTTTTAGTTTTTTTCTCATTACTGCCTCCGAATTATTTAATATTTGATTTAATCATATAATCCTTAAATAAAAAAGATATTTTGATACAACCTTTAGTTTATAGTTTTTTTAAGAACTGTTATTAAATAAAAAAACATTGCTATATGAGAACTATTATTGAATTTTTGATTTAATATTAATTTAAATATCTCTCTTTGATTAAAAAGATGAATTCTAATACCTTGTTCTGGTTTCGAAATTTTAATTAAGTCTTCTGTGTAATAACCAGTAATTTTAGTAGTTAGTCTTCCAGGTTCATTATAAAAAGTTATTATTTTACTCAATTTTGATCTTGATCTATATCCTGTTTCTTCTCTTAATTCCTTATATGCTGATTGGAGAGTTGTTTCCTTTTTTTCCACTATGCCAGAAGGAAACTCGTAGTTAATTTTATTAATTGGAACTCTTTTTTGGGAAACTACTACATATTTGTCTTTAATCTTAGGTATTACTAATGAAAGATTAGAAGTTTTAAGATAATGATAAAACTCTTTTTTTTTAAATTTTTTGTTAATTAAACTTATTCGATTGGTAAGTTTTATATTTTTCAATTTTTTTCTAAAAATAACTTTTTAACAATAAATACAGCAATTAACATTCCGATAAGTTCAGCTAAAATATAATATGGAGTATTTAAATAACTAATACCAGTAAAAGACTCTGTAAATGTTCTAGCAATTGCAACAGCTGGATTTGCAAATGAAGTTGAGGAAGTAAACCAATAACCAGCAGTAATATAAAGACCAACACTAGCAGCAACAGCAATTTTGCCTGACTTCATAGACCCAAAAATTATAATTATAAGCCCTAATGTTGCTATTACCTCAGATGTGAATATATAAACCCCATCTCTTGACTTAGTAGATAATTCATAAATTTCATGTTCAAAAAAGAAATTAGCTAAACCAACACCAATCAAGCAACCAACCAATTGAGCAATAATATAAAAGGGTAGTAGTTTCTTTTTTAATTTGCCTGTTATTGCCATAGCAATACTTACAAATGGATTAAAATGAGCTCCTGATACATCAGCAAAAACTGTGATAAGTACAAATAAACCTGCTCCTGTTGCTATAGTATTAGCTATTAACATTACAGCAACGTCATTAGTTAAGTTCTCAGCCATTAAACCTGAGCCAACAATAATCATCACTAAAAAACAACTTCCTATTAATTCAGCAAGAAAATAACGACTTTTATTTTTCATTAAGCAGTTCCTTTATTCTTTTATGAATATTATTGTAAACTTTTTCAATAATCTCATCTTTTCTATTTATGTCATTTGTTTCATTAAGTAATTTAACAGGATCCTCTATATCCCAATGAATTATCTGATCTTTATTTGGCCAAATAGGGCAGACTTCGTTATTAGCATTATTACAAACTGTAATCACATAATCCATTTTAATTTGACCATTAATAAACTCATTAAAATTTTTAGATCTATAATTTGAAAGATCATAATGTTTTGATAATAAATAATTCTTCACATCTTCATTTATTTTTCCTGTTGGATTACTCCCGGCACTAAAACCTTTATACAAATCGTCATACTCATTATTTATAATACTTTCAGCAATAATACTTCTTGCTGAATTACCTGTGCATACAAACAATATATTCTTCATTTAAAAAATAATCTTATAAATCCCAATAACAAATAATGGAATTTGTAATCCGAAGTTTGTTAGTATCGCTTTATCTTTGCTGATAAATCCAGCGACAGTCCATCCAACAACTCCTAATCCATGAAAATATATATTTAATGGATATATATTTAAATTTGTAAGAAGTATTCCTACTAAAACTAGAAACGTACTGATCCACTTTAGATATTTTTTTATAAACATAAAAATTTCCTTTCATTATTATTATTTCAGTTATGTTAAGAATTTATTAAAATAAAGAATTATCTACACTTTTTACATAATCCAAAAAACTCAAGATTGTATTTACTATATTTCATACCATCCTTGTCTTTGAAATTAGCTAAGTATTTGGAAAGACCTGCACTACTTATTTCTGTTACTTTCTCACAAATCTCACAGATAGAAAACGCTGTAGCTTTAGCCACTCGACAGCTTGAATTATGACATGCAATAAAGGCATTTCGACTTTCAATTTTATGAATTTTTCCTATTTTAACTAGTTTATCTAATGCTCGATAAACTTGTAGGGGAGCTTTAATGCCTTTTTTTTGAACATTAAAAAGGATTGAATAAGCCTTCATTGGTTCAGGAGATTTATCAATTAAATCAAAAATAATTTGCTGATTTTTCGTGAGAGTATGTTCTTTATGCATTGTTTTCATCTTAACGATTCCTCATTAATTTTTCAATTTAATAGATTGTTTTATTTTAAATAATGAAAGTATGAATAATAATAAAGCTGCTGTTATAATTGATGGACCCGAAGATGTATTAAACTCTAAAGATGTGAATAATCCTATAATCACAGATAACAATCCTCCTATAATTGAATAGATAACCATACTTTGTGGACTTGATGACAAATTTCTAGCCATTGCAGCAGGGATAATAAGCATTCCAGTAATTAATAGTAATCCAACCATTTTAATTGAAATAGCGATGATTGCTGCCATCAAAATTGTAAATATAGCTTTAGCTCTATCCGGATTTAATCCTTCTGCCTCCGCTAGTTCATAATTTACTGTTGAAGCGAATAAAGGTTTCCAAATTAATTTTAGAACTAGCAGGATTAATGCTCCTCCAATCCATATGATCAACAAATCATTAACTGAAACTGCTAAAATATCTCCAAATAGCAATCCCATAATATCAAATCTAATAAATGTTAAAAAACCAATCACAACAAGTCCAACTGCTAGAGATGAATGAGCTAGAAGACCCAACAACGCATCACCTGGTAAATTTGTTTTTTTTTGAAGTTGAATCAAAATTAAAGCTATCATGGAGGAAATAACAAATACTGAAATAGCAATATTAAACTCCATAGTAAAAGCTAATGTTACTCCTAGCAGAGCAGAGTGAGCTAAGGTGTCACCAAAATAAGATAGTCTTCTCCATATGACAAAGCAACCAAGAGGTCCTGTTACAAAAGCAACTCCAATTCCAGCTACCAAAGCTCTTATAAAAAAATCATCAAACATCTAATTTTTTTTAATTTCACCTTCATCTGTATGAATATGGTCGTGCTTATGCTCATATCTAGACAATATTTGTGAAGCTTGTTCTCCAAATAAAGCTTTATATTCATTGTTTTTTGCAACATCCATTGGAGAACCTGAGCAACAAACATGGCCGTTTAAACAAACAACATGGTCAGTGGCTGTCATTACAGTGTGTAGATCATGAGAAATTAATAAGATACCACAATTTAATTCATCAGAAATTTTCTTAATTAGTTCGTATAAAGCTATTTCACCAGTAAAATCTACTCCCTGGACTGGTTCATCAAGCACTAATAGATCAGGTTTCTTTGATATGGCTCTAGCAAGTAGCACTCTTTGAAATTCACCACCTGATAAATCTCCTAAATTTTTATCCTTAAGATGAATGACACCAGTTAAAGACAAAGCTTCATCAATTGTCTCTTTATTAAGACTTTCAGTTAATACCATGAAATCATTTACTCTTAGTGGCAATGTCCAATCAATTGAAATTTTCTGTGGGACATATCCAACTTTACTGGTGTATTTTTCAACTGAACCATCAATCTTTTTGTAAATACCTAAAGCAATTTTAGCTGTTGTGCTTTTTCCTGATCCATTTGGACCTATGAGAGTAACTATTTTACCTTTTTCAACCTGTAGTGAGACTCCTTTTACTAACCACTTATCGTTAATAAACAAACCAGCTTCATTTAATTTTACTAGTATATTTTGATCTGAGCTCATTTTATTCCTTGACTTGAATATGTTATATTATTACATAGTGTTATATTATAACAATTTAAATACACAACATATGAAAAATATTAAAAAATTACCATTAATCTTATCAATACTATCATTCTTAACTATTTTTGTACCGGCAAATGCTGAAATTAAAGTAGTAGCAACAATAAAACCAATTCATTCACTAGCTAGTTATCTAATGGATGGCGTTGGAAAACCAGATTTAATTGTAGATGGTTATGCTTCGCCACACGGATTTGCACTCAAGCCATCTCATGCCAAAATGATACAAAATGCAGATATTATATTTTGGGTAGGTGAAGACATAGAAAATTTTTTAGAAAAACCATTAAAAACTATTGCAAAAAAAGCTGAAAAAATTGAATTAATGGAAATCAAAGGTTTAACTAAACTTAAATTTAGAGAAAGAAATATTTTTGAAGAGCACGATCATGGTCATAAAGAGGATGACCACGATGATCATGCTAAAAAAGAAGATGATCACGATGACCACGGTCACGACGATGAGCATAAAGAAGATGGTCACGATGACCACGGTCACGACGATGAGCATAAAGAAGATGGTCACGATGATCACGGTCATGAAGGACATGCTCACGGTGAGTATGATCCACATATTTGGTTGGATCCAATGAATGCAAAAGTGATTTTAAGTGAAATGGCAGAACATTTGATAGAGAACGATCAAAAGAATGAGGCTAAATATAAAGAAAACTTAAAAAAAGCACATAAAGATTTAGATAAACTTACTAAGAAAGTTAAATCTGAATTAAATAAAGATTTCAAATCAATAGTTTTTCATGATGCGTATCAATACTTTGAAGAAAGATTTGGCATTAATATTCTTGGTGCATTTACTGTAAATACAGATGTATTACCTGGTGCTGAACAATTAGCTGAAATTAGAGAAGTAATTGAGCATGATAAAGTAAGCTGTATATTTTCGGAGCCTCAATTTAATCCTGATATTATAAAAGCTGTGGCGAAAGATACTAATGTTGCAACTGGAGTTATAGATCCACTAGGAGCTACACTTGATCCAGGTAAAGATTTATATTTTGAGTTAATTAGCAATATGTCTAAATCTTTTAAGGGTTGTTAAATTAAAATTGATCTTTAGTCGTAAATAATATCTAATAATGGGATGAGTACAGTTTCCCTTTCATTAGATGAAATTTATGATTTAGCTAAAAAAACTTTATTAGCTAATGGCTGTGATGATGAAACAGCATCTATTCTATCTGATTTAATAAGAAATGCTGAAAGAGATGGATCTTTATCTCATGGTTTGTTTAGGTTGCCTGCATATGTGAGTGGTTTAAAAAGTGGAAAAATTAATGGTAAAGGAAAACCTGAAGTAAAAAAAATTTCAGCATCAGTAATAAAAGTTCAAGGGAATAATTGTTTAGCCCCTGTAGTTTTAAATAAAGGATTACCTGAATTAGCAAAAGCTGCAAAAGAAAATGGAGTGGCCGTACTTGCTATAAATAATTCTCATCATATGGCTGCGATGTGGCCGGAGACAGAAAAATTAGCAGAGGAAGGTTTAGTTGCCTTTGCCTGCACATCCTACAAGCCTGCTGTAGCACCCGCTGGAGCTATCAAACCTTTGTTTGGGACAAATCCAATTTCTTTTGCATGGCCAAGACCTGGAAAAACTCCTGTAGTTTACGATATGGCAACTGCATCAATGGCAATGGGTGAAGTTCAAGTTGCTAAAAGAGAAGGGCATAAAGTTCCGCTTGGAACTGGTTTAACTAAGGATGGCAAAGAAACAACTGACCCAGGAGAAATAGCGGATGGAGGTGTATTACTTCCTTTTGGGGGATATAAAGGTTCTGCCATAGCAATGATGGTAGAATTAATGGCTGGCGCATTAGTTGGTGATAATTTTAGTTTTGAGACAGCTGCAAAAGATAATAATGACGGCGGACCTCCCAGTGGTGGAGAATTTATTCTCGCAATTTCACCTGATAAAACTTCTGGAACTAATTGGCCAAAACATGCTGATGAATTTTTTAATAAAATGAAATCATTTGAAGGTGTTAGACTTCCAGGGGAAAGAAGACACAAAAATAGATTAGATAAGGGCCCTCGTCATATTAATGAAGAGCTAGTTAATAAAATAAAATCTTTAAGCTAAAGTAATTTCTATTGGAGTATGGTCTGATGGTTTTTCACGCCCTCTTGGATCTTTATTAATATTAATTCCTTTAACTTGGTCTATTAAAGAATTTGATACTAAAAAATGATCTATTCTCATTCCATTATTTTTTTGCCATGCACCTCTCATGTAATCCCAAAAAGTATATCCTTCTCTAGTTTCATTAAAATGTCTATAAACATCATTAAAACCTAGATTAATCATTTCTCTTAATTTTTTTCTTATTTCTAATCTAAATAGAGCATCGTCCTCAAAGCTTTTTTGGATTATAGACATCCTCAGCTGCAGGAATAATGTTAAAATCTCCAGCAAGAATAATATTTGAATTTTTTTTACTTAAACCCTTTAATTGGTTAATTAAATCATCCAACCATTGTTTCTTGTATTTATATTTATCTGTATCTACAGGATTTCCATTAGGTGTATAAATGTTTATTAATTGAATATTTTTCTTTTTATACTCTAGTTCAGCTGAAATTATTCTCGATTGCTTTAGTTTATCTTTGATTAAGTCAGTTTTAATATTTTTTAATTTACCTTTAGATATAATCGCAACCCCATTATAACTTTTTTGGCCAAATACGTGACTTTCATAATCCATTGCTGAAAAATCATCATAGGGAAAGTTTACATCCTCTGTTTTGATTTCCTGCATCATTAGGATATCTGGTTTATATTTTAAGAGATAACTTTTGATATTATCTATACGAGCTCTCACAGAATTTACATTCCATGAAGAAATAATCATTAAAGAGAAAAAGAAACACCACAACCACAAGATGACTTAGTTTGTGGATTTGTTATCTTAAATTGTTCACCAATTAATTCTGAAACATAATCAACTTCAGAGCCTTTTAATAAATCTGCTGAAGTTTTATCAATCAAAATATTTTCAAAATTTAAATCATCTTTTGATTTTTCTTTATCAAAAGTGAATTCATACTGAAATCCTGAGCAACCACCACCTTTAATGGCGATTCTAAAAAAAGACCCTTTATCTTTTTAGACAGCAAAACATTGATCTGTTTTAGTGCTTTATCAGTAAATTTAATTTCTTTAATCATAATTGATCACTGGTATTAGTAATATAATACTTAATATTTTATTTTAAAGGATGAAAAAATACTCAAAGATAGGTCAATTTAAAAGTAAAGGTAGGATATTTAAGGAATCTTTATCAAAATATAGATCACCTTATCAAAGAGATAGAGATCGTATTATTCACAGCGCTTCATTTAGAAGATTGAAACATAAAACACAGGTATTTGTTAATACTGAAGGTGATCATTATAGAACTCGAATTACTCATTCTATGGAGGTTGCTCAAATAGCGAGATCCATTGCTAGATATTTCAGTTTGAACGAGGACTTAGCAGAAACACTCAGTTTAGCGCACGATTTGGGCCACACTCCTTTCGGTCATGCAGGTGAGGATGCTTTAAATGAATGTATGAGCATTCATGGAGGGTTTGATCACAATTTGCAAACACTAAGAATTGTTATGTTTTTAGAAAATAAGTATTTAAAATTTAGCGGTCTAAATTTATCTATTGAAACACTAGAAGGACTTTTAAAACATAATGGTCCAGTAGAAGACTCTTATCAAGTTGATAAATTAATAGGTGTTAAAAAATTTAAAAATATGATTAATTTTAATACATTCCCTTCGCTAGAGGCTCAAATTTCATCTATATCTGATGATATTGCTTATAATAACCATGATATTCAAGACGGTATAAATGCAAATTTATTTAGATTTGAAGAATTAGTTGAAATAGATTTTTTTAAAAATATTTATAGAAAATATAAAAAAAAGATTAATAAAAAAAATTTTAAGATTGCGACTTACCAGATTGTAAGAGATTCTATTGATTTAATGATTAAAGATTTAATAAACAATACAATCAAAAATCTAAACCTAAACAGAATTAAAAATAGAAATGACTTGAATAAAACTGATTTTTTTATGGT
>CACHEF010000013.1 GCA_902578775.1 uncultured Pelagibacteraceae bacterium
TAGTAAAGAGGATGGTAAAGAAAAGAAGGATACAAAAGATGATAATGTTGTTGATGCTGATTTTGAAGAAGTAAAAGAGGAAAATAAAGACGGAAATCAAGAAAAAAGCGCTTAAGAGCAACATCTAATTGTCTGAGTTAAACTTATGGCTAAAAGAGATTATTACGATGTTCTTGGTATAAATAAAAACGCTAGTCCAAGTGACATAAAATCTGCTTACAGAAAACTTGCTGTAAAATACCATCCTGATAAAAATCAAGGCGATAAATCTGCTGAAGACAAATTTAAGGAAGCTAGTGAAGCTTATGGAGTTCTTTCAGATAAAAATAAAAAAGAAAATTACGATAACTTTGGCCATGCTGCATTTGAAAATGGAGGAGGTGGACAAGGAGGATTTGGAGGATTCGGAGGGTTTAATGGATCAGATTTTTCAGATATTTTTGAGGATTTTTTTGGAGATTTCGGTGGTGGTAGAAGGAATAGCAGAAGAAGTTCAAATAACAGAGGTTCAGATTTAAGATATGACATATCTATAACCCTTGAAGAAGCTTATTTAGGTAAAAAACAAAATATTCAATTCTCATCAACGGACAAATGTAACACTTGTAAAGGGGATGGCTCAAAACCAGGTTACTCTGCTGAAAGATGTAGTTACTGTGGAGGAAATGGGAAAGTAAGATCTAATCAGGGATTTTTCACAGTGCAACAAACATGTCCACAATGTTCTGGCAGCGGAGAAGAAATCACAAATCCATGCGGTGACTGTAATGGTAGTGGTAATAAACAAACTAAAAAAAAAATATCTGTAACTATTCCTAAAGGTGTAGATGATGGAACTAGAATAAGGTTAGCTGGTAAAGGTGAAGCCGGAACCAGAGGAGGAAATAGTGGAGATTTATATTTATTTATAAATGTTAAATCACATGATCTCTTTAAAAGATCAGACGTAAATTTATTTTTTGAATTTCCAATTTCTATAGCTGATGCAGCGCTAGGAACTACAATAGAAATACCTACAATAGATGGTAAAAAAGCAAAAATTAAAATACCTGATGGGACCCAAGACGGAAAACAATTTAGATTAAAAGGCAAAGGGATGCCGTTTATGAGAAGGGGAGATTATGGTGATTTATATGTTCAAGTAAAAACTGAAGTCCCCGTTTACTTAAATAAAGAACAAAAAGATCTACTTGAAAGATTTAGAAAAATAGAAAATGAAAAATCTAATCCAAGTATCCGAAAATTTTTCGAAAAAGCTAAAAGCTTTTGGAAAAACTAGTGTTTTTTATTAATACTATAATGAAATTTGATAATAAAATTGATCAAAAAAAAATTAAAAATAGAAAGTGAGGGTAAGTTTGGTGAAAATGTTTGTTCTTTAAAGACAATTGAAAAATAAGATTCTTTGAATATGAAATCTAAGAAATTTTTTTAATCAGCTCTTTTTGAAAAACCAATTTTTTTTGTAAACAGCTTGTCTCTTTCGTTAATCCTCATCAATAGATACTCCATTGGTCTATTACCTTTTATTCTATTACAGTTTGCGCAAAGTAATTGTAAATTTTCATAATAATCACCGCCATTTTTATTTCTTGGAATTATATGATCAATTTCAAAATGTCGGATATCTAAATTATCCTTACAACCATTGCATTTTTTTTTTTGATCAGCATAAAGTCTTTCTTTAATATTCTTATCATCAATATCTATATCCTCTACATCGGTTCTTCTTGGAAAGTTATTACTGTGAATAAATTTATCAAACAATTTACCTTCTTCTTGTAATCTTTCCATAACTAGTTCTGCAGATTTTTCCTCTACGTCAATACCAATCCATTTTCTTCCTAATCTTTGTGCTGAAACCAAAGTTGTAGCACAACCACAAAAAGGATCTAAAACTAAATCTCCTTCCTCAGAGCTTGCTTCAATTATTCGATTAAGCAATTTTAGAGGTTTTTGAGTTGGATAACCAGTGTCCTCATCACCTCCAACAGCCTCTATGTCCTCCCAAAAATTATTAAGCGAGTGTCCAGGATGATCTTTTTGATATTTTCTTCTCTCAAGTTTGGGACCAGCAAGTGTCTCTGTAATTACGAAATTTCCTTTTTCAAACTCTTCCTGTAATCTTTTCTTTGAGAGTGTCCACCCAGAGGGGTTTGGATTTTTAAAGTTTTTCCATGTGTAACAAAGATTAGGTCTTGCGCCTAACGATTTGGATCTAAAAATATGGGCACTATCATCATAATATCTGTCTCCATTCTCATCAGTTTTTGGAAACTTTTCTAAAAGTTCAAATTTATCATATTTTCTATAGGGCTTTAATTTAAAATCATTGCTTTTTGTGTAAAATAAAATTGTATCTGTGCTTGCTCCCCATTTTTTTGGTGAATGTTGAGATTTTTTTCCAGCTCCTTTGATTCTCTCCCAAATTATTTCATTCCTAAAATTTTTTTTTCCAAATATTCGATCACAAATGATTTTTAAATAATGTGATGCTGTAGAATCACAATGTAAATAAAAACTGCCAGATTCCTTTAAAACTCTGTGCATTTCTATTATTCTTTGTGCCATGTATGTAACGTATGACATCATTGCTTCACCATTTATGACATCCACAGAGTCTATAAATTGAACTAAATATGGATAATCATCAATCAATTGCTCGAGAAAATATTTATCTACATCATCCCAAGTCCACATGTCCTCAAACGTGGCGCCAGCAGCTTTTGAGCCTATTGGAGCTGAATAAAAAGTTTTGGAATTAAATGGTGGATCTAAATAAATTAAATCCACAGTATTTGAATTCATCCCTCTCAAAAAAAATAGATTATCTCCAGTATACAAAATATTGGTGCTCACGAATCACTGTTATATCAATTTTTTCTTTAAAAGACTATTCTGATCAAATAATAATGTAGAAATGAAAAAAATTAATTTAGCAGTCACAGGTTGCCAAGGCCGTATGGGAAGGCAAATAATTCAATCTGCCAGTATGAACAAAAATTTTAAAGTGATTACTCTGACAGAAAATAGAAAAATTAATAAAAAAATAAAAGGTATTAGGCCAAGCTTAAATACTGAGGAGGCATTTGAAAAAGTTAACGTTATAATAGATTTTACTATTCCAAAATGCACATTTGAAATTTTAAAAATTGCAACAAAATTAAAAAAAAGAGTAGTAATTGGAACAACTGGTTTTTCTAAGGAGGAAGAGATGAAAATTAAAAATTATTCAAAAAAAATTCCAATCCTCAAAGCTGGAAATATGAGTCTTGGTATTAATCTTTTGATGTATTTAACTGAAATTGCATCCAAATCTCTAGGTAATAAATTTTTGTGTAAGGTTTTTGAAGCTCATCATAAATTAAAAAAGGATCACCCTTCTGGTACAGCATTGATGTTAGGTCAGGGCATTGCAATAGGAAAAAAGAGAAATTTCTATAGAATTATTGGTAATAAATATTTGAATAAAAAAAATTTTCCCTACGGAAAAAAAATAAACTTTAATTCTGTAAGAAAAGGTAAAATTATTGGTGAACATGAAGTACTATTCTCAAGTGGTAAGGAAATAATTAAACTAAATCATGAGGCTTTTGATAGAACTTTATATTCGGAGGGTGCACTTACAGCAGCAAAATGGTTAATGAATAAAAATGCAGGGTTTTATTCAATGAGAGATTTGATGAATTTCAAATAATGAATGAAGTTCAAAGAGCAAAAAAAGTATTAAATATACTTAACAAAACTTATCCTAAAATTGATGTGCCTTTGAAAAGTAGAAATGTATTTACTCTATTAGTTTCTGTGCTCCTTTCAGCGCAATGTACTGATGTTAATGTAAACAATGTAACTAAAAATATATATCCTAAATTTTACAAACCTGAACATTTCATAAAATTAGGACAAAAAAAAATTGAAAAGCTAATAAAAAAAATTGGTATTTTTAGAATTAAATCAAAAAGTATTTATAATCTCTCAAAAATACTAGTTGAAAAATATCAAGGAAAAATTCCGAAAACCTTTGAAGAACTTGAGAGTTTACCAGGAGTTGGTCATAAAACAGCAAGCGTAGTCATGTCACAAGGCTTTGGAAATCCAGCATTTCCTGTTGATACCCATATTCATAGATTAGCTCAAAGATGGGGTTTAACTAATGGCAAGAATGTTGTTCAAACAGAGAAAGATTTAAAAAGACTATTTCCAAAAAAAAATTGGAACAAACTTCATTTACAAATTATTTATTATGGAAGAGAATATTGTAAAGCACGTGACTGCTATGGATTAACTTGTAAAATTTGCAGAGCTTGTTATCCTAATAGAAAAAAACCTTTTATCGCTAAAAAACCATAATGAAAATTTTAGGAATTGGAAATGCAATAGTAGATGTGCTTTGTGAAGTATCCGATGACTTCTTGGAAAAACATTCACTTACAAAAAGTACAATGAAATTAGTGAATGAAGATGAGTTTAAAAAACTCTTATCTTCTCTAAAAATTAAAGAAACTATTTCTGGAGGTTCAGTTGCAAATTCAATTGTAGGGTTATCACAATTGGGAAATACAGTTGGATTTTTAGGCAAAGTAAACAATGATAATTTAGGTCAAAAATATGAAGAAGGATTAAAAAAAGAAAATGTTCAATATTTGTATAACAAAAAAAATGAATCTGTTCCAACTGGCTCTTGCTTGATATTAATAACACCAGATTCTGAAAGAACAATGTGTACATTTCTAGGAATTGCGGGAAAAATAAGCAACAATGATGTTAATGAGAATGATATTAAAAATTCAGATTTTATTTTTCTAGAGGGATACTTATGGGACGAAGGTGACCCAAAAAAAGCATTTGATAAAGCAATAAATTTTTCAAAAAAAACTGTTATGTCTTTATCAGATCTATTTTGTGTAGAAAGACATAAGCCTCATTTTTTAGATTTAGTGAAAAATAGACTAGACATAATTTTCGCTAATGAACAAGAAATAATGTCTTTGATTGATGCAAAATCGTTTGAAGAAGTAATATCTTTTTCAAAACAAATAAAAAAAAAAGTAATCATTACACGTGGTGAAAAAGGAGCTGTGTCAATTAATAAAGACAAACTTGACGAATGTGATGCAAAAAAGAATTTAAAAATTAAAGACTTAACAGGTGCAGGTGATCTTTTTGCTGCAGGCTACCTACATGGCCTAATTCATAATTTTTCTGAAAAAGAGTGTTTGATAAAAGGTACTGAACTCTCTGAAAAAATTATTCAAAAAATTGGAGCAAGAATTTAGATTAATTCAAAATTTTATTTAATAAAATATCCATGTTTATCATGGCTAATAAAGGCATCATCATTAAAAATTCTAAAAAATTTTTTTCTTAATCTGTAAATATGCGTTTCAACAGTATGAGTTTCAAGATCAGACGAATACCCCCAAACACTTTTTTGAAGATCTTTTAAACTAACTTTTTTTTTAGAATTAATAAATAATATCAAATTACTTTCTTTTTCTGTAAGGTTTAAATTATTGCTTTTATGATAAATTTTTCGTGAATTTAAATTTAATGTATACTTGCCAATTTTAATGTTTGATTGATTTGAATACTGCTTCTTTAAAAAATTTTGGTTTATAAATTCTAATAAGTTTGATAATTTTTTTGGTATATTGCTTATTTTTAGACATTCCTTGATTTCATCAGTGTGCTCGGTTGTAATAATTAAATAATTATTAAATTCTTCAAAATTTAGCTTTTTATATTCAATTTTATTAATGTGATGAATTTCAAATCCTAACTGGTCTTTAATTTCTTTTAAAATCTCAAATAAATTATAAGAATTATATATAAAT
The DNA here is from genome assembly GCA_902578775.1 of uncultured Pelagibacteraceae bacterium. GTDB lineage: Bacteria > Pseudomonadota > Alphaproteobacteria > Pelagibacterales > Pelagibacteraceae > Pelagibacter. Next base: position 5,835 of record CACHEF010000013.1, read on the forward strand.
AAGTTTTTAGAATTCATATTTATTAAATGAACATTATTATTACGAATCAAAATACACTTTTATACGATGAATTTAAATTTAAATGTTCGGTTGGTAAAAGAGGAATTTCAATTCATAAAAAAGAAGGAGATTTTAAAACCCCAAAAGGGACTTTTTCATTAGGTTCACTTTTTTATAGAAAAGATAAATTTCCCAAAATAATCACGAAATTAAAGAAGATACCTATAAAAAAAAATATGGGGTGGTGTAACGATACAAGTAGCAAAATGTATAATAAATTAATTAAAACCAATCTGAAATTTAAGCATGAAAAAATGTTTAGGCATGATGGCAAATACGATTTGGTAATTATAATAAATTATAATACGAAAAAAGTAATTCAGAATCGAGGAAGTGCTATTTTCATCCATTTAACAAAAAACTATAAAAAAACAGAAGGATGTATTGTACTCAAGAAGAAAGATTTTTTAATTTTATTAAAATTAATTAATAAAAAAACAAAAATAAAAGTTCTTTAAACTCTTTCACCAAATATTTTTGATCCAATTCTTACAAAAGTAGAACCAAACTTTATAGCATCCATATAATCTGAGGACATGCCCATACTTAGCTCTTTAAGACCTAAAGAGTCACTTAAATCTTTCATAGAACTAAAGTTTTTTTTTATATCAATTTCTTTTGGAGGAATACACATCAAACCAATAATATTCAAATTATATTTGGATTTGCATATTTTATAAAAGTTATCTAACTCTTTGATATTTACTCCTCCCTTTTGTTTTTCATCTCCAATGTTTACCTGAATAAATATTTTAAGATTTTTATTATTTTTTTTTTGTTCTATAGAAATTTTTTCAGCCAACTTTAAACTATCTAAAGAGTGGATGAAATCAAATAATGGAATTACATATTTTACTTTATTTGTTTGTAATTTTCCTATCATATGTAATTTTAAATCTAATTTTGATAATTTTACATCTGTCCACTTTTTTACAGCTTCTTGAACCTTATTTTCTCCAAAATGGATATGACCGGCATTGATCAAAGGCATAATTTTATCCATCTTGAAAGTTTTACTTACTGCAATAATATTAACTGATTTACTATCATTGATATTTTTTGAATATATTTCTTCATTAATTTCTTGTAGGTTTGTTATACTTTTATGCATTTTACTAAGATTAATTTATATACCTTTATAGATGATTTTAGTGAAAAAAAAATTTTGAATTTAAAAAAAAATACTAGTGTCATATTTAGAAATTATAAAAAGAAAATAGATTTAAAAACAGTAAAAAAATTTAACAAAATATGCAAAAAAAATAGATTAAGATTTTATTTAGCAAATAATATAAAATTAGCATTGCAAGCTAATTTAAATGGGGTTTACATACCATCATTTAATAAAAGCCTCAATCTTAACAATTTTAAAAATAATAGAAAAAATTTCACAATTTTAGGATCTGCACATAATATTTTAGAAGTTAAATTGAAAGAAAAACAAGGAGTAGACTTTATTTTTTTATCACCTTTATTCTTAACAAAAAATTATCAAAAAAATCTCGGGGTTATAAAATTTAATCTTATTTCACAAATGACAGAAAAACCAATAATTGCATTGGGAGGCGTTAGAAAAAATAACTTAAATAAGATTAAGCTTATTAACGTAGCTGGTTTATCTGGTATAACTTTATTCAACTCTCAGTATGGAAAATAATATTTCAAAAAAAACAATCGAAATTTTAATCAATAATTTTAATGCAAATAATAATGAGTTAGTTATTTCAAAAACTAAAAATTATATAAAAAAATTCCCACGAATAGCAATATTGTATAATCTCTTAGGGTCATCTTATCAAAAAATTGGTAAGTTAGAGGATGCAATTAATGTTTTTAAAAATGGTTTAAAAATTGATCCTAATAATATTTCTTTTTCTAATAATCTCGGAAACTCTTACAAATATGTGCTTGATTACAAAAAAGCTGAAATAATATTTAAAGATATAATAGAAAAAAATCCTAAATATATAAATGCATATATAAATCTTGGTAATTTAAAAAGAGACGTAAATAATTTCCAAGAAGCCATCAATTTGTACGAAAAAGCTAATAAAATTTCTCCTAATAATTTCATAATTTTATATTCACTAGCATTAGCGCATCAAGGTATAGGAAATTATGAAATTGCAATAAATCATGCAAAAGAAGTTTTATCTTTAAATCCTAAATTTACAAAAGCTGACTATCTAATCAGCCAATCAATGAAATATAAAAATGAAAACTGGCATTACAAAGAATTAGAAAAAAAAATAAATGATAAAAAATTTAGTAGTTTAGAAAAAATAAATTTGTATTTTTCCATATCTAAAGCAAATGAGGATTTAAACAAAATTAAAGAGTCTTTTAAATATCTTCAAATTGGAAATAAATTGAGCAAAACCCTTAATAAATATGATTTAAATAAAGACAAAAATTTATTTAAAAACATAAAAACAGTCTTTCAAAATATAGATTTTGAATCTTTTCTAAATAACGAACCTAATAAAATAATATTTGTACTAGGAATGCCAAGGTCAGGTACTTCTTTAGTTGAGCAAATCATTAGTGCCCATGATGATGTTATAGGTGGTGGTGAAATGCCAATTTTACCAAATATAATAAAGAAAAACTTTCTAGATGATAATTCATTAAATAATAATAATATCATCAAAACAATCAACGACCCTCACGAAAAACGCAATATTACAGATCAATATAAAAATTATATTAATTATTTTGATGTTGGTGAAAGATACATATTAGATAAATCTTTAATAAATTTTTTTTGGATTGGCTTTATTAAAATTTTTTTTCCTAATTCAAAAATTATCCACTGCTTCAGAGAACCTAAGGATAATTGCCTCTCGATATATAAAAATCTTTTTGAGGAGAGTATGAAATTTTCATATGATGAAAATGATTTGGTAGAATTTTATAAGCTATATCAAGATCTAATGAAATTTTGGCAAATTAAAAAAAATGTAAATTTAATAAATGTGAGCTATGAATCTTTAATTGCTAATAATGAAACAGAGATTAAAAGAATTATTAAGGAATGCGATCTGAGTTGGAACGAAAAATGTTTGTTCCACTACAAGAACAAAAATCCTATTAAAACCATGAGCACTGTACAGGCAAGAAAGCCGATATATAAAACCTCAATTAACAGTTTTGATAAATATAAAATATTTTTAGATAAAATAAATAATCACTTCTAAAAAAAAAGCCCTAACTCAAAGAATTAGGGCTTTTTAAAGAATTAACTTTTTGCTTAATTAAAACGCAAAAGATAATTTGATTTCTGTGTCAACGTCTTCTGCTGTAGTAGAACCGTTAAGTTTTTTACCTTCGTTTCTGTTACCAGCAATTTTCATTGATCCCATAGTGTATGAAACACCTATACCATCAACTTCTTCTTCAACAGTAGCAGATCCAGTCGATTCAAAGTCAGTGTTTTTCTCACCATAAGAAATAGCAAGACTTTCATTAACGTTGAAAGCGATTGAGTAAAGATCAGCTGTTTGCTCAGTTGCACCTGCTGCACCACCAGTTAGATCGTTTCTTTGGAAACCAACTGTTACTGCACCCATTGCATAAGTAGCAAAAATTGACGTATCTTCTTTATCACTATTA
>CACHEF010000014.1 GCA_902578775.1 uncultured Pelagibacteraceae bacterium
ATTTAAAGATTCAAGTGTAAAAAAACAACCAAAGTTAAACTTGAAAGAAAGAAGAAGAATCAAAAAAGAAAAACAAAAAAATAGAATTTTTTCAAAAAATCATAATTAAAAGTGAGATTATTGTGGTTTTTTTTGAGTTTTCAAAGTTATTTATTACTGTATAACGGCGTCAATTATGAGCCAAGAAATAAGAAATATTACCATAATCGCCCACGTTGACCATGGGAAAACCACATTAATAGACAATCTAATGAAGCAAAGTGGTTCTTTCAGAGAAAATGAAGTGATAGATGAAAGACTAATGGACTCCGGTGAATTAGAAAAAGAAAGAGGAATAACTATTCTTGCAAAACCAGCATCAATTAATTGGAAGAATTCTAGAATAAATATTATCGATACTCCAGGTCACAGAGATTTTGCTGCAGAAGTTGAGAGAGTTTTAAGTATGGCTGATGGAGCTTTACTATTAATCGACTCTGCTGAGGGAGTAATGCCACAAACAAAATTCGTTTTATCTAAAGCTCTAAAACAAGGTTTAAAACCAATTGTTGTAATCAATAAATTGGACAAATCAGATCAAAGAGCTAATGAAGTTTTAGATGAGACTTTTGATCTATTTGTAAGTTTAGATGCAAATGAAGATCAACTAGACTTTCCAGTTTTATATGCAAGTGGAAGATCTGGTTGGGCTGATAAAGAAATTGATGGTCTAAGAGAAAATTTAAGTCCATTATTAGATCAAATTATTGATCATGTAAAACCTGCGGAACTTGATAAAACAAAACCCTTTGCAATGCTGTCTACTCTTCTATATGCAGACAATTTCTTGGGGAGAAGCTTGGTCGGAAAAATTGCTCAAGGAACTGCAAAAGCAAATCAATCGATCAAGGCGATAAATCTAAAAGGTGAAAAAGTAGATGAAGGAAGACTTACTAAAATTTTTAGATATGAGGGCACAAAAAAAGTACCGATCGAAATCGGTGAGGCAGGAGATATTGTTGTTGTCGCTGGTTTAGAAAAAGCAAATGTTGCTGACACAATTTGTGATCTTGATGTAAATGATCCTATCAAAGCTACTCCAATCGATCCGCCAACAATGTCTATTACCATTACTGTAAATACATCTCCTCTTGCGGGAACTGAGGGTAAAAAGCTTACAAGTACTCAAATAAGAGATAGGTTGATACAAGAAGCACAGAATAATGTTGGAATTACTTTTACAGAAAATGAAGGTAACGACTCTTTTGTTGTAAGCGGTCGAGGTGAATTAATGTTAGAAATTTTACTCACTCAAATGAGAAGAGAAGGTTTTGAAATGACTGTTAGTCCCCCAAAAGTTCTATATAAAAAAGATGAAAATGGTAACAGACTTGAGCCAATAGAAGAAGTAACTATGGATCTCGATGAGGAACATTCATCAAAAATTATTGATTCCATGAACAGAAGAAAAGGCAAATTGATAGAATTAAAAGATACTGGCAAAAATAAAAAAAGATTAATCTTTCATGCACCAACAAGAGGATTAATGGGATACACAAGCCGGTTTCTAACACTTACAAAAGGTAATGGTGTAATTAACAGAATTTTTCATGTGTATGGACCATTTGAGGGTGAAATGGAAGGCAGAAGAAATGGTGCACTTATTTCAATGGAACAAGGAAAAGCAGTTGCATTTGCAATTTTTAATTTACAGGCTAGAGGAGAGATGTTTGTAACACATAATGATCCTGTTTATCCAGGTATGATTGTGGGATTATCTCCTAAACCTGGAGATATGATTATTAATGTTATGAAGGGAAAAAAATTAACTAATATGAGAACACAAGGTACAGATGAAAATGTCGTTCTAACACCAGTAAGAAAAATGTCCATCGCAGAGCAATTAAGCATGTTAAATACTGATGAGGCTTTGGAAATCACTCCAGACTCTTGTAGATTAAGAAAAGCCATTCTCGATCCGCATGAAAGAAAGAGAAGTGAAAAATCAGGCGCTGCAGCCTAATCGAAAATTTTATCAACTAAATACAGGCCTAAGGCAACACAAGGACCAATGCCAAAAGCAAATAATAAAGTTCCCACTCCAACAATTCCACCTAAGTACCATCCAATACTAACAACAGAGATCTCTAAAAATGCTCTTACGGCAGCAACTGGTAAATTTGTTTTTTTTTGAAGACCAATCATCAGACCATCTCTTGGTCCAGCTCCAAGATTAGATACAAGATAAATACCTCCACCAATCCCAACGGTTATTACTGAAATTATTGCCAGTATTAATTGATATAAGTAATTAGATGGTGTTGGAACAAATTTTATGCAAAGATCAATCATCAATGCAATAATGATTGCATTTAATATTGTTCCCATCCCTGGTTTTTGGCCAAGTGGTATCCATAAAATTAAAACCGCAACACTAATCAAAAATGTTATTGTTCCTATACTCAAGTTAACATTTAAAGAGATACCTTGAGCTAATACACTCCATGGAGAAGCACCAGTAAAAGATACAATTAATAAACCCTCTCCAAGACCAAATAACATCAAACCAAAACATAAAAAAAAGAATGTAGAAAATTTTGGTTTAAAATTATAAGGCTTATCTGAACTCCAATTGACCCTTGGTATTTTCTTAATTTTTAAAAACATTTTAATAAGTTATTTCTATTGTTAATAAAGTCTATTAAACTAGTTGTTAAATGAAAAAAATTATAGTCATTTTATTTCTTTATATTTATCCAACAAATTCAATTGCTCATATTGGACATTACATTAAATACAATAAAATTGAGATGGAGATTTTTAGAAATGGTAAGCTTATTGGCCATAATCATTATTTTTTCAATAGAAATGGAGAAGAAATTATTGTTACTAATCAAATAAAATTTACAGTTAAACTTTTGGGAGCAACAGTTTTCCAAATTGAAGGTTATAGTGAGGAAAAATATCTCAAAAATCAATTAGTTTCTTATAATTCTAAAACTTTACAAAACGATAAAAAGAAGTTTGTTAATTTAACATTTAATCAAAAGACTAAAAAATTTGATATCAAAGGCTCTTCATATAATGGAGAGGCCTTAGCTGACAACGTGATTGGAAATTGGTGGAATCACAAAATTTTACAGGCAAGTTCTCAAATAAGTCCCATCTCAGGGAGTATTAAGGATCAAGTAGTAACTTTTTTAGGTAAAGAAAAAATAGATCTTTATGGAAAAGTTTTTGATGTTGATCATTTTACATTAAAGTCTAAAGACATGAGTATACCGAAAGATAAAAGATTAGATTTTGATATTTGGTATGATCGTAAAAATTTAATGATACTAAAAGTATCCTATTCAAGGATGGGTAACTGGGAATATAAATTAAAATATTTTGATTAACTTATCTTGAGATTTTATTAAATAAATCTTGAGCACTTATCCATCCTGACTCTAATCTAGGTCCTACAAACCAATCGGCACAAACACCTAATCTTTTCCTAGGATCCCAATAACTTTTAATTTTAAATGGTCTCGAATTTGAAGAATATCTCCAACCATGATTAAGTGAATAATAAATTTTTGTTTTTTTGATATTTGAAAGTTTAAAAAATTTATCGATCATAATTTTTGAATTTTCTTTTTTGTTATTTTTGTTTTTATTAATTTTCTTATTTGCCCAATTAAATGTACTTTGTAGTGTCCATAAATCATATTTTGATTTAAACCTTTTTTTTGAGTTTTCATTTCCAGCCCAACCAAGAATTGGATCTTCAAAAAGATAGCTACTTTTTGAATTCTTACTTTTTTTTATAGCAATCATAGTAGTAATATTTGCATCCATTTTTATAGATTTATTTAAAAAAGGATTATTAATGAATTTTTTAGAGAGTTTTTTTAATTGCGGAAAAGGGCAAGTCAATATTAGGTTTTTAAAAGATCTCAATTTTCCATTATCAAATAACAAATACCAGAGTTTATTTTTATAATAGATTTTTTTTAATTCACTATGATAGTTGCAATTGATTTTTTTTAGCAAATATTTGCTAATATCATTGTTTCCATTTTTTCCAATTATTTTTAGATGATTTTTATCCTCTTTTTTTTTTGAATTAAGAAAAACATGTTTGCCACCCCACACTTTTAGAATTCTTTTTTTTATTAAATCTCTAGTAAATTTTTTAAATTTCCTAGTTTTTGGTGAAATATACTGAGTACCATGATCAAAACCCGTTTTGCCTTTTATTCTTTTAAAAGATGCACGACCCCCAGGACCTCTTGCTTTGTCGAACAGAATTACTGAATATCTTTTATTTAGAAGATTTGCAATTGTGGATCCAGATATTCCAGAACCAATTATACAAAATTCACTCATTTACCAGCAACAACCATTCCCTCTATTAACATGGTTGGTGAGTTAGTTGCATATTTAAACTCCAAGTCATTTGCCAAGGTGATATTTTGAAACATGTCCTTAAAATTACCTGCTATGGTAATTTCATTAATTGGATATTTAAACTCACCATTTTCAACTAAAAATCCAGTTGCTCCAACTGAGTAATCTCCAGTCACAATATTACTACCATGTCCTATGGTTTCTGTAATATAGAGACTTTTTGAATTTGAATTCAGTAAATCTTTAAAACTAATATTTCCATTTTCAAAATAAAGATTACTTGTTCCTCCACATCTTCCATTAGATTTAAGATTTAATTTTTTTCCATTGTAAGTATCGATCAGATAATGTTTCAAAATTCCTTGATCCACTAGTTTAAGTGTATCGGACTTTACCCCTTCACTATCAAAATTTCTTGAGCCTAATCCTTTAAGCATATCAGGTTTGTCAAATACATTAATTTTATCTGAAAATATTTTTTGATTAACTTTATCCCTTAAAAAAGAAGTTCCTCTTGATATTGCTGAAGAAGAAATAGCGCCTGCAAAAGTACTTAATATTCCCTTAGCTATTCTTTTATCAAAAATTATAGCAATTTTCTTACTCCCGATTTTTTTTGGACTTAATTTTCTAATAGTTTGATTAGCAGCAAGATTTCCTAATTTCTCTGCATCATCTAGGTCTTTAAGAAAACATTTGCTAGAATATTCGTAATCTCTTTCCATGCTTTTTTCATCTTTTGCAACTGTTACACTTGATGCTGTAAACGAAGATGTTTTATAACCATCACAAAAACCCTCGCTATTAGCTAAAACAAAATTTGATTTATTCTGAGTAAAACCAGATTCAGTATTAATAATTTTTTTATCACTTGAGGCAGCAGCCTCTAATTTTTTTAAATAATCTATTTTTTGGTCATTCGCTATATGACTATCATCATAGAGATCTAAATCTTTAACTTCTTTGGCTAATAATTCTCTGTCCGGTAAAGAATTAAATTCATCCTTAGGAGTATTTTTTGTAGTCTCAATACATTTTTCAATCAAAATGTTTAAATTGTCGTTAAGCAAATTTGAGGAAGATATTGATGATTTTTTTTTACCAATGTAAGTAGTGATACTTATGCCCAGATCATCTGACCTATTAGCTTCATCCAATTTTTTATTTCTAAAATTAACAGTTTCAGAAACTGAATTTTTTACAACCACACTTGAGTCTGTTGCACCTAATTTTTTAGCTAAACCTAAACAATATGATGCTTTTTTCTCTAAAAATTCTTGATCTTTAACCATTTAAAGTTTCGTACCACCTACAGTCATCTTATCGATTAATATTGATGGCTGCGCAACACCTACGGGTACACCTTGTCCAGCTTTACCACATGTCCCGATACCAGGGTCGATCATCATATCATTTCCTACCATGGAAACTTCTTTTAAAATTGAAGGACCATCACCAATTAACGTTGCACCTTTAATTGGTGATCCAATTTTACCATTAACAATTTCATAAGCTTCAGTACAATTAAATACAAATTTTCCAGATGTAATATCAACTTGTCCACCACCAAAACTAACTGCGAAAATACCTTTGTCGACAGCTTTAATCATCTCTTCTTGGGTCTGTTTACCACTTAGCATCATCGTATTTCTCATTCTTGGTAGAACTATATGTCTATAGTTTTCTCTTCTTCCACTGCCAGTAGATCTTGTTTTCATCAAACGTGCATTAAGTCTGTCTTGCATAAAATTTTTTAAAATTCCATTTTCAATTAAGACAGTTTTTTCTGTTGGTGTTCCCTCATCGTCAATTGTAAGACTACCTCTTCTTTTATCAATAGTACCATCATCAATAATTGTAACTCCCTCACTTGCAACTTTTTGGCCCATAAGATTATGAAATGCTGATGTTTTCTTTCTATTAAAATCTCCCTCTAAACCATGACCAACGGCTTCATGAATTAATATTGCTGGCCACCCAGGTCCGAGTACAACCTTCATCTCACCTGCTGGCGCGGGTTTACTCTCTAAATTTACTGATGCTATCCTTAAAGCTTCATCACAAACACTTTTCCAATTTTCATCTTTTAAATATGAGTCGTAAGATTGTCTTCCACCAACACCGTATACACCTGTTTCTTTTCTGCCATCTTTCTCCACCATAACTGACACGTTAAATCTTACTAAAGGACGGACATCTGACAAAGTCTCTCCACCAGATCTAATTATTTCTATAGACTTTTGCTCTCCCAAAAAATTAGCTGTAACTTGTTTAACCTTATCATCTTTAGATCGTAAATAATCATTTACGTCATTCAATATTTTAATTTTTTCATTAAGAGATTTTTGCTCAATAGGATTAATATTCTCATAAT
>CACHEF010000015.1 GCA_902578775.1 uncultured Pelagibacteraceae bacterium
TTGTTATACTTGAAGTGAGTATTAAAAGAGACAGATACAGTAACTCACCAGATTTTAAAGATATTATAAATTGGATGTGGAATTTAAATTTTGAGTTTGCTACTATTCGGGTTTCTGGTGATGGTACTGATCATTTTGACGTAGCTTTTGTGAAAAAAAATATCTAGTAAAGATTGAACGATTTATTTAAAACTTTTCTATAAGTGTCAATACAATATAATTTATGGAATTATTTCACCACCTAACTAACTTAAATTTACATCTGCATTGATTTCTTGTAAGTATCTTCAAATTATTGTAATTACTAAAAACTTTTAATAAAGGGCCTGTAGCTCAGTTGGTTAGAGCAGTACACTCATAATGTATTGGTCCCAGGTTCGAGTCCTGGCGGGCCCACCATCATTATCTAATTTATTTACTCGTGAATTCATCCAAAGTTTTAAAAAGGGCATTAATGTCACCATCATTACTACTCAAAACTGATGCAAACTCCTCTTTTTGTGTTCTTGCCAAACTAAGGCCTTCAATAATTAAATCTCGTATTAATGGTTGCTCAGGGTTTTTTGTGTAAATTCTCCAATCAATTTTTATTTCCGGTCTCTCTTTTGTTGCTTTTAGAGTGCTATTAACAATAGTATAATTTTTATTTAACTTCTCTTTTGAAAATACATTAATTTCTGGATTTGTATATTCAGCCAGTCTGCTTGAAAAACTTTTTAAAAAATATTTTTCAAATTTCTCTGAATATTCTTTTTTTTGATTTTCACTTAAACCCTTTCGAGCTGCCCCAAGAGTGTAGTAACCTATTCCTCTTATATCTACGGTATCTTTTGCAATTATTTTTAGCTGTTTTATTTTTTCTTCTTTTGAAATATTTTCTGAAAGTAATTTTGAGGCTCTATTAACAGTTGATTGAACAAAAATATCAGCTTCTATAGCGATTAGGTTACTTATAAGTAAATTAAATACAAAAATTATACTTAATAATTGTTTTTTCATTATCAAAAATGATATCTCTAATTTTCAATCTCTTCCCAGTCGCTATCGTTTTGAGTATTGACTATTGTTTTTGCATTAAGAATTCTTTGTTGTCTATCTTGCAAATATAAACTTTTTACAGATGCATAAAAATCAATAGAATTTGTTTCCAAGTTTTCAATTGAGTCATAATTTTTTCCTCTAAAATCAACTCCTGCAGTTATTTTTGATAAATAATAATCAGCGTCATTAAAATATTGCGTATCATTCCTTACAGTCACGTTATACCATGCATCTCCACCGGTAAAATTCGCTATCGAGGCCACAGTATCTCTTGCAGTGCTTGGTCCCAAAACTGGTAAAACTATATAACATCCTGGACCAACACCGTGAACTGCTAATGTTTGACCATAATCTTCCTTTTCATATTCAGCTAAACCCATCAATGTTGCAACATCTATTAATCCTAAGATACCAACAGTAGTATTAATAATAAATCTTCCAGTGTTTACCCCAGCTTTCGAAAATTCTCCTTGAAGTAAATTATTTGGTATAGTGATTACATTAGATAAATTTTCCAACGAATTACTTACTCCACTTTTAACTGGAGTTGGTAAGTTTTTGTAAACGCTAGCGACTGGTTTAAAAATAATTTTGTCAAGCCCTCGATTTAGAGCAAATGATGCTCTATTGAATCCTTCCCAACACTCTTTTACATCTGTTGGATCATTTTTTTTTAATAATAATTCTCCATCAGATCCAGCTTTAACATTTACTATTAACGTAAAAGTTGTAATTAGTATTATCAGAATTTTTTTAACCATTGAGCTTCTTATATATTATAATCTATCTTAAAGTAAATTAACATTTAATCTTAATTGTAGCATAAATGTGGCTTAAAATAACAAATAATTACTCTCCAAATTTTAGTTTACCAAAAAGAGAGATTAAGAAAATTAAATATATTATCATTCATTATACCGGCATGAAAAGTGAGAGTTCAGCAATAAAAAGATTAAGTCAAGAGAGTAAAAATGTGAGTGCGCACTATTTTATAAAAAATAATGGTGAAGTATTAAATCTTGTGCCTGATTTATATGAAGCTTGGCATGCTGGAAAATCAAGATGGAAGCATTATAACTCATTAAACAAGAATTCAATTGGAATAGAAATACATAATCCAGGTCATAATTATGTTTATAAAAATTTTTCATTCAAACAATTAAAATCTCTTAGATTATTATTAAAAAAATTAGTTAAAAAATATAAGATTGATTTAAAAAATATCTTAGGTCATTCAGATATTGCTCCAGAAAGAAAAAAGGATCCTGGAGAAAAATTTCCTTGGAAAAATCTTGCTAAATCTAATCTTTCTATATGGCACAAACTTAATGAGGTAAATCTCAAAAAAAATAGATTAAAAAGATTGTACGTAACTGAGGAGAAAAAATTTATGAATGATTTATATAGACTTGGTTATAAAAAAATCGAGAATTTAAATTTTAATTTAAATAAGAAAATGATTACTAAAGCCTTTCAAAGAAGATTTAGACAAAGCTTGATAAATGGAATTCCAGACAAGGAATGTTATTTAATATGCAAAAACCTACTAAAATCGTAAATAAATAGCTATTGAAAAAGTTAGAGTAATAAATAAATTCAAGTTGCCAGATAAATGACTTGTCGCTTTAATTAATTTTAAAGAGGAAAGTCCGGGCTCCACAAGGATACAGTGCCAGGTAATACCTGGCGGGGGCGACCCTAGGGATAGTGCCACAGAAAATAAACCGCCATAACATGGCAAGGGTGAAAAGGTGTGGTAAGAGCACACCGGTTCTATTGGTAACAATGAACGCTGGAAAACCCCACTGGGAGCAAGACTAAGTAGAGGTGACACTGTGTAAAAACTAAAAGCCATCCTTGGCTAGTCATCAGGGTTAGTTGCTTGAGCTTAAGAGTGATCTTGAGCCTAGACAAATGATAAGTTTAAATGACAGAACCCGGCTTACAGTTTATCTGGCAAATCATCTATAAAATTCTCACAAATGTTCACCTTTTGATTCACTTTTTTGAAGTAAGTAATTACCCATAATAATTTTGTCGAGGGTATTGACTCTGTATTTAAAAACCCATAATATCCCATATATTCCCAAATATGGGCATATAGAAATTTATGAGCTATGTTTTTATCGAGTTACGAAAACAAATTGGACAAGAAAGGGAGAGTGTCGGTGCCTGCAAATTTTAGATCTCACCTATCTAACCTTGGATACAATGGAGTAATTTGTTACCCATCATTTAATAATCAATCCATAGAGGCTTGGCCGCAGGATAGAATTGAAAAGATTTCAAACACAATTGACTCATTAAATCCTTTTGAAGAAAAAAGAGATTTTTTTGCAACCTCAATATTATCGGAAAGTGTTAATTTACAATTTGATAGTGAAGGAAGAATATCACTTACACCAAAATTATTAAAACATGCAAAAATTAAAAATAGCATGTTATTTGTTGGTCAAGGTAAAACATTTCAAATTTGGGAGCCAACAGCTTTTGAAAAATTTAAGGTTAATGCTAAGAAAAAGTCAAATTTAAACCGTGCTAGCCTTAAGTGGGAGCATCAATTAAATAAATAACGAGGGGGATAATGAGATGACTATTAACTTTAAAACACCAGAGATAAAAGAGTTACAACCACGACTTTTAGTATTAGGCGTTGGTGGTGCGGGCGGAAATGCAATAAATGAAATGATTGATAACGGTATGCAAGGAGTTGAATTTGTTGCAGTAAATACAGATGCGCAAGATTTAAAACATAGTAAAGCAAAAGCAAAGATACAAATAGGATTAAACTTAACAAAAGGTTTAGGAGCTGGTGCAAAAATAGATATTGGTCAAGCTGCTGCTGATGAGTCTTTAAATGAAATTGTAAATACTTTACAGGGCGCAAATATGGTCTTTATAGCTGCTGGAATGGGAGGTGGAACTGGAACTGGAGCTGCACACGTTATCGCAAGAGCGGCCAAGGAGTTAAATATTTTAACAGTAGGTGTTGTTACACTTCCTTTTTTATATGAAGGACCTTCAAGAATGAGAAGAGCTCAACAAGGTCTTGAGGAATTAAGAAAACATGTAGATACAATTATTGTAATTCCTAATCAAAATTTATTTAAAATTGCAAATGAACAAACTACTTTTAAGGAATCTTTTAATCTTTCAAATAATGTTTTAATGCATGGAGTACAAAGCGTTACAGATTTAATGGTAAGACCAGGAATTATAAACTTAGATTTTGCTGATGTTGAAACTGTAATGGCTTCTATGGGTAAAGCAATGATGGGTACTGGGGAGTCAGAAGGAGATGGCAGAGCTATGAAAGCTGCAGAAATGGCAATTAGCAATCCTTTAATTGATGATTATACATTAAAAGGCGCAAAAGGATTGTTGGTTAATATTACAGGTGGTGAAGATCTTAAACTTTTTGAAGTTGATGAAGTAGTTAACAAAATAAGATCTGAAGTAGACGTAGAAGCTGAAGTTATCATTGGAGCAATAACAGACCCATCCCTTGATGGAAAAATAAGAGTTTCAATTGTTGCAACTTCTTTGGATGGTCAGCAGCCTGAGTCAAAATCGGTAATCAATATGGTTCATAGAATACAAAATAGAAACCCAGGTTATTCTGATTTTTCTAATATGGGCCCAACACCATCATTTAATTTCTCAACAAATGCGTCAGGTCCAATATCACACGGTGCTAATGCTTTGAAACTTGAAAATGAAGTTGAGGCTGCAAATGTAAGTCATCAATCAGTTAATGAGGATATTAATCAAACAAATAACCAATATCATGAAGAGCTGATAAAAAGTTATCAAGCAGAGGATGTTGTAGAAAATACTTCAAAAGATGAGGAGATTTCTTTTACTCAAGAAGCAACTCAAAATCAAAACACATCAGAAAATGAAGATAGCACTAACAACGATCTGAGTGAATTTGGAGTGGATTCTAATGCACCAGATTTGTTTAATAATGATAGTGAACCTTCTACTTCAAACAATCTATTGTCAGCAGAAGATGATGATCAAGAAGATGATTTAGAGATACCAGCATTTTTAAGAAGACAAAAAAATTAATGGTCTTCGAAAAAATAAATGGAAGCCACCATAGTAACGGATAGTGTTAAACATTACCCTGTACTACTAAAAGAAATTGTTAGTGTTATTACCCCTCAACATGGTGGCACATTTATTGACTGTACATTTGGTCAAGGCGGATATTCAAAAGAAATTTTAAAATATCAAAATACCAAAGTAATTGGTTTAGACAGAGATATAAATAGTGAGGTTATTGGAAAAGTAATCCAAGAAAAATTTCCTAATCGTTTTTTGTTTAAAAACTTAAGATTCAGTAAGTTAAATAATTTAAAATTAAAAAATGAAAATATAAAAGGTATTATTTTTGATTTAGGTTATTCATTTACACAAATAAAAGATCCTAAAAAAGGTTTATCATTTAACTCACAAGGAGAGCTCAATATGATGATGGGCCTTAATGATTTCTCAGCCAAAGAAGTAATAAATAATCTTGAAGTTAAAGAAATTGAAAAAATATTAAAATATTTTGGTGATGAAAATGATGCAAAAATTATAGCAAAAAATATAGTAAAAGAAAGACAGCTTAAATTAATTGATACTCCAGAACTTATTAGAATTATAGAAAAATCGAAAAGAAAAAAAAACTATAGAGTTCACAGTTCTACAAAAACTTTTCAAGCATTAAGAATTTTTGTAAATAAAGAAATAAGTGAATTAATTAATGGTTTAATAAATTCTGCTAAAATTTTAAAGAAGAATGGTATTTTAGCTGTAGTTACATTTCACTCTTTAGAAGACAAAATAGTCAAATATTTTTTTAAAAGTTTATCTGAAAATAAAAGTATTTCTAGATACGAGCCAAAAGTTCAGCAAAAAAAAATTTCATTTAAAATGCCTTTAAAAAAACCAATTGTTCCATCTGATAGAGAATTAAAAGAGAATCCACCTTCAAGATCTGCTAAACTTAGATATCTTATTAAACATGAGGATGATTATGAAATTGAAAGTGATATTCTAAGTAAATTTTCTGAATTAATTGAGATAGAA
>CACHEF010000016.1 GCA_902578775.1 uncultured Pelagibacteraceae bacterium
ATGTCAATACCAATTATTATTGGTGCCAAGATACTAGGTTTAACTATTTTATTATTAGAGCCTAATTTAGTATTGGGAAGAGGAAATAGATTTTTTCTAAATTTTTCAAAAAAGATATTTTGTTATTCAAATAAAATATCCAATTTTCCTAAAAAAAATTTTCATAAAATTGAATTGATAAAACCTTTAGTTTCTAAAGCTTTTTATGAATTAGAAAAGACTAAAGATATAAATAATAAATTTTGCTTTTTAATATCAGGCGGCAGTCAAGGTGCTCAAATTTTTGATGATTTAATTAAAGATATAATGTTAGATATTTCAAACACTTTTTCAATTAAAGTCATTCAGCAAACAAGCATAGAAAATATTGAAAAATTAAAAAATTTTTACGACTCTAAAAATATTGAAAACAAAATTTTTAATTTTGAAGAAAATTTCATTAATTTGATTAATATGTCTGATCTCTGTATTACAAGAGCAGGAGCTACTTCATTGGCAGAAATTTCTATTTTAAATAAGCCTTTTATAGCGATACCTCTTCCAAGCGCTAAAGATAACCACCAAATGAAAAATGCTCAATTTTATGAAGAAATGGGATGTTGCTGGGTTTTAGATCAAAGAAATCTTAAAAAAGAAAAATTATTAAATATTATACTAAACATATTAAAAGATAGGTCTGATTTAATTGATAAAAAGTCAAATTTAGAAAAATTAAATTTTGAAAATTCATGGAATGATGTAAATCAGAAATTACAAAAAATAATCAATGAAAATTAAACTAGCTAAAAAAGAAATTATTCATTTTGTAGGTATTGGAGGCATAGGCATGAGTGGTCTTTCTTTAATAATGAAGGGTCAAGGATTCCAAGTCCAAGGAAGTGATATAGCCAACAATAAAAACATAGATAGATTAAAAAAAGAAAAAATTAAATTTTTTTTAGGACATTCAAAAAAAAATTTAAAAGATGCTACAATTGTTGTTATCTCTTCTGCTATAAAAAATACTAATCCTGAATTAATTGAAGCAAAAAGAAAAAAAATTCCCATAATTAAAAGAGGAGAAATGCTAGCTAGTATTGTTTCTCTTATGAAAAATATTGTTGTAGTTGGATCACACGGCAAGACAACAACGACTTCCTTAATTACTTCTATTTTTCAAGAAACTAAAATTGATCCAACAATCATTAATGGTGGTATAATAAATTCAATTAAAAATAATGCTAAATTAGGCAAAAGTGATTGGTCCATTTTAGAAGCAGATGAGTCTGATGGTAGTTTTATTCATATTTCTCCAACATATTCAATCATAACCAATATTGATCGTGAACACATGGATTATTATAAATCTATGGGTGATTTAAAAAACCATTTTATAAAATTTATTAAAAAGGTCCCATCATTTGGAAAGACATTTATTTGTAACGATGATCAAGCTTGTAGGAGAGTAATAAAACAGGTTAAAAATAAAAACTTTTATACTTTTGGTCAAAAAGAGGACTCAAATTTTAGAATAAAAAATATTGATCAAAATAAACTTTTTTCAAAATTTGATCTTAATGTTAAATTGCCTAATAAGAAAGATTTATATATTAGAGATTTGAAAATACCTTTAATCGGAATTCACAATATTAGAAATTCAGTTGGAGCAATTGCGGTAGCTCTTACGATTGGAATTCCTATTCAAAAAATTAAAAAAGGTTTATTAAATTTTAAGGGTGTGCAAAGAAGATTTAATAAAATTTTTACATATAATAATATTGATTTTTATGATGATTATGCTCACCACCCAACAGAAATAAAAGTAGTTTTGCAAAGTGTTAAAAAGGTTTTCAAAGAATTTGAAAAAATATGTATATTCCAACCTCATAGAATCTCAAGATTAAAAGATTTAAAAATAGAGTTTACATACGCATTTAGAGATGCCGATAAAGTAATATTATGTCCTATATACTCAGCTGGGGAAAAAATAAAATTAGGATTTAATTATATTGATTTTGCAAAAAAAATTATAAAAAATTCAAAGGTAAATTTATTTATGGTCCAAGATAAAAAGCAATTAGCAAAATATTTAAAACAAAATATGAGTGGTAAAAAAATTGTTGTAGGAATGGGTGCTGGTTCGATCTCTAATTGGATTAAAGAGTTACCAATTTTAATGTCATGAAATTAAATTTATTAAAAGATTTGTTTAAAAATTTTGACGGAGATGTTGTTTTTTATGAAGATTTAAAAAAAAAAAATTGGTTTAATATTGGTGGAAAAGCAAAAATTTTTTTTAAACCAAAAGAACTTAAGGATCTTACTGAATTTTTAGAAATTTTAGATAAAAGAGAAAAAATTCATATAATTGGTGCAGGTTCAAATACTCTTATCACTGACGAAATATATGATGGTGTGGTGATAAAACTTGGAAAAAGTTTTAATCGATTATCAATATTAAATTCGAATATAATTATTTCTGGTGCTGGAGTTTTAGATAAAAAATTGGCAGAGTTTGCAGCAGAAAATAGTTTGGGTGGTTTTGAATTTTTGTCTTGCATACCAGGAACTGTAGGCGGAGGATTAAAAATGAATGCAGGTTGTTTTGGAAAAGAAATAAAGGATATTTTGGTTTCAGTCCAAGCAATTGATCAATTAGGGAAAATTTTAACTATACCAGCAAGCACGATTAATTTCGATTACAGAAAAAATGATTTACCTGATGATTTAATTTTTTTGAGCGCTTCATTTAAAGGTGAAAAAAAAAATTCATTAAAGATATTACAAACAATGACAGAATTGAAAGCTGAAAAAGATAAAAATCAACCTTCTAAGATTAGAACTAGTGGAAGTACATTTAAAAATCCAATAAATAAAAGCACTAAAAAAGTTTGGGAATTGATTAAAGAATCTGTCCCAGAGAATACAAAGTTTGGTGATGCTTATATTTCAGAGAAACATTCAAATTTTTTTGTTAATAAAGGTAAAGCATCATTTGATGATATGAAAAAATTAATTAATTTTGTTGAAAAAAGTGT
Organism: uncultured Pelagibacteraceae bacterium; assembly: GCA_902578775.1. GTDB lineage: Bacteria > Pseudomonadota > Alphaproteobacteria > Pelagibacterales > Pelagibacteraceae > Pelagibacter. Next base: position 3,018 of record CACHEF010000016.1, read on the forward strand.
ATTTATTAAAACTGGTATAAAAATAGAAAAAGAAATTAAAATTTTAGAAAATTGAAAAAAAAAATTCTGATAATTTCAGGTGGCTCTTCTAAAGAACGTGAAATAAGTCTTCAAACTGGAAAACAAGTAGCTAATGAATTAAAAAAAAAATGGCTACAAAGTAAAGATTTGTGAGCCAGATTACAAATTAACCAATATAGTAAATAGCTATAACCCCAAAATAATTTTTAACGCTCTCCATGGACGATATGGTGAGGATGGATATATTCAATCAGTTTTAGAATATATTGGAATTCCCTATACTCATTCTGGCGTCATAGCTTCTTCTCAAGCTATGGATAAAGAAATTTCAAAAAAGATATTTATTAAAAATAAAATACTAACACCAAGATATATAAAATATAGTTATGATGAAAAATTATCCAAACTCAAATCTAATATAAAAAAAAAGTTTGGTTTTCCAGTTGTGATAAAACCTATTAACGAAGGGTCAAGTGTTAATGTTTATATTTGCAAGGAATCAAATTTGAAAACAAACTTAAAAAAACTAAAAGAATACAATGAAATTTTAATTGAACAGTTTATTCCTGGTCGAGAAATACAAGCTGCTATTTTGGGAAATAAAAAATTAGGTGCTATAGAACTTAAACCTAAAAGAAAATTTTATGATTACAAGGCAAAATATGACTCAAAAGCAAAAACGGAACATATTATACCTGTTGATTTAACAAAAAAAAATTTTAATAAATTAATGAATATTTCTTTAAAAGCTCATAATTTGCTTAAATGTAAAGGTGTGACAAGATCTGATTTTAAATT
>CACHEF010000017.1 GCA_902578775.1 uncultured Pelagibacteraceae bacterium
TAAAGAAATATCCAGTGAATATAAATCAATTTTGATTATAAACCATGAACCATCAGTGAAAAATTTAGTACGAAATCTTACAAAAAATCATAATACGAATAATTTTAAACTAATGAATTATAAATTCCCAACAGCAGCATTTGCAAAAATTGAGTTTGATATTAAATCCTGGAATGAAGTTGAGAAAAAGGGAGTATTAAAAAAATTTATAAGACCCAAAGATCTTCAAGATTCTAAAGAATAACCAGCTGATCTTACTGTTCTAATTAAAGGTTTTGTATTTTGTATGTTAATTGCTTGTCTTAATCTTCTAATATGAACATCAACTGTTCTAGACTCAACATATATATTTTCTCCCCAAACATTGTTTAAGAGTTGTTCTCTTGAATAAACTCTTTTTGGATTTTTGATAAAAAAATCTAAGAGTTTAAATTCAGTTGGACCCAAAGTAATTTCTTTATCTTTTCTATAAACTCTTTTTGTAATCCGATCTATTTTTAAATCAGTAAATTCTACAATATCTGATGATGATTGAGGTTTAGATCTTCTCAATAAAGATTTAATTCTAGCATTCAATTCTTTTTGACTAAAAGGTTTAGTTACATAATCATCTGCACCTGTATCAAATGCTTTTAATTTGTCTTCTTCCTCCCCTTTTGCAGTTAACATAATGACAGGAATATCATTAAACTTATTATCTTTTTTTAAGTTTTTACAAATTTCAACACCAGATAATTCTGGTAACATCCAATCCATTAATATTAAATCTGGCTGTTTTAATTTTATTTGTTTAAGAGCATCTTCTCCATTTTCTGAATGACTGACTTTATAACCTTCTTTTTCAAGATTGTACTTTAACAAACTAACAATTGATGCTTCATCTTCAGCTATGAAAACATGAGCTGACATAAATCATTTTTCTCCGGTTACAATTGGCTCTGTTCCCTTGGGTCTATCACCTTCTAAATATTCGCCTTTAACTAAATAATAAACTTGTTCTGCAACATTTGTAGTATGATCACCAATACGCTCTATGTTTTTAGTTACAAACAATAAATGGGTTCCATCTTCTAAATTTTTTTCATTTTCTTTAAGATATTTTATAACTTCTTGCATACAAAGATTTGTTAGATCATCTATTTGCTCATCACCTTCCCAAACATTTACTGCCATTGGCGCAGATCTTTCTAGATAAGCATCTAATGTTGATTTTAATTGTTTTTGAACATTGGTAGATACTCTATTCAATGAGTCTACCAAGTTCTTTGGAAGATTTTCGTTAAGCAAAAGTGTTCTCTTGGATATATTTTTTGCTAAATCACCTATTCTTTCTAAATCTGAAGACATTTTCAAAGCCGTTACTGTCTCTCTTAAATCAATTGCCATAGGTTGTCTTAAAGCAATTAAATTCACAACTTGCTGTTCAATTAAAGTCTCATATTTATCTATTTTTTCATCTTCTTGAATAACAGCTTCTGCAATATTATTATCTCTTGTTGTAATGGCTTGAATTGCTTTACCTAAAGAATCTTCACATGCACTTCCCATTTTAATTATATTAGCATTAAGATTTTTTAGTTCTTCTTCGTAAGATTTGACTGTATGTGGTGCTTCAGACATTATCCAAACCTCCCTGTTATATAATCTTGCGTTTTTTTATTATCAGGATTCTTAAATATTTTATCAGTAGATCCATGTTCAATCAATTGTCCTAAATGAAAAAAACCTGTATTTTGAGAAACACGTGCTGCTTGAGCCATAGAATGAGTTACAATTATTATTGTGTGCTCTTTTTTTAACTCATCAATCAATTCTTCAATTTGTGCTGTTGCTATTGGATCTAATGCTGAACAAGGTTCATCCATTAATATAACTTCAGGTCTTACAGAAATCGCTCTAGCAATACAAAGTCTTTGCTGTTGTCCTCCAGATAATCCAGTTCCAGGTTCATGCAACCTATCTTTTACCTCTTCCCATAGTGCAGCCTTTTTCAAACTAGTTTCAACAATTTCATCCATTTCTTGTTTTGATTGAGCCATACCATGAATTGTTGGACCGTAAGACACATTTTCATATAAAGTTTTTGGGAAAGGATTGGGTTTTTGAAAAACCATACCAATTTTTTCTCTTAGTCTTACGACATCACAACTTTTATCATTGATATTAAAATCATTAATTAAAATTTCTCCTTTAACACTACAGATATCAATTACATCATTCATTCTATTAAGACATCTTAGGAAAGTTGATTTACCACAACCAGATGGACCAATTAATGCCGTTACTTGATTTTCCTCAATATCTAAACTTATATTAAAGAGCGCTTGTTTTTTTCCATAAAAAACATCAACATCTTTTGCTTTAATCTTTATCATTTTAACTCCATTTTTTCTCAAACTTATGTCTTATTATTTGGGCAAATAAATTCATTATTATTAAAAAGCCAAGTAAGACCATTATACATGCCGAAACTTTTTCTACAAATCCCCTTTCAGCACTTTCAGCCCAAATATAAATTTGAACTGGTAAGCTTGCAGCAGGATCCATGGGTGATCCAGGTATCGTGTTAACAAAAGCAACCATTCCAATTAAAATTAAGGGTGCAGTTTCTCCTAAAGCTTGAGCTAAACCAATTATTGTTCCTGATAACGTGCCAGGCATAGAAAGAGGAACTGTATGATGCATTGTGGTTTGCATTCGACTTGCTCCCATAGCAAGTGCTGCCTCTCTTATACTTGGTGGAACTGCTTTTAAAGATGCTCTAGCAGCTATAATTATTGTTGGTAAGGTCATTAAGGACAAAGTGATACCTCCAACTAATGGGGTAGACCTTGGTAATTGAAATATAGCCAATAAAACTCCTAACCCTAATAGACCAAAAACTATAGATGGAACCGCTGCTAAGTTGTTTATATTAACTTCAATAAAATCAGTAAATCTATTTTTAGGGGCAAATTCTTCAAGATAGATTGCAGCTAGAACCGCAACAGGAAAAGCTATCATTAAACAAACAAGTATAGAAAAAATTGAGCCCATAAATGAACTTGCTATTCCAGCTAGCTCAGCTTCTCTTGAGTCAGCATTTGTAAAAAAACTTATATTAAATTTACTTTCAACCTTACCATTTGCAACAAGTTGATCAAAAATTTTTAATTGATAATCGCTTACTCTTCTTTGGTCTTCAGGTAAATCTCTTGGATAATTTCCTTTAAAGACTTGGTCTAAATCATCTGAAGCAGTTAGATAAACTTCCTTTGTTTTTCCTATTAAATTAGGGTCATTTAAAAGTTCATTTTTAATTTCTTTTTCAAAAAAATAAGACACCATTCTCTTCAATTCATTTTCTTGA
>CACHEF010000018.1 GCA_902578775.1 uncultured Pelagibacteraceae bacterium
AGAGAATTATAAAAACGATTTTTTTAATAACGATGTTTTTTTTGCAATGAGTCATGGTGTTCATAGGGGAGTTTTAAAAAAAAGAAAGTTTGATGATAGAGAAATTTTTTTAAATAAACTTATTAAAGCAACACCGAATATAAGATTTGATTTATATGGCATGAATGGAATACAACCGATTTGGGCTGATGACTATTTGCTAGCAATTTCTCAATCAAAAATTGGATTAAATTTAAGTCAAGGTAAGGCTGTAAAATACTATAGTAGTGATCGGTTCTCTCAATTAATTGGTAATGGTTTATTAGTTATGATTGATGAAAGAACAAAATTTAGAAACTTTCTTAATAAAGATGAAATTATTTTTTATAATGGAATATCCGACTTATCAGAAAAAATTATTAAATATAGTAATGATAATAAATTAAGAAACAAGATTGCTAAAAAAGGTAGGGCAAAATATTTTAAATACTTTAATTCAACTATAATAGCAGAATTTATACTTAAAAAAACATTTGGAAGTAAAAAAAAATATTATTGGGAAAATAAAAAATAATGTTCTCAATAATTATTCCAACGTATAATAACTTAAATTATCTTAAACTATGCATTAAAAGTATAAAGAAAAATTCTCATTATAATCATGAAATTATATTTCACATTAACGATGGCTCAGACGGATCTTTAAGTTTCATAATGGATGCAGGTTATAAATATACTTATTCAAAGTATAATATTGGATTATGCTCTGCCATAAATAAAGCTGCTAAACTATCAATTAATCAATATATTCTATATTGTCATGATGATATGTATTTTTGTCCTGATTGGGATAAAGTTTTGTTAAATGAAGTTAAAAGATTAAATCATGATAACTTTTATCTCTCTGGTACAATGATAGAACCTCATTCTGGTCATATCATTTATAATTTTGGTACTAATTTTAAAAATTTTAAAGAAGATGAGCTATTATTAAATTATAAAAACATTAATTTTTATGATCACCAAGGTTCACATTTTGCTCCCCATTTGGTCTCAAAAAAAATGTGGTTTAAAGTAGGGGGTTTCAGTGAAGAATTCAATCCTGGTATAGCGTCTGATCCAGATTTTAACATGAAACTTTGGAAAGAAGGTGTGAGAATATTTAAGGGTTTAAATGACTTTAAAGTTTATCATTTTGGCTCCCTAACAACACGAAAGAAAAAAAATTTTGTTCAAAATAGAGGTGACAAAACATTTTTAAAGAAATGGGGAATTACTACAAAATTTTTTAAAAAATATTATTTAAAATCAAAAACTAAATATGACGGACCACTAACTAACCCTAAATTGACTATTGGATATATTTTTGAGCTTTTTCTTTGTAAATTTAGATCTATCTTTATATTTTAATTTTATTTAATGCATTATTTTTAAATAAATTTGCTTCTTGGATATATCTTCTTACCATTTGAGTTGTTTTATGACCTGTCATTGCCATAATATTTCTTTCTTCAGCTCCAAACTCAGCTGCTGTGGTGGCAAATCCTGACCTTAAACTATGACCAGCATATCTTGAACCATCCAAACCAGCTTTTTCTGCATATCTCTTAATTATTAAAGCTACGGATTTATCTGAAATTTCAAAAACTCTTCCTATATTGTTGCCTGAAAATTTATGTTTAATGTATTCCTTAAGTGCTATAACTGGACAAAATTCATTATTATCAAAGTAGGGAATAGCTTTAATGGTTCCTTCCCCAGATTGATCTGTTTTAGATCTTTTTATTAATATTTTTACACCTTCATTAACAAATTCTATGTCATCATACTCAATGTTCACTAATTCCGATCTTCTAAAACCGCCAGCAAATCCTATTAATATTAATGCTTTATCTCTTAATTTATTTTGGGCCTTAACTTTGCTTTCAACAAGGTTTTTTGCATTAATTTTTTTCTCATTTAATACTTTAATTATCGATTTTAAATCATTGATTAATATTGGTTTTTTAGCTTTTTGTCTTGAGCCTAGTGTTCTTTTAATCCCATGCAAATTCTCCATAATTAAAGGATGTTTTGTATCTAGGTAATGCCCTTTTAGCTTATGAATAACACTTATTGATGCTATTCTACGTTTTAACGTACTGAATTTTGATGATTTAGAGAGATTAGTTATATACAAAGCAACAATTTTAGGCTGAGTTGGCAAAAAAGAGAAGCCATTTTTAGTACAGAAAGATGAGAAGTCCTTAAAGTCTGATTGATAAGCTCTAATCGTGTTATTAGATTTAGAATTTTTTAAATTTTTTAATGTTTCAATTTCTAAGCTTTTAAGGTCTGTAATTAGATCACTCATATAAATTTCCGATAACCATTAATTATCGGAAGTTATATATTAGGTGATTTTTAATGTCAATAGTTTAGATTAAATAAATTATGGGTTCACTTGATGGAGAAATTCCTGCAGTATGGTTTTTAATTAGTTCAATTGGTTTCGTTGTATTAACTTTAATTCAATATCGAAACACTGGTAAGAGCTTTAATACAATATTCTTGTCTGTAATGGCTATTATTTTCTTTGCAAGCTACATAATTTTATTATTTCCTCGCTAAAATCCTATGAAGGGAACAAAATTTCAATTAAAAGTCTGGAAATACCTTAAAACCATACCAAAAGGTAAGGTAAAAACCTATAAACAGGTTGCTATTGGCATAAAAAGCCCTAAATCGGCTCGTGCTGTAGCTAATGCTTGTGCTAAAAACCCATATGCCCCAAAAATACCCTGTCATAGAGTAATTAGGTCCGATGGAGCTCTTGGTGGCTACTCTGGGAGAGGTGGAATTAGGCAAAAGCTCAAATTACTTAAATCTGAAAAAGTAGCGATTTAGCCATATTTTAATGTTTTTTTAAGTAAAAAAGTAAGTAAAATCAACATTTTTTAACCTTTTTACGTGATTT
>CACHEF010000019.1 GCA_902578775.1 uncultured Pelagibacteraceae bacterium
AAAAAAAATATCAATATTGGTAATGAAAATCTTGTATCATTAAAAGATATTCTTTTTAATTATGCAGGTTCGAAGAATTTTGGAATTCCATTCACGTTTACTCAACAAGAATTTAATAACTTCAAGTTAACAACTATCAAAAATGTATTTAGAGGTGATAAAAATATTGGTTATATAGCAATAACTGAAAATGCTAATGATGTAAGAGCAGCTATTAATGAAAGAAAAACTTTTGTTATCAGAACAGCATTTGCAGTTGGTATTGTGATATTAATTTTTTCATACGTACTCAATCGATACTTTTTAAAACCTATTCAAAATTTAGTTAATTATATAAATAAAATTAAAAATAAAGATCATAAAAAAATAAATATTGATAATCTAAAAATTAGAAACGATGAGCTTGGTCTATTATCAAAATCTCTAGATGATATGACTTTAGAGTTGCAAAAAAGAATATCACATGCAGAGACTTTTTCTACTGATCTTGTTCATGAAATAAGAAATCCATTAGCATCTCTAAAAGGAGCTTCAGAAATTTTAAATGATATTAAGGATGTAGATGAGAGATCAAAATTAATAAATATTTTAAATCATGATGTTCAAAGAATTGAAAGATTGATTACTGATTACTCTCAAATATTAAAAGATGAAGTAGCCCTTAGTAAGGAGAAGTTTAGAAGGATTGATTTAATTCCAGTTATTCAGTCTGTAGTTGATGATTATAATAATTTATATCAAACTAAACGTGGTATAAATATTTCATTTAATAACAATGGAAGCAAAAATTATCTCATTAATGGGATTGAAAATAGAATAGAGCAAATAGTTGCAAATCTTTTAGATAATGCAATTTCATTTAGTGAAGATAATAAAAATATTGATGTAATAATTTCAAAAAATTCAAATAAGCAAGTGGTTATTAATATTCTTGATGAAGGACCTGGTTTTAAAGAGAGAGATACTTCAAAAATATTTAAGAGATTTTATAGTAATAGACCTGATAAATTTGGACAACACTCTGGTCTTGGATTAAATATTGTAAAAAATTTAACTGAACTGCATAATGCATCGATAAGTGCATCAAATAGACAAGATAGAAAAGGTGCAAATTTAGAAATTATATTTCCTAAAACATAAAGTTTTATTGATTAAATAAAATAATATTGTTAGAAGCCTCTCCATGGAAGATTTTAAAGTAAAAGATATTTCTCAAGCAGATTTCGGAAGAAAAGAAATTTCGATTGCTGAAAGTGAAATGCCTGGATTAATGGCGTTAAGAGAGGAATATGGTAAAAAAAAACCATTAAAAGGTGCCAAAATTATTGGTTGTCTTCATATGACAATTCAAACAGCAGTTTTAATAGAGACGTTAGTTGACCTTGGAGCAGATGTTAGATGGTCATCTTGTAATATTTTTTCTACTCAAGATCATGCTGCAGCTGCAATAGCTAAAGCAGGAATTCCAGTTTATGCATGGAAAGGTGAGACAGAGGAGGAATATATTTGGTGTATTAAACAAACAATTGAAGGAAAAAAAGATTGGAAACCAAATATGTTGTTGGATGACGGTGGTGATTTAACAGCTATGATGCATAACGATTACAAAAAACTTCTTGAGGAAGTTAAAGGTGTTTCTGAAGAAACAACTACAGGAATAAAGGCTTTAAATAAAATGGAGCAAAATAAAACATTAATGATACCAGCAATAAATGTTAATGACTCTGTTACTAAATCAAAATTTGATAATTTGTATGGTTGTAGAGAAAGCTTAGTAGACGGGATAAGAAGAGCTACAGATGTAATGATGTCTGGTAAAGTTGCAATAGTTGCAGGCTTTGGTGATGTTGGTAAAGGCAGTGCAGCATCCCTTAGACAAAGCGGTGCAAGAGTATTAGTTACAGAAGCTGACCCTATATGTGCATTACAAGCTTCGATGGAGGGATACGAAGTTGTATTGATGGATGAAGCTATTGACAAGGCAGACATTGTAGTAACAGCGACTGGAAATAAAGACATAGTAACTGCTGATCATATGAGAAATATGAAAGACAGGGCAATTTTATGTAACATAGGACATTTCGATAATGAAATACAAGTTGAAGCTTTGAGAAATTACAAATGGTCAGAAATAAAGCCACAAGTTCACGAAATAGAATTACCAAGTGGAAAAAGAATAATACTATTAGCAGAAGGAAGACTAGTAAATTTAGGATGTGCCACTGGTCATCCAAGTTTTGTTATGAGTGCATCTTTTACTAATCAAGTAATTGCTCAGATAGAGCTATGGAATAATCATAAGAAATATGACAACAAAGTTTACGTCCTTCCAAAACATTTAGATGAAAAAGTAGCCATGTTGCATTTAAAAAAGGTTGGTGCAAAACTTACTAAACTATCTAAAGAACAAGCAGATTATATCAGTGTTGAGACTGAGGGTCCATTTAAGCCAGATGCATATCGCTACTAAAAGTAGTAAAATAGATATTTCCTCAGAAAGAAAATTAGAAGAGTTTGCAAAAAAAATAGCACAAAATACTAAAAAAGGAGATATTTTTTTATTATACGGTGAAATTGGCGTTGGCAAAACAACATTTGTTAAACATGTTTTAAATAAGATACAGCTTAAACTTAATGAAAAAATCACTGAAGTTACTAGCCCTACTTTTAGTATTATGAATGAGTACATTTTGGGTAAGTTGATTGTAAAACA
>CACHEF010000020.1 GCA_902578775.1 uncultured Pelagibacteraceae bacterium
TACAGAACTATTTCCACAAAGATATTTAATATTTATTTTTTTATGTTTAGCTAAAAGATTAACTAATTGAATACCAATATATCCAGTGGATCCAGCAACTAATACATTAATTTTAGGCATTTTTTTATTATAACAGTTTAGAATTAAAAAAGAATTATCTTTTAGAGAATTGAAAACTTCTTCTGGCTTTTCTTCTACCAGGTTTTTTTCTCTCAACAGCCCTAGGATCTCTTGTGGTTAAATTTTCAGTCTTTAGTGTGCTTTTTAGATTTTCATCAAACATTACAAGAGCTTTAGATATACCGTGCACCATTGCACCAGCTTGACCTGTATGTCCCCCACCAGTGACACTGCACCTTACATCGTAAGTTGTAGCTTGATTAATTATTTCGAAAGGTCTTGTTATTTGCATTTTATGGTTTTCACTTACAAAATATTTATCAAATAGTTTTCCATTTACATAAATTTTTCCAGTACCTTTTTTTAACCAAACTTTTGCTATAGATTTTTTTCGTCTACCTGTAGCATATTTACTATCTTTAAAATCTAAATTTAGTTTTGTTTTTTTAGATGTAGTTTGTGTAGATTCCATTTAACTTCTTACTTGGTTTTTACTATTCAATTTTTCTATTTCAATTATTTTTGGGTTTTGAGCAGAATGTGGATGTTCATTTCCTGAATAAATTTTTAATTTTGTTAATTGTTTTTTTCCTAAAACACCGCCAGGTAACATTCTTTTTACGGCAAGCTTTAAAACTTCCCCTGGTTTTTTTTCAGCTAATTTTAAAGGAGTTGTCTCTTTTATTCCTCCAGGATGACCTGTGTGTCTGTAATATTTTTTATTTTGAAATTTTTTTCCAGTGAATTTTATGTGTTCAATATTTTTAACAACTACAAAATCACCATCATCCATGTGTGGAGTAAAAGTTGATTTGTTTTTACCTCTGATAATTTTAGACACTATGGTTGCTAGCCTTCCAACTACTGCATTTTTAGCATCTATTTCATACCAGTTTGATGATAGTTGATCTTTTTTTAAGAACTTTGTCATGGTGCCAGGATTAATACTATTATTAAATTCAAAGTCAATTTGATAATTATATTGCAATTCCTTACTTTTATGATAAATATGTATTTGCCGATTTGATCCTATTGCGGGCTTTAAACTGCTAAAATGGAATTTTTCATTACATAATCGGCAGGTATTTGAACTGTATTGTGCACCTTACAAAACGTAAAAGCACTAAAAAAGGAGAAGAAATGAGTAAAAAAAGAAATAACCCTGAAACAATAGCTATTCACGGGGGTGATTATAGAAGTGATCCTGCAACAAATGCTGTTGCTGTTCCAATTTATAGGACTACATCTTATCAATTCAATAGTGTAGATCATGCAGCCAACCTATTTGCATTGAAAGAGTTTGGTAATATTTACACAAGAATAATGAATCCTACTAATGATGTATTAGAAAAAAGAATTGCTGCTCTTGAAGGTGGTTTAGCATGTTTAACTGTTTCATCAGGTCAGACTGCCTCAACATTTGCAATTTTAAACGTTGCACGTTCTGGTGACAATATAGTTAGTTCAACAGATCTTTATGGAGGTACAGTTTCTTTATTCACTCATACTTTGAGTAAATTAGGTATTGAAATTAGATATGCAGATCCAAAAGATCCAAAAAATTTTGAAAAAGCAATTGATAATAAAACTAGAGCTTTTTACGGCGAGACTTTACCTAATCCATATTTACGAGTATTTCCAATAAAAGAAGTTTCAGATATTGGCCGAAAATATAATATTCCATTAATAATGGATAATACCGCAGCACCTGTTATTTGTAAACCAATTGAACATGGAGCTGCAGTAGTAATTCATTCACTAACTAAATATATTGGTGGTCACGGTACAGCGATTGCAGGAAGTATAGTTGATGCTGGTAATTTTGATTGGACTGCAGATCCTAAAAGACAACCTCTATTCAATGAACCAGATGCTAGTTATAGTGGTGCTATTTGGGGAAAAAATGTTCCTGAATTGACTGGTGCTAATATACCTTTTGCAGTAAGAGCTAGAGTTTGTTTGTTGAGAGATTTAGGTTCTGCATGTTCACCTGATAATGCTTTTGCAATAATTCAAGGACTCGAAACAGTTGCATTAAGAATGAAGCAACATTGTGAAAATGCACAAAAAGTTGTTGAATATTTAAAAAGACATAAAGAAGTAACCAAAGTGATTTATTCAACGGAACATGATAAATCTATATCAAGCAGAGCAAAACAATATCTTAAAGGTGGTTTTGGCCCTATGGTCGGTATCGAATTAAAAGGAGGTTTTGAAGCTGGTAAAAAATTTATTGAATCACTAAAAATGTTTTATCATGTTGCTAATATTGGAGATGCTAGAAGCTTAGCTATCCATCCTGCTAGTACTACACATAGTCAATTAAATGACAAAGAACTAGCAGCATCTGGAGTTACTCAAAGTTATGTCAGATTGTGTATTGGTTTAGAACATATTGATGACATTATAGAGGATTTAGATCAAGCTTTGAACAAATCGTCTAAAGGAGGTTTAAAAGCTGTTAGTTGAAACATTAGTATTAATGAAAATAAAATAAATACACGAGCTAACTAAAAAAATTGAACTTAATTGGTGCATAGATGCTATGTAAATT
>CACHEF010000021.1 GCA_902578775.1 uncultured Pelagibacteraceae bacterium
TGACATTTTTTTTGCAATTAAAGGAAATAAAAATGATGGAAATAAATTTATAAGCCAATCTTTTAAAAATAAAGCTTCACTAGCAGTAGTAAATGAAATTCAAAAAAAATTAAACATACACAATCAAATCAAAGTTAAAAATACACTAAAATTTTTAACGGATATTTCAAGAATTTTTAGAAAAAATATAAATACTAAAATAATTGCTATTACAGGAAGTTGTGGAAAAACATCACTTAAAGAATTGTTGGGAAACACATTAAGGAAAATTTCTAAGGTGAGCATATCTCCAAGATCATATAATAATAAATATGGAGTTCCTTTAAGTCTTTTTAATTTAAATTATGCTGACAATTATGGAGTTTTAGAGGTAGGCATGGATAAAAAGGGTGAAATAGATAATTTATCTAAAATTATTAAACCAAATGTAAGCGTCATCACTAATATTAATTATGCACATGCAAAAAATTTTAATAATATTAAAAGTATTGCATTGGCTAAGTCAGAAATTATCTATAATACAGGACCAAAGGGTTACATTGTGTTAAATGCAGATGATAGGTTTTTTAAATTGCATAAAAAAATTGCTTTTAAGAAAAATTTAAAAGTTATTTCATTTGGTATTAAAGATCAAAAATCTAATATTTTTTTAAAGAATATAAACAGAAACGGTAAATATTTTTTGATTAAAATTGAGCATAATAGTCTTAAAAAAAATTTTTTAATTTCAAATAATTTTCAAAGTAATATCTACAATATTTTAGGGGCAATAGCTGTAATTAGTATTTATTTTGATATTTCTAAATTGAATAAAAATATTTTTTTAAATTTTGAAATACCTAAGGGGCGCGGTGATATTTCACGTATCAAGATTATGAATAAGAATATCAATTTAGTTGATGAAAGTTACAATTCTAATCCTTTATCTCTTAAGTCTGCAATTTTAAACTTTGAAAAAATTGAATCAAAAAAATCAAAAAAATATCTTTTAATTGGAGATATGTTAGAACTTGGAAGACATTCAAAAAAACTTCATAAATCTATTGCTCCTATAATTAATAAAACAAAAATTAATAAAGTATTTGTTAAAGGAAATAATGTTAAATTAATATTTCAAAAACTTTCTAAATCAAAAAAAGGCAGAGTTTTGCATAACAAGTCTCAAATTATAGAATTTATAAAAAAAGACTTAAATAATAACGATTATTTAATGATCAAAGCCTCAAATGCGACAGGTTTTAATCAGATAGTAAAAGACATTAAAAGGTTTAAATAATGCTATATCAATTTTTACTTAATTTTATAGATACTTTTGGATTTTTGAATGTTTTTAAATATATAACATTTAGAACTGGTTTATCAGTTTTTACTTCTTTGATAATTGTTTTAATTATTGGCGGCCCATTTATCAGATTTTTTTCAAACCAAAAAATTTTAAATCCGATACGTGATGATGGTCCAGAAGATCATATTATAAAGAAAATTGGAACACCAACAATGGGTGGAGTAATTATCTTACTGGGCTTATTGATATCAGTACTATGTTGGGGTGATTTATCTAATATTAATATTTTATTTTGTATATTTATTGCTGTTTCTTTTGGACTGCTAGGAGCCTTTGATGATTATAAAAAAATTAAACATAGTAATTCTTCAGGAATATCATCTAAATTGAAAATAATTTTACAAATTGTAATAGCTATTTCAGGAGTAAGTTTCTTTGTATATTTTGTAGATTATCAAGATATCACAAATTTATATTTTCCTTTTTTTAAAAATCTGATCATAAATCTTGGTTGGTTTTTTATTCCTTTTTCAGTATTTGTAATTGTTGGGTCATCTAATGCTGTAAACCTTACAGATGGCCTTGATGGTTTAGCTACAGTTCCGGTGATACTAGTTGCAGTTTGTTTTGCTTTTATAAGTTACGTCACAGGAAATGTTGTGTTTTCTGATTATTTGCAAATACCTTACATAGAAGGCACTGGAGAAGTATCAATTTTTTGTGGAGCGATAATAGGTTCATGCTTAGGTTTTTTATGGTTTAATGCTCCTCCGGCTAAGATTTTTATGGGTGATACTGGCTCATTGTCTTTAGGAGGTTCTTTAGGAGCCGTAGGTATAATTACAAAACACGAAATTGTTTTAGCAATTACAGGAGGCCTTTTTGTTTTGGAAGCAGTTTCTGTAATGGTCCAAGTAATATCATATAAACTTACAGGAAAAAGAATCTTTAAGATGGCACCAATACACCATCATTTTGAAAAAAAAGGCTGGCCAGAATCAACAGTCGTGATCAGGTTTTGGATTATTTCAATAATTTTAGCAATGATAGGTTTAGCTACCTTAAAATTAAGATAATGAATGAAAATTCAAATATTTTTATCAATAAAAAAATTCTAATTTATGGTCTTGGCAAAAGTGGTATTTCATCTTTTAAATTTTTAAAAAAAAGAAATCAGGTTTTTTTATTTGATGATAATAATAAGATAAGATTAA
>CACHEF010000022.1 GCA_902578775.1 uncultured Pelagibacteraceae bacterium
CTGAAACATCTAAGTAACCAGAGGAAAAGAAATCAATTGAGATTCCGTTAGTAGTGGCGAGCGAACGCGGACTAGGCCAGTAGTTTTGTTAAAAAAATTTGAATAGTTTGGAAAAGCTAACCATAGAGGGTGATAGTCCCGTATAAGTAATGTTTAACAAAATTCTTGAGTAAAGCGGGACACGTGAAATCCTGCTCGAATATAGGGGGACCACCCTCTAAGCCTAAATACTCTTCAGTGACCGATAGTGAACAAGTACCGTGAGGGAAAGGTGAAAAGAACCCCTATTAGGGGAGTGAAATAGAACCTGAAACCGCATGCCTACAATCAGTCGAAGCTCTTTTTAGAGTGACGGCGTACCTTTTGTATAATGGGTCAGTGACTTAATTTATAAAGCAAGCTTAAGCCATCTAGGTGTAGGCGCAGCGAAAGCAAGTCTTAATAGGGCGATTAGTTTTATGAATTAGACCCGAAAACGAATGAGCTTACCATGAGCAGGTTGAAAGTTGGGTAACACCAACCGGAGGACCGAACCAGTTGACGTTGAAAAGTCTTTGGATGACTTGTGGTAAGGGGTGAAAGGCCAACCAAATTCGTAGATAGCTGGTTTTCCGCGAAAACTATTTAGGTAGTGCGTTGAGTAAATAGATGTTTAGAGGTAGAGCACTAAATGGGCTAGGGGGAAGAGATTCTTACCAAACCTAATAAAACTCCGAATGCTAAACATTGTTCCTCAGCAGACAGACTGTGGGTGCTAAGGTCCATGGTCGAGAGGGAAAGAGCCCAGACCACCAGATAAGGTCCCAAAATTATGATTAAGTGTGAAAGGATGTGGAAATTCCTTAACAGCCGGGAGGTTGGCTTAGAAGCAGCCATCCTTTAAAGATAGCGTAACAGCTCACCGGTCTAATAGAGTTTCTGCGCCGAAGATGTAACGGGGCTAAAATCATATACCGAATCTGTGGATTTATAATTTTTTCGAAAATTATAACTGGTAGCGGAACGTTCTGTAAGCCTGTGAAGGGATACCTGTGAAGGATCCTGGAGGTATCAGAAGTGCGAATGCTGACATAAGTAACGATAAAAGAAGTGAAAAACTTCTTCGCCGAAAATCCAAGGGTTTCTGCGCAAGGTTAATCCGCGCAGAGTTAGTCGGCACCTAAGGCGAGGGCGAAAGCCGTAGTCGATGGAAATAAGGTTAATATTCCTTAACCAGATGGTAGTGACGGATCTTGTAAGTTGTAAATTCTTAATGGATTGAATTTGCCGCGAAAAGGTTCCAAGAAATAGCTCCATCATTAGACCGTACCCTAAACCGACACAGGTGGATTAATAGAGTATATTTAGGCGCTTGAGAGAATGATGTTGAAGGAACTCGGCAAAATGCTTCCGTAACTTCGGAATAAGGAAGACCTTTTTGTAGGCAACTATTTAAAGGTGGCACAAGCCAGGGAGAAGCGACTGTTTATCAAAAACACAGGGCTCTGCTAACACGTAAGTGGATGTATAGGGTCTGACGCCTGCCCGGTGCTGGAAGGTTAATGCGATGGGTGCAAGCTCATTTCTGAAGCCCCAGTAAACGGCGGCCGTAACTATAACGGTCCTAAGGTAGCGAAATTCCTTGTCGGGTAAGTTCCGACCTGCATGAATGGCGTAACGATTTCTCCGCTGTCTCCAACATCAACTCAGTGAAATTGAATTCTCCGTGAAGATGCGGAGTTCGCGTAGTTAGACGGAAAGACCCCGTGCACCTTTACTGCAACTTTACATTGGTGTTAGGAAAAACATATTTAGCATAGGAGGGAGACATTGAAACAAAGGCGTCAGCTTTTGTGGAGTCACCAGTGAAATACCTCTTTTGTTTTTCTTGATATCTAACTGATAGCCGTCATCCGGCATCAAGACATTGTATGGTGGGTAGTTTGACTGGGGCGGTCGCCTCCCAAATAGTAACGGAGGCGTGCGAAGGTAGGCTCAGAACGGTCAGAAATCGTTCGTAGAGTGCAATGGCATAAGCCTGCCTGACTGTGAGACTGACAAGTCGAGCAGAGACGAAAGTCGGTCATAGTGATCCGGTGGTTCTGAGTGGAAGGGCCATCGCTCAACGGATAAAAGGTACGCCGGGGATAACAGGCTGATACTGCCCAAGAGCTCATATCGACGGCAGTGTTTGGCACCTCGATGTCGGCTCATCACATCCTGGGGCTGGAGCAGGTCCCAAGGGTTTGGCTGTTCGCCAATTAAAGTGGTACGTGAGCTGGGTTCAGAACGTCGTGAGACAGTTCGGTCCCTATCTGCTATGCGTGTAGAAGAATTGAGAGGAGTTGACCCTAGTACGAGAGGACCGGGTTGAACATACCACTGGTGGACCGGTTGTAGCGCCAGCTGCAGTGCCGGGTAGCTAAGTATGGACGAGATAACTGCTGAAAGCATCTAAGCGGGAAACTCACCTCAAAACAAGTTCTTCCCATA
>CACHEF010000023.1 GCA_902578775.1 uncultured Pelagibacteraceae bacterium
TATAATATTAATAATTATGCTAATTCTTTATACTTAAGATTTGAAGTTAAAGATAAACCTGGTGTTTTATCGAATATAACTAATAGATTAGCTAAATTTAACATATCAGTAAAAAGAATAATTCAAACTCCTGATAAGAAGAATAATAAAGCAACAATTGTTATTATAACACATAAAACTTCAGAAATTAATTGTAAGAATTGTTTATCAATATTTAAAAATAATAGAAATATTCTTAAAATTCCCACTTTAATAAGACTTTTAAATTAATGGATATATATCTAAAACTCTTTGAGGTTTTATTTCCAGTTTTTTTTGTAGTTGGGATTGGCTATTACCTTGGAAAAAAAAATCCAAAAATTGATACTACTTTTATTACTAATTTTGCAGCAAATGTAGGCACTCCAGCAATGATTATTTATGCTTTAAATCCAGTAAATATATCATTCAATATTTTTCTAAATTATTTTTGGTATTATGCACTAGCTATTTGTGGATTTATGGTTACTGGAATAATAATACTATATTTTCTAAGTACGAAAGACATTATAAGAGAATTACCTCCATTAACAATGCCTAATACTGGTAATATGGGTTTACCAATATGTTTATTTGCTTATGGCTCACAGGGTCTTGGTGTTTCAGCAGCTATTTCTGCACTAATTATTCTTTGTCACTTTACATTAGGTGTATTTTTAGCTGATAGAAAATTTAGTTTAAATGTTATTATTAAAAGTCCACCTTTTTATGCAATTGTAGTTGCTGTAATTTTACTTTATTATGATTTAGAACTTCCTGGATTTATTGAAAATACTACTTTTCTACTTATGTATGCAACAATATTTCTTATTTTAATGTCTTTAGGAATAGCATTAACAAGATTAAAAGTTTTTTCAATTAACAAAGCTATATTTTCATCTATAGGTCGAGTTATTGTTGGCCCTATAATTGGATATTTATTGATTTTATATTTTGATTTAGAAGGTTTTGCAGCAGGTGTCTTATTAATACAATGTTCAATGCCAAGCGCTGTTCTTAATTATCTTGTAGCATCAATATATTCACCTAAAAAGATAGTTGATAGTGTAGCAAGTACTATTGTCGTATCAACTCTCATGTCTTTTATAACTGTACCAATTGTAGTATTCTTTGCTTTGAAATACTTTAATTAATCTATATCCTTTAATAAATGAAGGCTATCATTTTTAATCTATTAGCTTGGGTAATGCTTCCTATAATGGACGGATTTGCAAAATACTTAAGTACAGATCTGCCAGTACTGCAAATAACTTGGGCAAGATATTTTTTTACTGTTGTATTTACTCTTCCAATAATGTTTTTCTTTTTTCGAAAATATCTTGTATGGACTGATAAGCCAAAATTACAATTCATAAGAGGATTAATTCTTTTAACAGCTAATATTTGTTTTTTTTATGCAATTTCTATAATCTCTTTAGCAAAAGCATTAACTCTAGCATTTGTCGCCCCTTTAATTGTTACAGCTTTTTCTCCAATTTTTTTAGGTGAGAAGGTAGGATTTAGAAGATGGTCTGCAGTAATCATAGGTTTTATAGGTTCTTTAGTAGTTATAAGACCAGGTTTTGTTGAAATTAATTTAGCAAGCATAGCTGCTCTTGGAACAGGTGTAATGTATGGGTTTTATTTAATTATTACTCGTAAATTAAGTACTTCAGATAATCCTTTATTAACTTTATTATTAACTGGTGTAGTAGGGGCCATAATTATTTCAACTGTAATGCCTTTCATATGGGTTAAGCCTAGCTTAAATCAGTGGTCAATGATGGCTGCTATAGGTATATTTGCTTGTATAGGGCATTTATTCTTAATATTATCTCTCAAATACGCTGACGCCTCTAAATTAGCTCCATTTAGTTATTTTGAGATCATTACGAATATTATAATAGGCTATTATTTCTTTAGTGATTTCCCCGATAATTGGACTTTTCTAGGATTATTCATTATTGTTTTAAGTGGAATCTACATCTCAAGAAGGGAGAATTTAGTTAAAAAGGTTAAATAATAGGTATTATTTATTTACTATTATCTTAAGTATTACATTAAGTAATGAATATAAACTACTGAATTTATTATATTTTATGAGTAGTATAAAAAATGTAATTATTAGATATTTTAAATTATCTCATATTAAATTACCTCAATATACTTTGTAAGAGATTAGATTTTTGGCAAATTATAAAAAACATTAAATAATCATTTAAAATAGGGTTTTTTTTAAGATTGTAGGTATGAAAATTCCTAAAAAA
>CACHEF010000024.1 GCA_902578775.1 uncultured Pelagibacteraceae bacterium
CCAAAAAAATTTTTTATTAATTAAGTATGATACTGGCCTACCTTTGGAGCGTTGAGTGATCATATGCTGAAAGCTATCGTATTCTTTTTTTTTAATATGATTATTAGAATTTAAAATAATAAATTTTCTACTTTTATTTAAAACCTCTGCTAATAATAATTCACTATCAAGTAAAGCTGTCTTAATATTACTATTTCTCAATTTAAGATAACCTTCATGAAGAACTTTTACTAATTTCATAATTAACTTAAATTACTGAGGCTTTCTTCTTGAGCTTGTAATGTTAAAGACTCAATCACCTCGTCAAAAACTTCTCCCTCTAAAAACTCTTCTAATTTATGTAAAGTAAGATTAATTCTATGATCTGTCACTCTGCCTTGAGGAAAATTATAAGTTCTGATTCTTTCAGATCTGTCTCCAGTTCCTATTTTGCTTTTTCTATCTTGAGATCTTTCTTGGTCAATTCTTGTTCTTTCTAATTCATATAGTCTTGCTCTTAAAATTTTCATTCCTTTTGCCTTATTTTTATGTTGAGATTTCTCATCTTGTTGAGAAACTGAAAGACCAGTAGGAATATGGGTAATTCTTACAGCACTATCAGTTGTGTTTACAGATTGTCCGCCAGGTCCGCCTGCTCTAAATACATCAACTCTAAGATCTGACTCATTTATTTTAAGATCAACCTCTTCTACTTCAGGCAAAACTGCCACGGTGGCTGCAGATGTATGAACCCTACCTTGAGTTTCGGTATCAGGAACTCTTTGAACCCTATGAACACCACTTTCATATTTAAGTGTAGAATATATATTATTTCCTTTTATAGATGCTATAACCTCCTTTAATCCTCCAGCTTCACTTCTTGAAATTGAAATTAGTTCAACTGACCATTTTTTTTTATGGCTTACTTTTTCATACATCTTAAATAAATCTGCTGCAAATAAACTTGCTTCTAGTCCACCAGTGCCTGCTCTAATTTCAATTATTGCATTTTTTTTATCAGCTTCATCTTTTGGTAGTAAAAATAATTTTAATTTTTTTTCATTCTTTTCATTTTCAATATCAAGTTCATTTAATTCATTTTCTGCCATCTTTCGAAGTTCTTCATCTGAACTTGTGTCATCTAAAATTTTTTTAAGTTCTAATTTATTATTTTCATAAGAAATATATTTTTTAGCATTAATAATAATTTCATTTATGTCAGAATATTCTTTAGATTTTTCTGCAAAAGTTTTTTTGTCTATTGATCCTGATGATAATTCTTTTTCTAACAACGCATGCTTGCCAATTAAATCTTCTATTGTTTTCAGAGGGATCATTTATTTGCTCTTTAGTTCAGAAGCCTTTTTTTCAACTTCTCTTACGACCTTATCAATCATGTCATCAGTCAAAACTTTTTCAGACTGCACTCCTGACAAATAAAGCATATTATTACCTTTTTTTCCTCCTGTTATACCTACATCCGTCATGGCCGCCTCTCCAGGGCCATTCACCACACAACCTATTACAGAGAGAGTAATTGGTGCTTTAATATGAGAGAGTCTTTCTTCTAAAATCTTAACAGTGTCAATTACTTGAAACCCCTGTCTAGCGCAAGATGGACATGAGATTATCTTGACTCCTCTTTCTCTTAAATTCAGGGATTTTAGTATCTCATTACCAATCTTAACTTCTTCTACAGGATTATCAGATAAAGAAATTCTTATTGTATCACCTATACCATCTAAAAGTAATGTACCCAAACCTATAGAGGATTTTATACTTCCAGGTATAAAACCCCCTGCTTCTGTAATTCCCAAGTGTAGAGGATATTCTGTGGCCTTTGACAATTGACGATAGGCTTCTATTGATAAAAATATATCCGATGATTTCACACTTATTTTTAAATTATTAAAATTTTCATCCTCTAAAATTTTGATGTTTCTCAATGCACTTTCAACTAAAGCTTCTGGACAAGGTTCTTTATATTTCTCTAAAATATCTTTCTCTAATGATCCAGCATTTACACCTACTCTTATGGAGCAATTGTTGTCTTTTGCTGCTTTTATAACTTCTTTTATTTTTTTAATGTTACCAATATTTCCTGGGTTAATTCTTAAACAACTAGCACCACTAACTGCTGCTTCAATCGCCCTTTTATAATGAAAATGAATATCAGCAACTATAGGTACATCCACATGTTTAATTATTTCTTTTAGAGCTTTAGAGGATGACTCATCTGGACAAGAAACTCT